>CAMYYV010000135.1 GCA_947303625.1 uncultured Bacteroidales bacterium | reverse complement strand
AGAATTTAAAGCTATAACTAACCGAAGGAATAATCGGGAACAGGCTGGCCTGCATCAGGACTTTCTTCTCTTGATGGGTATTTTCGTCGAAGCCGTAACTCGTATACACCAAGAACGGATTATTGTGGTTGTAGGCATTGTAGACGCTGAGGTTCCAGGTGCGGATGCCGTGTTTTTTCTGTTTATGGAAGTTCATGCTCACGTCGAGGCGGTGATAATTGCCCATGCGGAAGTTGTTGCGCTCGAGAGCTTGAATCTGAGGGATGTAATCCCAGTCGGGTAGACCTTCGTAAATCTGGGTGCCAAGGGTGCCGCAGTTGCCGCTGCTGAAAACCCAGGTACCGCTCAGATCGAAGCGGTCGCTGAACTTATGCTGCACGGTGATGCTGAGGTCGTGGCGACGGTCGTATTTGGCAGGAAACACTTTGCCCTCGTTGATGGTCATGCCTTCGCGGTCGAACTGTCGTTTGGCGTGCGCCCAAGTGTATCCTACCCAGCCCGTGGTCTTACCGAAGCTGCGCTGCACGAGAAACTCCACGCCGTATGCCCAACCTTTGCCAAGACATACCTTGTTTTCCCAAGTCTCTGACGAGCCGAAGAAAGAAGCACCGTCTTTGTATTCCACGAGGTTGTCCATGGTCTTGTAATAGCCTTCGAGCGAAATGTCGAACAGACGCGGCAACTCATAGAAAGCACCCAGCGACACTTGATGGGCATTCATCGGGACAATGTTTTTCGTTACGGGCACCCAGAGGTCGGTAGGCAGGCTCAAGCTACTATTGGAGAGCAGATGAACATATTGCGTCATATAGGCATAGCCCGCCTTAAGCGAGAGGTTGGAGGCCAACATCACACTGGTGCTGAGACGGGGTTGCACGCTTTGATAGGTCTTGCCTTCGACGGTGAAGGTGGAGTAATGCAACCCTGCGTTCACGCGGAAGATGTCGCCCAAGGTCATGTTGTCCTCAGCATAAAGAGCGGTCTCATGGGCAAAGACATTGGAAGAGCCGACGATGGTGTCGACATTGAATTCGCCGCTAGTGATTTTCAGCGACTGCACCTCGGGACGAAACTGGTGGTAGGTGTAGCTACCACCGAAACGGATTTCGTGGTTCGGCAAGGGCGTGTAGTCGAAGTCGACCTTGGCGGTCAGGTCGTTGATACCCGACTTGTAGGCCATATTGTAGGCGTTAAAGACAACATTTTGGTAATTCAGATAGCTCGCCTCCTCTTTGATTTCCATGCCGAGGTTATGGCGGTATTGTGTGTAATTAATCGAAGCATCCATGAAGAGTTGCTGCGACATGACATGGTTCCAACGGAGGGCCGACACCTTGTTGCCCCATTTCCAGTTGAGGCCCATATTGTCGGTATATTGGGTGTCGTCATAAGCATAATCCCTATATTTCACTCCGAAATAGATGGCATCGTCACCCGAATAGAAGCTCAGATAAAGACGGTCCTTGTCGGAGATTTTCCAGTTGAGCTTGCCATTGAAGTCATAGAAATAGTATCCAGCCTTGAGTTTGCTCATGTCATCCTGGTAGCGTCGTGCAATCCAGAGGGCGGGCTTCATCAGCAGGTCGCTGTAGGTGCGGCGGAAGGAGAGGTTGAATGAGAGCTTGTCCTTTACGATAGGACCTTCGAAGTTGAGTTTCGACGAAATCAATCCTACACTGACGTTGCCATGATATTGCTGCATATCGCCTTCTTTCATGCGAACGTCAACCACCGATGAGAGACGTCCTCCGAAATGCGCCGGAAAACTGCCTTTATACAAGGTGACGTTCTTCAAGGCATCGGGATTAAAGACGGAGAAGAAACCCATCATGTGGTTGACATTGTAGACAGGTACGCCATCGAGGAGCAGTAGGTTCTCGTCGGGGCCACCGCCGCGCACGTACATGCCGGCCGAGCCTTCCGAGCCGTTCTGCACGCCTGGCAGCAGCTGTATGGCTTTCAGCACGTCCGCCTCGCCAAACAGGGTGGGGATGCTTTTAATCTGCTGCACGGGCAACTCCACCACACTCATCTGCGGACTGCGCGCGCTCACGGTGGCACGTGTGCCTTCCACCACCACTTCATCTAAGGTTGTATTGGTTTCGAGCGCGAAATTGAGGTTGAGGTTCTCTTTTAGGTCGATGGTTCGGTTCTGTTGTGAATAGCCTACGTAAGAGATTTGCAAGTCCACTTGACCTTGGTCCAAGGTCAATGTGTAGAAGCCGTAACTATTTGTAGCACAGCCTTTCCCTGAGTTTTTGTCGAAGACGGTGGCTCCGATGAGCGTCTCCTTGCTGGCGGCATCCATCACGTAGCCGCTGATCGTCCGCTTCTGAGCGAGTGCAGGCACACATGTCAACATGAAGCCGATGGCAATAAACCATCGGCAGAAAAATGAAGGTTTCATAGAACTAACTTTAATGTGTCAATTTGCCACTTTAACGGCAACAATTCTTATTTATTGCAAAAATGAAGAAAAATATCGTCTTCTGTATCTCGCAACACATTGTCCTTGTCTGCGTCTCGCAGACGAAAAAAGGATTACTTTGTCTGCGAGACACAGACAATGACAATGTTATTGCATAATCCAGTCTGCTGCCGTCTCAATCACGTTGTCAATGCCTTGGGCGGTGCAGGCGGGGTCGAGAATAACGCGCGTATCGGGCGGCACACCGTTTTCGTAATTCTGTCCGTCAAGGGCAATGGTACGCGTTACACTGAAACGATAGGACCAGCCGTTGGGCAAAACGCCCCCATTAGGAACACCCAAACCGCCGCCCGAATAGTCGCCAAAGAGACGAAGATTGT
>CAMYYV010000134.1 GCA_947303625.1 uncultured Bacteroidales bacterium | reverse complement strand
TCGCACAACCGCGTCTTCGTTCTCGAAGTTATGGGTCGCGATGCGGGTTGGATTGCCTTGCATAGTGCCATCGCGGGTGGGGCAGAGGTATGCCTCTTGCCAGAGTTCCCGTATGACATCAACATCGTGAAGGAGCGCTTGGAACGTCGTTTCAACCACGACCGCGGCTTTGCTGTTGTGGTGGCTTCGGAAGGTGCGCGTCCGAAGGATGGCCAACAGGTGTATGAAATCAGCACTGAAGTCGGCTACGAGAATAAGAAACTGGGTGGCATCGGTCGTCGTTTCATCGAGGAGATGAAGGCGGCAGGCTTTACTCACGACATGCGCGAGACCACACTCGGTCACTTGCAGCGCGGAGGTGTGCCGATTGCCTACGACCGTGTTTTGTCGGCTGAGTTCGGCGTGAAGGCTTTCGAGATGGTGCTCAACAAGCAGTTTGGTCAGATGGTAGCCTATCATCATCCCGATTTGGTGGCCGTCTCGCTCAAAGAAGCTATCTCCAAGCCCAACCTCGTCACCATCGACAGCGACTTGGTGAACACCGCCAAAGGTTTGAATATCTCGCTCGGTATATGAGGCGAGCCTTGTATTTCATAGTTTTTCTATACGCTCTTGTCTCTTGCCAGAAGCCAGAAAACCCGCAAGGCGGTGAGCCACATGTACCCAATCAACCCACATACAAGGTCGGTGATTATTTCAAAAACGACACTTTAGAAGGGGTGGTCTTTTATACTATCGGTGCTCATAACGGACTGATGGTCAGTCTTGAAGAAGTTGTTTTGCCTTGGTGTGACCCAGCCCATCTTGTTTGTGAGACGGGGGCTACCAACCCTTACGACGGCTGGAACAATACCAATATCGTGACGGCCAATTACGACCTTAATAATTTCCCAGCGATTGACTGGAGTTATCAGAGAAACACTTGGAATCTCGTCCATTATCCTCATAGGCTCATTAATCACAGGCAATGGTATGTGCCTTCGACCACGGAAATGCGTTATTTACTGATGAATCAAGAGGTTGTGAATACCACTTTAGACAGTTTAGGGTGTCCGACTTTGGAGGACAAGATCTACTGGTCAAGTACCGAGACAGGCACACGTGGTGTGGCAGCTGTGCGCTTGCAAGATGACAAAATAGTCATCAGCGATGCGGTGAAGACGCAGGAGTATTATGTGAGGGCAATACGGGCGTATTGAGCTATTTCTTCGCCACAGGATCGCAGGTCAAGTCGATGCCCAGTTTCTTGAAAATCTTTTGGTCTACTTCACTGAGCATCACCGTGCTATGCACTTGACAACCTTTGAGTTGGGGCAAATGTTCCAAGGCTTTCTTGCAGTTTTCGTCCCATAAGCTAAGCATCGAAAGGGCCACAAGCACTTCGTCGGTGTGCAAACGCGGATTGTTGCCATGCAGCAAACTGACCTTTGTCTTCTGAATGGGCTCGATCATGGCTTGCGGGATGAGTTTCACCTCATGCGGAATGCCTGCAATATGTTTGGTAGCGTTCAGAATCAAGGCTGCGCTGGGACCGAGCAAAGCACTGGTATGTGCCGTGATGATGGTGCCGTCTTCCAGTTCGATGGCGGCAGCGGCAGCACCTTCCTTCTCTTTCCGTTCTTTCGCGGCAATCGTAGTCTTGCGGTCAGCCGTGCTGATTTTGGCTTGCTTCATCAGCAAGGCAATCTTATTCACCTCGTTTTCAGAGCCTTTACCGTTGGCCAAATTGCAGAGTGCAGCATAGTAACGACGGATGATTTCCTGCTTGGAGGCCTCGCAGCAAACCGCGTCATCGCTGAGGCAGTAGCCCACCATGTTGACACCCATATCGGTCGGGGACTTGTAGGGGTTCTCGCCGTAGATGCTCTCGAAGATGGCATTGAGCACAGGGAAAATCTCAATATCGCGGTTGTAATTGACTGCTGTCTTGCCGTAGGCTTCCAGATGGAACGGGTCAATCATGTTCACGTCGCTGAGGTCGGCGGTGGCAGCTTCGTAGGCCACGTTGACAGGATGCTTCAGCGGCAGGTTCCACACAGGGAAGGTCTCAAATTTGGCATAGCCCGCCTTGATGCCGCGCTTGTTCTCGTGATAGAGTTGGCTGAGGCAGACGGCCATCTTGCCGCTTCCCGGGCCTGGTGCTGTGACCACCACCAATGGGCGCGTGGTTTCCACATAGTCGTTGCGGCCAAAGCCTTCCTCCGAGTCGATGAGGGCAACGTTGTTGGGATAGCCTTCGATGATGCGATGGTAATACACCTTGATGCCCATGCGCTCCAGACGCTTGCGATAAGCATCGGTGCTGGCCTGGCCGTTGTAGTGCGTCACCACCACTGAACTCACCATGAAACCACGATTCATGAACTCCTCGCGCAGGCGCAACACATCCACATCGTAAGTGATGCCCAAGTCGCCGCGCACCTTGTTCTTCTCAATGTCGACGGCACTGATAACAATAATAATCTCTGCCACATCGATGAGTTGAGAGAGCATTTTCAGCTTACTGTCGGGTTGGAAGCCAGGCAGCACGCGGCTGGCGTGGAAGTCGTCGAAGAGTTTACCGCCGAATTCGAGATACAGTTTGTCGCCGAATTTTGCAATGCGGTCCTTGATGTGTTCCGACTGGATTTTGAGGTATTTTTCGTTGTCGAACCCGTATTTTTTGGTGGTTTTCATACTGCCTAGGAATTAAAAATACGGGATGCAAAGATAGAGGTTTTTCGGCAATCAAAAACTATTTTCTTTGTTTTGGGACAAAAATAATGGCCGCCCCGAATGGAGCGACCATTAATAAAGGTGTCAATTGTGATTACCAAGCGAAGAGCGGATAGTCCTTCATCAGCTTGTTGACCTCGGCGCGGACG
>CAMYYV010000133.1 GCA_947303625.1 uncultured Bacteroidales bacterium | reverse complement strand
AATGGATGTCGCGGTTGTAGGCCCACCAGTCCCAGTTGTTGAAGGCTTTCCCGAATGAGGAAAAGACGAGTTGGTTGGCATAGCTGTCGCCGATAACGAGCAGGTTGGGACGGTCTTTTGTGACGGTGTCGCTGAGCTCGACGATGGGTTGAGGCAAGGCTGGCTTGGGGTAGGGGAACAGGAGGTTCATGTTGGCTTCCAGTTCGGCATCGATTTCGGAATATCTTCTGGTGATGTTTGGGTCCACATAGCGGATTTCTGCCAGGTCTTCGCCGGTGATGGCTTCAATCTTTCTCAAGATAGAATCAGCCACGAAGGGGATGGTTGACTCGGCCCAATGGGTACCAGTGCGGGTATAGAGCGGATAGGTGACGGTATCCTTGATGGCCTTGAAATAGTTGAGGAAGTCGATATGAGGAAGGTCTTGTTCTTTGAACAGCTCGATGTAGTATTCCTCCAATGAGAAGTCCGATATCTGTTCCCGATAGCGTCGCGGCATCTTCTCAGGGTAGACTGCTGTTTTGGAGGGTGCAAAGACGAAAAGGAAGTCAATGTCGAATTGTTTGAGGGTGTCGATGAGTCGCCTGGTCTCCTCTACGTTTTTTCTGGCATCGGCTTTGGCGTCTTCTATGCTGGGGTAGTAATCCCAGAGCGTCCTGCCGGTGATGTCGTCAAGGTACATGTTCAGGAAGAGCTCACGGTCCTCGCCTTCAATGATGTTGTCGTTGGTGATATTGCGAAAACACGAATAGTCGAACTGATTATAGACTCTGATGAAGAACTCGCGGAAGCCGAAGTTGTCGCTGATGTATTGCTCCATATTATTTTGGTAGACACACGAGGCGAAGCTATCGACGGAAAACTCAGGCTTTTCCACAACGGGAGTGAAGCCTTGCAAGGGTTTGAGTTTGAAGGGCCTCCATTGGGCTTGCACAAACATCGTGGCAAATCCCAACATCGTGAGCAGGCATAATATGGTGCAAATGCGGTTTTTCATCAGAACCTAAAGTAAATGAAGGGACTAAAACCGCTGGCGTTCAACGCGCCGAGGCAGAAGACGAAGGCGCAAATGCTGACCACGAAGGCCACGATATGCTGCCACTTGTTGTACTCGGTGAAGTAGACCTTGTCCTGCACCTTGAGGCCAAACTTCGAGAGGGTGAAGAACGAGAAGAAGGCCGCCACAAGCATGGTGACGTAGAGGTGCGGGTTGTCGCTGAAGTGGAATGGGGCGAAGTCGAAGGCGAAGAGGCGCTTGATGAAGAGCCACGACAGGTCGATGCGCTCGATGCGGAAGAAGCAGCGCGTCAACACGATGATGAGGAAGGTGAAGAACACTGTCGGGATCCGCCCGATCTTTTCGTTGAACTTCTTCAGGAAGAGTTTGTCGGCACAGATGAAGATGCCTTGCAAGGCGCCATACACGACGAAGTTCCATGCTGCGCCATGCCACAAGCCGCTGATGAGGAAGCAGAACCAGAGGTTGAAGTATTTGCGCGCCTCGGTCTTCACGCGGCTGCCGCCCAAGGGGAAGTAGAGGTAGTTCTTGATGAACACGCTGAAGGTCTGGTGCCAGCGACGCCAAAACTCTGAAATCGTGGTGGAAACATACGGATTGTCGAAGTTCTCAGGGAACTTGAACCCCATCATGCGGCCGAGACCGATGGCCATGTCGCTGTAGCCAGCGAAGTCGAAGTAGATTTGGAAGGTGAAGGCGAAGATGGCGATCCATGCCGTGGTTGAGTCGATGGTGGCAATCTTGTTGGCGATGTCGGCAAGCTGGGCCGAGGTCAGCACGTCATAGTTGGAAGGTCCCAACACTTGGTCGACTTGGAAGCCGATGACGTCAGCGATGAGCACCTTTTTGGCCAGACCGATGACGAAACGGTAGAAGCCGTGCAAACGGTCGGTATAGAGTGACTCGCGGTTGCGGATCTGGTCGGCGATGTCGCAGTAGCGCACGATGGGGCCAGCGATGAGCTGCGGGAACATGACGATATAAAGCATGTAGTCGCTCAGCTTGTCCATCGGCTCGTTCACTTTGCGGTAGGTGTCCAAGGTGTAGGTGACGCTTTGGAATGAGAAGAACGAGATGCCGATAGGTAGCAGGATCTTGGTCCAGGTGAGGCTTCTGAATCCCGTCCAGCCCAGCACGGCGTTGAGGTTGTTCATCGTGAAGTTGCCGTACTTGAAGTAGAACAGCAGCCCGATGCTGATGGCGATGCTGATGCCGCAGAGAAGTTTCTTCAGCTTGGGTTTCTCCGTCTTGTTCATCCATCGCACCAAGTAGAAGTTGGCGATAACGGACACGATAAGATGGATGATGAACTCAGGTGCGCCGTAGGCGTAAAAGACCAACGAGGCCAACAGCAGGAAGTAGTTGCGGGCTTTCCTTGGCAGGATGAAATACACCAGGAAGAAAACCGGCATGAAGTAGAGAAGGAATACGTTGCTGCTGAATACCATATCAGTCGTTCGTTTTATGTTGCAAAATTAGTAATTATTTCAATTGATAGTCAGAGGGTATGGGAATCACGGCGTTAGGGTTGTCGATGAGGCGGCAATGGTCGAGACCGTATTTTTCGCGGGTAATCCAGATGGCGTCGTCTTCGATGGCTTTCTCAAGGAGCTTGTTTTGCTTGATGGCTTTCTCGCGGATGCTCTCCATCAGTTGCTCGTGGTTGGGGATCCTTTCGATGCGTTGCCTGACTTCTTCTTGGACTTGGAGAGAAAACTGGATTTCTTCACTTTGGTCTTTGTAGAGCGGCTTGTTCGCCTTAATGCGGTCCACCTCTGCATGCAGCATTTGATCCATTGTGGCGCTGCGCAGGAAAGCCTGTGCCTTCAATGCCGCCATCCACACGCTGTCTTTGCGGATGTCCTTGGTGACCTTGGCATAAGGAATGTTACTGTTTTGAGTGGTCAGGTGCTCGACAGCCAGTTCGGGGATGAGCTCGGGGTGGCTGTTGAGGATGGCGATGGCCTCTTTCCGCCTAATGCTATCGATTTCGGTCATTGTGGGGACGCACCGAGTGCGTCCGTCAGCGGACACATTCGATGTGTCCG
>CAMYYV010000132.1 GCA_947303625.1 uncultured Bacteroidales bacterium | reverse complement strand
CCTCGTTCTTGCCGAAGTTGAGGAAGATGACCTTGGTGCTTTCCGACATGGTCTCGGGGAAGAGGTTGAGGCCTTCCAACACGTCGTAGATGCGGTCGGCACCGAAGCTGATGCCCACACCGCTGACGTTGGGCAGACCGAAAATGCCCGTGAGGTTGTCGTAACGACCTCCGCCCGAGATGCTGCCGATGGCGAAGTCGTTGGCCTTCACCTCGAAGATGGCGCCGGTGTAGTAGTTCAGGCCACGGGCGAGAGTGAGGTCGAGTTCAGTGTTGATGCCGAGTTCCATGTCATCGATGTAATCGAACAGGATCTCTAACTCTTCGATGCCTTTTTGGCCGACTTCATTGTCAAGCAAAGGCTTCAGTTGACTCAGCTTCTCTCGGGTGTCGCCCTTCATGAAGAGGATGGGCTGCAGCTTGTCGATGGCGGCTTGCTCCAGTCCCTTCTCGGCGAGCTCCGCGTTGACAGCGTCGATGCCGATTTTGTCTAACTTGTCGATGGCCACGGTGATGTCCACCAAAGCGTCGGGTTTGCCGATGTATTCAGCGATGCCCGCCAATACTTTGCGGTTGTTGATCTTCAGGGTGACGCTGATCTTCAAGGCACCGAACACCTCGTCGACAATCTGCACCAGTTCGGCCTCGTTCAAGAGGGAGTTGCTTCCGATAATGTCGACGTCGCACTGGCAGAACTCACGGTAACGTCCTTTCTGAGGACGGTCGGCACGCCACACGGGTTGGATCTGGTAACGTTTGAAGGGGAAAGCGATTTGGTCGCGGTACATGGTGACGAACCTTGCGAAAGGCACAGTCAAGTCATAACGCAGGCCTTTCTCGCTGATTTTGCTTGCCAGCTTGAGTGACTCAAGCGGCTCGCCGTTTTGTTCCACGCCGCTCATGAAGTCGCCCGAGTTGAGCACACGGAAGAGGAGCTTGTCGCCCTCGTCGCCGTATTTGCCAAGCAGGGTGCTGAGGTTTTCCATTGAAGGGGTTTCAATCGGTTGGAAACCAAAGCGTTTGAATACGTTTTTGATGGTGTCGAAGATATAATTGCGGCGCACCATGACTTCGGGCAGGAAGTCGCGTGTGCCTTTGGGAATGCTGGGTTTTTGTGCCATTGTGGAAAATTTTTGCAAAAATACTAAAAATGTAAAGAGGAAAAGAACTCCGTACCGAAAAATACAGAAATCCTTCTCCTCTTGACAACGGGTCGGCTTTATGCCAATCTCGCTTTATTTAAGGATCTTGAATTTGCCGATGATGGGCAATGCTTTCATCTTGCCTTTGACGGTATTGATGATGCCGAGGACGCATAAGGCAATGACACCGCACAAGGCCAGTCCGTATACGCCGTTGAAGAGTCCAAGGATGACTCTGATGGCGATGGAAAAGACGGCCGCCATGATGATGGAATTGAAACTTATCAGTATCGATAGGATAATCCCAATGGCACAAAGGATGATGCCTTGGTTGACATGGAACCTGACAAATTTCGACTTCTTGGCTCCGAACAGCGGCGCCAGCACGAGGAGACCCAGGTATGCTTCCAGCGCGAGGGTCTTCTCCATCGAGTCGGGCTGCGCCCCATCTTCTTTGGGCTGTTCTTCCTTGGGCTCTTCGAGGGGCTCTGGTTCGGGAACAGGGTTGGGCTCTGGCTCGGGTTCCGGCTCAGGAGTAGGTTCTACGATAGGCTCGGGTTCAGGAGAGGGTTCAGGAATCGGCTCCGGTTCGGGTTCGGGGGTCGGTTCGGGTTGCGGTTCCGCACTGATGGGTGCGATGGGCGTTCCGCAGTTGGGGCAAAACTTGGTGTTGCCTTGGATCTCTTGCCCACAATTCGGACAAAACATGATGCGATTTTTATGTTGCTGTTATGGTTTATTTTAGTTCGAATTCTTCTCCAGGTTCGGGGATGAAAATGTTGTCCCACCCCGCCTTGCGCAACTGACGTTTGTAGAAGTCTTGCGCTTCAGGATCGCCGTGTACGATGAAGGTCTTCTTCACCTTGCTCGGGTCTTGGCAGCTGAGGTAATCGATCATCTCAGTGTAGTCGCCATGGCCGCTGAAGGCGTCGATTTCGTATATGTCAGCCAGCACTGGGTGTTCCAGGCCAAAGATGGAGATGGTTTGCGGCTTGGGGTCGGCCAGGAGCTTGGCGCCTAAGGTGGTCGGAGCACAGTAGCCGATGGCGAGGATGGTGTTGTTGGGGTTCTCGATGCTGTTGGCGATATGGTGCTTCACACGTCCGGCTTCCATCATGCCCGATGCCGAGATGATGATGCAAGGCTGCTTGGTGGCATTCAACGCCTTCGACTGGTTGATGTCGCGAATGAAGGTGAGCCCGTTGAATCCGAAAGGGTCGGGATTGTATTCAATCATGTCCTTCACGTTGTCGTTGAAGAGGTCGGCATACATGCGGAAGATCTCGGTGGCGTTGACGGCCAGAGGACTGTCGACGTAGACCGGAATCTTCTCAGGCAGCTTGCCTTGGCTGTAGAAGTTGTTCAGCAGATACACGATCTCTTGCGTGCGGCTGACGGCGAATGACGGGATGATGAGTTTGCCGCGTTTCTCGACGCAGGTGTGGTAGATGATTTCCAGTAGCTGTTGTTCCGCGTTGGCGCGGTCGCTGTGGAGGCGGTTGCCGTAGGTGGCCTCGGTGATGAGGTAGTCGCAGTGCGGGAAAGGCTCTGGCGAGCGCAGCAGGTAGTTCTGCTTACGCCCGATATCGCCTGTGTAAGCGATGCGGGTCATCTTGCCGCCCTCGTCGATTTCGAGGATGGCACAGCCGCTGCCGAGCAGGTGGCCCGTATTGTTGAACTTCACCTTGATGTTGTTGTCGAGGTAGAGGTAGCGGTTGTAGCTCACCGTCACGAAGAGGTCCAAACAGGCACGGGCGTCTTTCTCAGTATAGATGGGCTGCAAGGCGGGCAGTCCTTGTTTACGCCGTTTCTTGTTGAACCATTCCATATCGCTTTCTTGGATGAAGCCTGTGTCGGGGAGCATGATGCTGCACAGGTCTTTGGTGGCCGGGGTACAGATGACTTCTCCTTTGAACCCCAATTTGTGGAAATAGGGGATGAGGCCGCTG
Source organism: uncultured Bacteroidales bacterium (assembly GCA_947303625.1). Taxonomy (GTDB): domain Bacteria; phylum Bacteroidota; class Bacteroidia; order Bacteroidales; family F082; genus Limimorpha. The sequence continues at coordinate 75 of CAMYYV010000132.1, read as the reverse complement.
TGGTCGATGTGGGCGTGGGAGAGGATGATATAGTCGATTTCTTTCGGGTCGACCATGATGTTGCGGTTGGCGGCA
>CAMYYV010000131.1 GCA_947303625.1 uncultured Bacteroidales bacterium | reverse complement strand
CGATCTCCAGGTCGAGAATGAGCTGCTTGATGGCGTCGAGGTCGTTACGCTCCATGGCACCATACAGGCGATGGCTAATTTCCTCAATCTTGGCCTTGTGTTCGAGCACGCGCGGGTTGGTGGTCACAAACTGCTCCTCGTTGAAGGCGTCGCCGAAGCGCTTGCGGGCTTTCTCCACCTCTTTATTAATCTTCTCCTCGATCTTGGCCATGTAGTCCTCGACGAGCACATCGGCGCGGTAGCGTTTCTTGCTGTCGCGGTTGTCGATGAGCGGGTCGTTGAAGGCGTCGACGTGGCCCGAGGCCTTCCAGGTGGTGGGGTGCATGAAGATGGCGGCGTCGATGCCGACGATGTTCTCGTGCATCTGCACCATGGCCTTCCACCAGTATTCGCGGATGTTCTTCTTCAGCTCCACGCCGTTCTGGCCGTAGTCGTAAACGGCTGAAAGTCCGTCATAAATCTCGCTCGAAGGGAAGATAAAACCATATTCCTTCGCATGAGCGGTTATCTTTTTAAAGAAGTCTTCTTGATTCATAGTGATAGTTAATTTCAATTTTGAGCGCAAAAATACATTTTTTTGAGGTTGAACGGCTATTTTTTTAGTGAAAAGCATACGATTGTTTGTGAAAAGATGTATCTTTGCGGCTAATAAAGGCCCAAGTGAGGCTTACTTCACATCTAGTACAGTCTTCGGACTATGGTTTTAGCTTCACCATTGCCTTATTAAACACTTGAACGATGAACGAACAAGTTTTTCAAAAAGTTGCCCTGCGTTATAGGGCAATTTTTTTGTCAGTCGATAAGTTGCAACAGACTGACAATTACCAACCTACAGCCTATGTGATGGCATTTGTAACCCGTCTGCGTGAAAACGGGTATTGTATGAGCGAGGAGTTGCTCCATGCCTTGTCGAAAGCCTCTGCCAACCAGTTGGCCGACATCACCACTTTGGTCAATGAGGCTTTGGGTGTCAACCTCAACTGGATGCCTTTGGTGAAAGGTTGGGACGTACCAACGGGCGAGACCTTCGCCGACCATGTGATCACCCTGTTGGCCAATGTCTTTGGTGAGGAGGCTGGCTTCAAAGGCACGACCTTGCCCTGCGGTCACCTGATTCCCGAAGGGACATTCCCTTTGGAGCGCTACAACGGGTGCCCGTTTTGCGGCACGCCTTTCCACACCGCCAATTTCGTCTATCACGGTCAAGGCAGCAAGCTGAAGGAACTGCGGCTTTTCAATATGGACGACATGGAGAAGGTCTTCTTGTCGTTGCTGACTTCACCTGCACCCTTGGATGCCACCCAGCTTGACTCCCTGAAACTATTGCTCACCGTGATGGCTTTGCCTGATGGCGTCTCCATACCGATGAAGGAGACTTGTATGGTCGTAGTGAAGAGCCTTATCGACAAAGGCGAAGGCGACAAGGCGACCGCACTCCTCACCACACCTGCCGACATCTTGCGGTATCTGTGGTATGAGAAGACGGGGCTTGTTCAAGTCATCGAGCCGAAGTATCTGGTGGAGCGCGCCAGAAAGGCCCATGCCCACCATTGGCTGCCTGCCGACAAGAGTGAGGAAGCAGCTGAGCAGAAACGTCAGGAGCTGAAGCTGAAATATGGCCGCAAGATGTGTCGCACGGTGGCGGTTTGGCTTAATTCCGTACCTATGTCGGCCCAGCGGGCGGCGGAGAACATGAACCCTAAGCGCAATATGTGGGTTCAGATGATACATGCCCTCAGGTTGGGCGAATATTCACGGAAGAAGGGCTTCGAACGTCTGGCCGAGATTTTGGATGTCTTCTATACCGAGCAGTATGTCACTTGGATGGGCCGACTTGATGTTGCCCAAAGGAACAACGATGCCGAGGAGACCCTTGCCATGCTTCAGCAACGTCCGGGGATGTTTGCCCGTTGCCTCTTTGCCACGATGTTGCGTTTTGGTAAGGACGACACCTTAAAGGCATTTGATAGCGTTGTCGACCTGTTGCCTGCCCGTTTGGTGCTTTCGTTAGGCAATGCTGCCGAGGCCTATTTCGATGTGGAGCGTGAGCGTCTGGCCCGTCCCATCACAGGTGGCACAGTAAGGTTGGAACCCAACAAGTTGCTGGTCCTCTATAGTGAGGATGAGCGCAAGGCTATGGCAAAAGCCGTCAACGACTTGTATGCCAATACGATGCGTCGACGTTTTGCACAGAAGACGACGGCATCCAAGACTATCTATATCGACTCCGCATTATACGACATTCCCGTCAGCATCGGAGACCGCTCGGCGACCATCCAAGATACCGCCTGCGCCTTGCAGGGGACGCGTTTCCATGTGGAAGGCGACGCCGTCAGACTGTTTATGCAATGGGGCAAAGACCTGCCCGCCCAGCATCTCGACATGGATTTGAGCTGTCGCATCGCATTGACCGACGGTCGGGTGACGGAATGTGCCTATTACAACCTGGTGGCTCCTGGTGCCAAGCACTCGGGCGACATCCGCAGCATCCCTGATAAGGTGGGCACGGCTGAATACATCGAGCTGACGTTGTCGGAACTGGAGGCGTCGGGCGCCAAATACGTTACCTTTGCCTGCAACGCTTATTCCAATGGAACCCTGTCACCCAATCTGGTGGTCGGCTGGATGAACTCCGCCTATCCCATGAAGATCTCTGAACAGACGGGTGTGGCCTACGACCCATCCACGGTGCAGCACATGGTACGCATCAGCGAGGCCAATCTCTCGAAGGGTCTGGTGTTTGGTGTGTTGGATGTCGCGGCACGTGAGATCTATTGGTTAGAGATGCCTTTCATGGGCCAAATCGCTGCCAATGCCGACCTGAAGAGCGTCGAGGCTTTGCTGCAGCATCTAAAAGAGAAGTTGTCCATCGGACAACTTCTCGATTTGAAACGTGAAGCGCAGCAACTCACCCTTGTCGATGACAAAGAGGTTGCCGACAAAGCCTACACTTACGAATGGGCTTTGAATCCCGCCAAGGTGAGTGCGTTGCTGTTTATATAATCAGCATTGCGTCACCATAGGTGAAGAAGCGGTACTTCTCGGCGATGGCTTCCTTATAAGCTTTCATGAGCAGGTCGTAACCAGCAAAGGCAGCCACCTCCATCATCATTGATGACTTGGGCAGGTGGAAGTTGGTGATCATGCAGTTGGCTACCGAGAAAGTGTAGGGCG
>CAMYYV010000130.1 GCA_947303625.1 uncultured Bacteroidales bacterium | reverse complement strand
TGGGACATCCTGCAGGTCCATCTCAACCTGTTGCGCCCCATTCACGAAATGCTCGGAATGTCGTTTCAGCAGCTGTCCTTGCAGTGAAAACAACTCAAACTGCACGACGCCTGCCGATGGGTTGAAGAAGCTTACTTTGGCAACGCCCGAGGCGGGATTGGGCGCGATGGAGGCTTCCATGGAGGGCATCTCCGACTCATCCACACCCACTGAGACATCCGTGAAGATTTTCATCGTCACGGGGAGGTGGTCGGAACAGCCGTATAAGGCGTTTGCCACCTCGACGGGCACGGAAGTGTTGGTGCCTTGGTTGACGCTTTTGTTGAAATGCTTTCCGTCGTTGCCAACGGCTTTGAAGGAATTGCGCACATAACGCATGTGGTCGTAGCTGTAGGCGATTTCGTAGGACATCATGATGAAGTCGAAACGGTCGTCAAGGCCGCCGGACGAGAAGCATTCTTCGTTGTCTCTGTGTGTGGCTTGCGTGTGATATGGGGCAAATTGGCTGTTGTAGTTCCACTCGCCCACGCCCCCCACTTCGTATAAGGGGTCTTTGAAAAGGGCGTCAGGGTCGGTGTAGGTCTGGGTGAGTATCTTGTAACCGTTCTCACTGGCACCATACAGATTGAAATCACCCATAATCAGCACGTTGTCTTTTGCATAGTGCTGGCTGACGTAGTACATGGTGGTCTGCAGTTGTTCAAAGCGCCTGTTTCTGTCGCTTGCTGTGTTTCCAGCCTTGAGATGGGCCACGATGCAAATCAGCGAGACGGTGTCGCCAGCGGCCAAACTGGGCGTTTTCAGATAAAGCTCGTAGATGTCAGTGTCTCTTGGGTTGGTGCGCAATGCCACGTGCTTCCTCAAACCTAGCTTTCTGGAGTCGTAGAAGATGTGGTTGATGATATTGCTGCCGGCATAGTTGAGGATGTTGTCGGTTTGCCAATAGCTGACATTGCCTATGTTGAGGTTGTGGCGGACAAAATCATCCAGTAGCTGTTGCGGGGCGCCAAATTCGCATACGGTGAAGATGTCGGGTTTCACATAGTCTAAGATGGTGCGGATATATTCGTCTTTTTGCTGGGTGTTGTTGTTGGTTTCATAGCAATCAGCATAGCCGCTCTGGTAGTTGCCGTAATACAAAAGGTTGTATTGCATCACCGTGAGGGTGTCCTGGGCTTTCATGAAGACGGGTGCCAACAACAATGCAAGAAAAAAAACGGTTTTGTGTGTCATCATCAATCAAATTATGCAGCAAAATTAGAAAATTTGGCGCGATATTTGAATTAATCCTATTTTTGCAACGAATTTAGTTATGGGAAAGCAAATCAAGATAGCATTATTGGCCCTGGCCGCTCTCGTTTTGCTGACGATGAGCGCCTGCCATAAAGAGAAAAAATATGCCGATTGTCCACTCATAGGTCACTGGGGCTGTGAGGAGTATGTCAGTTGCCGCATCGATAGCACGGGCTACGAGAAGTGGGACACCTTAAATTATGAGGTGGGCGAGGGGCATGGCTATGAGGTGTTTTTCTATGACGACGGCACGGGCAAACTCTATCTCAACGACAGCCCAGCCTTGATCAAGAGATTCAATTGCCAATACGATTATGATTCTGTAAGTCATGTACTTACCATCTACAATACCTCGTGGATTATCTCCCAATTCACCGATGCGACGAGCGCCGATATGGCCATTGAGGAGGTGACAGCCAACACGATCAAGGCTTCGTGGACCAATTATTTCTCGGAGCCGATACCCTTTTTTGAACGATTTTTCCTAAAACGAATTGATTAACAATAAAATAGAAAATATGAAAAAACTGACATTAATTGCGGCAGTGGCATTTGCAGCCTTGCTGTTCACCTCGTGCGGTAAACACAATTACGATGAATTTGTAGGCACCTGGGGCGCTGAGAAGGTCGAGTATTACAACATCGACTATGCAGGCAACCCGATTGCGGCCTCTATGCAGACTTATACCTATGACCCTGAAGACGTAGACAATAGCATCAGGTTGACGTTTAGGACCGACGGGACCGGCGAGATGCGTGATAGTGCCATCGACACCTTGTACGCCAACTATGACCCGGAACAGGAGATTTACTTAGACACAATCCCATGTAGCGACACGGTGTTGATTTATCCTTTCACCTGCTCTTTCGATAAGATTAGCCAATGTATGTATATGAACATGGAGGGTGAGGCGCGTCCCTACAGAATTGAGATTGTTAATATGGACAATAACTCTTTTGTCTATGAGAATCAATACGGAAACGACTACGTGGAAAAGAGTTATATGAAACGCATCAGCGGCAAGGTCACCAATACGGCCAAGTCCAGCAAACCGGTGCGTCACCCGCATAACAAGCCGGGGTCGCTGTTCGGTAGCAGATAAGATACCATTGGGTATAAAAAAAGCCTTGCATAGATTCCCGAGGGAATGACATGCAAGGCTTTTTTTTATTCTACTACCAACATCAAACCTTTTAGGTATGCTCCTTCGGGGTGGAAGATGTTGATGGGATGGTCGGCGGGTTGCGACAGCTGGTCGACGATGCGTACGTTGCGTTTGGCTTCTATCGCCGCCGCGGTGACGATGCCTTGGAAAGTGGCCTTGTCGACGGCCTGCGAGCAGCTGAAGGTGAACAGCAGTCCGCCCTTGGCGATGCGCTTGATGGCCTCTGCATTAAGGAACTTGTAACCGCCTAAGCCACGATGCCTGTCCTGATGCCGCTTGGCAAATGCCGGTGGGTCGAGGATGATGAGGTCGAAAGCACCTTCGCGCATGTCCGTGATGTATTCTTTCATGTCGGCCACATGGCAGGCATTCTCCTCTTTGGAGTAGCCGTTCAGCTCGAGGTTGGCTTCGGCCATGGCGATGGCTTTCTTGGAGGCGTCGACGGTGATGGCCCTCTTGGCCCCGCCTTTCAGCGCCGTGACGGAGAAGCCGCCCGTGTAGCCGAAGGCGTTGAGCACGGTCTTGCCTTGTGCGAAGCGACGCACCAGCTCACGGTTCTCGCGTTGGTCGAGGAAGAAGCCCGTCTTCTGGCCTTCTTCCCAGTTGGGGAGGAAACGGCTGTCGTTTTCCAGTATCACCTCGTCGAGGCGCTCGCCGAAGAGGTAGCCGTCTTCCACGATGGCGTCTTCCTTGCCCATGCGTTGCATGGCGTCGGCGCTTTTGTTGTAGATGGCTTGCAG
>CAMYYV010000129.1 GCA_947303625.1 uncultured Bacteroidales bacterium | reverse complement strand
ACGCTGTCTGCGAGATCGAGTTCCCGACTCCCATCTACACCGTCGCCGTGAAGGCTGCCAACAGCAACGACGACGAGAAGGTCGGCGCCGCGCTGAAGGACCTCGTGACCTACGACCGCTCCCTCACCCTCGAGAACAGCCGCGAGCTGCGCCAGGTCATCCTTGGCTGCCAGGGTGAGCTCCACCTCAACACCGTGAAGTGGTACTTCGAGAACCAGTACAAGCTGGCCGTCAACTTCACCGCCCCCAACATCCCCTACCGCGAGACCATCACCAAGAGCGCCGAGGCCATGTACCGCCACAAGAAACAGTCGGGCGGCAGCGGCCAGTTCGGCGAGGTGCACATGCTCATCGAGCCCTACTTCGACGGCATGCCCAACCAGACCAAGTACCCCATCCGCGACACCCAGGAGTATCCGCTGGAGTGGGGCGGCAAGCTGGTCTTCAACAACTGCATCGTGGGCGGCTCGATCGACGCCCGCTTCATGCCCGCCATCCTCAAGGGTATCATGGAGAAGATGGAGCAGGGTCCTCTCACCGGTTCCTATGCCCGCGACATCGTCGTCAACATCTACGACGGTAAGATGCACCCCGTGGACTCCAACGAAACGGCCTTCAAGATTGCCGGCCGTACCGCCTTCCGCGAGGCCTTCAAGCAGGCTGCCCCGAAGATCAAGGAGCCTATCTACGACATCGCCGTCACCGTGCCCACCGAGGCACAGGGTGGTGTGATGACCGACCTGCAGGGTCGCCGCGCCATCGTCATGGGCATGGATGCCGAAGGCAAATACACCACGCTGAAAGCCAAGGCCCCCTTGGCCGAGATGAACCGCTACTGCACCGCCCTGAGCTCCCTCACCAGCGGCCGCGGTACCTTCACCATGACCTTCAGCAGCTACGAGCTCGTCCCCGCCGACGTCCAGCAGGCCCTCCTCAAGGCCTACGAGGAAGCCGCCGCCGAGGAAGAATAGTCCTCTGCTCCGCAAGGCGGAAACAGCAAAGGGTATCCACTTCATGGGTACCCTTTTCCTATTGCTCTGCCTGTCAGGTGTCTCTCTTTCCTATCGTTTTTGGCTATGAATGAAATAATATTTTGCCAAACAAGAAAAGATTCGTATCTTTGCAGTCGAAATAACATAAAGAATGCGTTAATGTGCAAATGCGTTAATGTGTTAGTTTCAATAAAAAGAACAGTTAAAACAGAATAAAAACAGAGAAATAGAATAGTAATAAATACATAAATTAGAAGCGTTTTTGCTTTTCAAGTGGACCGAAATCTCGACAATTTCATAATCCCAAACGAGAAGGCAAGAAACGCTCACGGTTTTATCCGTGGGCTTTCTCGTTTTGGGGATAGGTAGTCGAGAACCTCGGTCCAGACAGAAGTCCGCGGATTTTTATTAGTAGTTCATTGAAAGGCGAAGCGCCAATAACGCCAAGCCTTATGAGCACCAAGTTTTTCAACAATATCGAGTCGACGCTGATGGACAAGTTCCACGGCATCGCCTCTGCAATGGCCAACTTCGACATTTTCCATGCCGTAGTTGGCTATTTTCGTTCTTCGGGGTATTTCAAACTGCGACAGGAATTGGAAGCCACACAGGAAATCAAAATTCTTGTTGGTATCAATATTGACAACCTCTTCCGTCAGTCGCAGGCAGCTGGCAAACTCTTCTTTGGCGATAAGGAGGTGAGTCTGGAACAATACTGCGAGGATTTCCTTCACGATGTATATCAATCGGAATACTCTTCCGAGGTGGACGAGGGTATCCGTCAGTTCTGTGAAGATGTTTCGAGTGGACGTCTGCAATTGCGCATTCACCCCACCAAAGACCTCCACGCCAAGTTCTACCTCTGTCTGCCCAAGAACCACAGTGAACATAGCGACGGATGGGTCATTATGGGTAGCAGCAATCTCAGCGCCCAAGGCCTCGGGACCACCGAGCCGCCTCGCTATGAGCTCAATGTAGCCATGAAAGACTATGACGATGTGCATTATTGCGAAGAGGAGTTTCAACGTCTTTGGAACGATGCCATTCCGGTGACCTTGGACGATGTGAACCATATCGTCGGGAAGACCCATCTTGCACCAGAAGAGCATCAACCTACGCCATACGAGCTATACATGCGTATGCTCATCGACCACTTCGGCAATCAGGTCGAGGATGATTTCATTCCACAACTGCCCGACAACTACGACAATCTCACCTACCAGCGCGACGCGGTGGTGCAAGGCTATGACATCATGATGCAGCACGGCGGCTGCTTCATCGCCGATGTGGTGGGTTTGGGTAAGACTGTGGTGGCTGCTATGATTGCCCAGCGTTTCATTGCTGCCAATGGCGACAATACCCGCATCCTTGTAATCTTCCCACCTGCAGTTAAAAGCAACTGGGAGGATACTTTTGCGGATTTCGGCATCAAAAACAAATACAGCCGCTTTATCACCAACGGTAGTCTTGATAAGATTATCGAAGGTGACGGCTACGATGAGAAGGAATATTACGACCTTATCATTGTCGATGAGGCGCACAACTTCCGGCACGACAGCAACGACAATTATGACCTACTGCAACGTATCTGCAAGTCGGCCCGCCTCAACAAGGGCAATGTCAAGGGTGGCAAGCGCGTCCTCCTGCTCTCGGCCACCCCGCTCAACAACACGCCCGAGGACATCAAGAACCAGTTGCTGCTGTTCCAGGATACCGCCCGCTGCACGCTCGACGGCATAAGCAACATCGCCGACACTTTCGCTCCGTGGATTAAGGAATTCAAAAGCCTCATGTCGCAGCGACGCGTACTGAGTGCCGACTACCTAACCAGTCATATCGACGACATCAACCAGCAGATGCGCCACACGGTGTTGGAGAAGGTGATGGTGCGCCGCACCCGCAGTAACATCCAGCACGAGCCCCGTTATGCTGGTGAAATTCATTTCCCCCAACTGCTCGACCCCACCGACCGCACCTATCAGATGTCGCCTGATGTGCTGATGCTCTTTGTCGACACCTACAAGAAATTGGTGGACACTCCCACCGCCAACTTGAAGGATGACAACCCCGAGATGTTCGACGGCAGCGGCTTGCGCTATGCCCGATATAGAGCCATAGAATATTGCCCGTCTTACAAGATTCCGTCTGGCAAAACAGCAAAACACATGGCCGACTCACTGGCAGGCATCTACCAAACCCACATGGTCAAACGTTTGGAGAGCAGCTTCGACGCTTTCCGCCGTTCACTCCACACCCTCCTCGATGCCACCAATGGCATGATCAAGATGTTCGACGAGGACAAAGTAATCATCGCCCCTGAGCTGAATGTCAAGAAATTGCAGGCCGATGGAATGGAGTTGGACGAGATAATCGAGTTGGCCATCGGCAAGGGATTCGACCAAAACGAGATAACCTTCCATGCCGCTGACTTTAAGCCCGAATTCCTTCCGATGCTGGAATACGACGCCGAGGTGCTGGAAAACCTCTGCAAACGGTGGGACAAGGTGAAGACCGACCCTAAGTTGGACCTCTTCGTTAGTATGCTCAAGGACGAACTCTTCGACAAGAGCAAGAACCTCGAAGGCAAGCTGGTGGTGTTCAGCGAGAGTGTCGACACCGTCAACTATCTGGAGAAAGAGCTTAAAGAACGTCTGCATCGCAACGATATCCTTGCCGTCTGTGCCAAGAATCGCAACCGCTTGCGCGAAACCATCCAGGCGAACTTCGATGCCAAATACAAGAAAGAATGGCGTAACGATTATAACATCATCATCACCTCCGACGTGCTGGCCGAGGGCGTCAACCTGCACCGCGCCAATGTCATCGTCAACTACGACAGCCCTTGGAACGCCACCCG
>CAMYYV010000128.1 GCA_947303625.1 uncultured Bacteroidales bacterium | reverse complement strand
GCATCGAAGACCTCGACCCCGAATTCGTCAAGAACTGCATGGACGTGGAAGCCTATCGTCCCTATGCTGGACAGTTCGTGAAGAACGCCTACGACCCCACCAAGACCGAGAAGGACAAGAGCCTCGACGTCGACATCGTGATGCTCCTCAAGGAACAAGGCAAGCTCTTCAAGAGCGAGAAACATACGCACAACTACCCGCACTGCTGGCGCACCGACAAACCCGTGCTTTACTATCCCCTCGACAGCTGGTTCATCAAGACCACGGCCCTCAAAGACCGCATGATCGAACTCAACAAGACCATCAACTGGAAGCCCGAGGCCACCGGTAGCGGCCGTTTCGGCAACTGGCTGGAGAACCTCGTCGACTGGAACCTGTCGCGTTCGCGCTACTGGGGCACACCGCTGCCCATCTGGCGCACCGAGGACGGCAAGGAAGAAATCTGCATCGGCAGCGTGGAAGAACTCCGCAATGAGATTGAAAAGTCCATCAAGGCAGGCTTCATGAAGGGGAATCCTTACGCCTCTGACGACTATACCAAGTTCGACCTGCATAGACCTTATATCGATGGTGTCATCCTCTGCTCCGCAAGCGGCAAGAAGATGTTCCGCGAGCCCGACCTCATCGACGTGTGGTTCGACAGTGGTGCTATGCCTTACGCACAATACCACTATATGGGCAAGCCTGGCCAGTTGGGCAAAGACGTGTTCCCGGCTGACTTCATCGCCGAGGGCGTGGACCAAACCCGTGGCTGGTTCTTTACCTTGCATGCCATCGCCACGATGTGCTTTGACAGCGTTGCTTACAAGAACGTGATTTCCAACGGTTTGGTGCTTGACAAGAACGGCAACAAGATGTCCAAGCGCTTGGGCAATGCTGTCGACCCGTTTGGGGTCATCCAGAAATACGGTGCCGATGCCGTGCGTTGGTACATGATCACCAACTCGCAGCCTTGGGACAACCTGAAGTTTGACGAGGCTGGCGTGGACGAGGTGCGTCGCAAGTTCTTCGGAACCTTGTACAACACCTATGCCTTCTTTGCCTTGTACGCCAACATCGACAAGTTCGACTATTCGGCTGCCGACATTGATATCAAAGAGCGTCCCGAAATCGACCGCTGGATCCTTTCGGAGCTCAACTCCCTCATCCTCGAAGTCGACAACGCCTACCAAAGCTATGAGCCCACCCGTGCGGGTCGCGCCATCGCCGAGTTCGTCGACGCCCACCTCAGCAACTGGTACGTGCGCCTCTCGCGCCGCCGTTTCTGGAAGAGCGAGGACAACACCGACAAGCTGTCGGCCTATCAGACCCTCTACACCTGCCTCGAGACCGTGGCACGCCTCGGCTCGCCCATCGCGCCGTTCTTCTGCGAACAGCTCTACCGCGACCTCAACAACGTCACGGGCCGCAACAAGGCCGAATCGGTGCATTTGACCGACTTCCCCGAGGCCAACAAGACCTATATCGACAAGGCCCTGGAGGAACGCATGGAGATGGCACAGCTGGTCTCCTCGCTGGTGCTCTCGCTGCGTAAGAAAGCCAACATCCGCGTGCGTCAGCCCCTGTCGAAGATCATGATCCCCGTCAAGGACGAGAACATGAAGACGCAGCTCGAGAAGGTGTCGCACCTCATCAAGAGCGAGGTCAACATCAAGGAGATCGAGTTCCTCTCGCCCGACAACAACATCCTGGTGAAGAACGTGAAGCCCAACTTCAAGACCTTGGGCAAGAAGTACGGCAAGCAGATGAAGCAAATCCAGGCCTACTTCGCCAACATGAGCCAGGAGGAGATACACCAGTTCGAGAAGAACAACGGCACCCATTTGGACATTGACGGTGTTGACGTTGAACTGACCCTTGAAGATGCCCTGATTTCGACACAAGACATCCCTGGCTGGGCTGTCACTTCGCAAGACGACCTCACCGTTGCTCTTGACATGACCATCACCGATGAACTCATGCAGGAAGGTCTCGCCCGCGAAATCGTGAACCGCGTGCAGAACTTGCGCAAGACAGGCGGTTTCGAGGTTACTGACCGTATTGAGTTGCTCATCGAGAATAACGAAAAGACCGATGCCGCTGTTGAGAAATTCAGTGACTATATCTGCAACGAGACCTTGGCTACCATTACGAAGGTAGATATCTTGGATGGCGTTGAAGCCGAAGAGCTCGTTGAAGGTGTGAACGTTAAATTGATGATTAAGAAGAAATAAAGAGAATAAATATAAATAATAGATGCGGAATTAAGAATGCGGAATGCAGAATAGGCAAAGCCCTGCATCGCATCGCGATATTCCGAATTCAGCATTCAACATTCCGCATTAAAAACATACGACCATGGAAAAGAAAGTACCCCAAGTGAGATATTCCGACGAGGACCTTGAGGAATTCAAGGCCCTGATACTCGAGAAACTCGAACAGGCCAAAAACAGTTTGGCCACTTTGGAAGCCAACCTCTCTGGCGGCGAACACAGTACCGACGATACGGCTCCTACTTTCAAGGTGCTGGAAGACGGCTACGCTGTAGCACAGAAGGAAGAGAACGCCAAGCTTGTTGCCCGTCAGGAAAAGTACATCCACAATCTTGAACTGGCTCTCATGCGCATTGAGAACAAGACCTACGGCGTTTGTGTCGAGACAGGCAAACTCATCCCTAAGGAACGCTTGCGCTGTGTACCCATCACCACCCGCTCGCTTGATGCCAAACTGAAGAAACGGTGAAAAAGAACAACAATCGCGGCCTGTTTTGGTCGTTTGTGGTGATGTTCGTCGTCTTGCTCCTCGACCAAGTCCTCAAGATTTGGGTCAAGACGAATATGTCGCTCGGTCAGGAAATTCCTGTCATCGGGAAGTGGTTCAAGCTGCTGTTCATTGAGAACAACGGCATGGCTTTCGGTTGGTTTGGCGGCGGCGGTTTCCTGAAGTTGGCCTTGAGTCTCTTTAGGATAGTGGCCATCGTCGTGTTGCTTATCGTTATTTTCCGCTTGTCGAAGAGAAACACCAAATTCGGCGTGCTGTTTGGCTTGGCCCTCATCACGGCAGGCGCGATGGGCAACATCATCGATAGCGTGTTCTACGGCCGCATTTTCAGCGAAAGCACCTTTGCCCAAATTGCGACCTTGTTCCCCGACGGTGGAGGCTATGCCGGTTGGTTGCACGGACGTGTAGTCGACATGCTCTATTTCCCCATCATCGACGTGGCAAAAGAAAATGCCTCATGGTTACCGAATTTCTTCTTCGGTCCCGACGGGCATTTCATTTTCTTCCGACCCATTTTCAACTTGGCTGATGCGGCCATTACGATAGGTGTGTTCTACATGCTTATCTTCCAGTGGAAGTGGTTGAAGAACCTATAAACGAAAAGAATCGGGAGACTTCAGAGCCTCCCGATTCTTTTGCCATAAAGGGCTTAAAGGTTATCCTTAAAGTATTGCGTAATCTTCGTAATCAAGTGAGCACGGTCCATGCCGTAGACATTGTGGTCGTGGCCAGGATAGACGAAGTAGTCTAATTGCTTACCGTTGTGGATGCAGTTCTCGACGAAGACGAGGCTGTGCTGCCACATCACGACGGGGTCGGTGGTGCAGTGGATCATCAGGAGCTTGCCTTCCAGTTTGTCGGTCTTGTTTTCGAGGCTGCACAGCTCATAGCCTTCAGGGTTCTCTTGAGGTGTGTCCATGTAACGTTCGCCGTACATGATTTCATAGTACTTCCAATCCAACACAGGACCGCCTGCCACGCTCACCTTAAACACCTCGGGATGGTTGATCTTCAGCGAGGTCGACATGAAGCCGCCATAGCTCCAGCCGTCGCTGCCGATGCGGTCGGCGTCGACGTAGGGCAGGGTCTTCAGCCATTCGATGCCCACCATCTGGTCGCGCATCTCGAGTTGGCCGCACTGGCGGTGG
>CAMYYV010000127.1 GCA_947303625.1 uncultured Bacteroidales bacterium | reverse complement strand
GTTCACGCGGCGCGAAACTGCTTGAACCTTACACCGACGACCCGACCAACGACGGTTTGATTTTGGAAAGTGACGAGTTCTACCGTCATGTCTGCCAAAAGGCATACGATGCTGGCTATCAAGTGTGCTGCCATGCCATCGGCGACGGCGGCGTGCACCATATTTTGGACATCTTTTCGGAATACCTGAAAGGCAAAAATGATTTACGCTGGCGCATCGAGCACTCTCAAACGGTTGCTGACGCGGACTTCCAACGCTTTGGTGAATTCTCTGTCATCCCTTCCATCCAGACCACGCACTGCACCTCCGACATGGACTGGGCCGACGAGCGATTGGGTGAACGCATCAAAAACGCCTACGCCTACCAACGCCTGCTGCAACAGAACGGTTGGGTGGTCAACGGCACTGACTTCCCCATCGAAGACATCAGCCCCATCTATACCTTCTATGCCGCCGTCGCACGTAAGCACTTGGACGGCACACCTGCCGAGGGTTTCCAAATGGAGAACGCCCTCACTCGCGAACAAGCCTTGCGTTCCATCACGATATGGGTGGCCAAGGGTTGCTTCCTTGAAGGTCGTAAAGGCAGCATCGAAGTCGGCAAAGACGCTGATTTCGTGATTCTTGATAGAGACCTTATGACCGTGGCTGAAAGCGAAATCCCCATGGCTAAAGTGAAGATGTGCCACATTCACTAACCCAACCTAAAACCTTATGGAAAACCCTGCCGAATTCGACTATATCCTCATCAAAGACGCGACCGAGAACAACCTGAAGCACGTCACCGTCAAGATTCCGAAGCGACAAATCACCGTGGTGACGGGCGTGTCAGGTTCGGGCAAGTCGTCGTTGGTGCTGGATACCATCGCAGCTAAGTCGCGGCGGGAACTCAATGACACTTTCCCTTCCTTTACGCAACAGTATTTGCCCAAATATGGTCGTCCGCATGTTGGCGACATCGAGAATCTGCCCATCGCCATCGTTATTGAGCAAAGGAAGCCCACCTCCAATTCCCGTTCCACAGTAGGCACTTATACAGATATTTATGCCCTGCTGAGGTTGTTGTTCTCACGCATAGGGCAGCCTTTCGTGGGCTATTCCGATGCCTTCTCTTTCAACCATCCTTCAGGCAGTTGTCCGCGTTGTGCAGGATTGGGCGAAATCCGCGAGTTGGACATCCACAAGCTTGTCGACTTCGACAAGTCGCTCAACGACGAGGACACCATCCACTACATCGCCTTCGGGAAAGGCGGCTGGCGCTGGATCCGTTATGCCCACAGTGGTCTCTTCGACCTCGACAAGAAGATCAAGGACTACACTCCTGAGGAACTTGACTTATTCCTCAACTCTCCACAAATCAAGCTGAAAAACCCGCCGTCGAACTGGCCGAAGAGCGCCAAATACGAAGGCCTCATCCCACGCATGTACCGCAGCATCATCAACTCGGAAGAAGGCCTGCTCCACGCCGCCGTGCTCAACCCCATGCTTACCATGGGCACCTGTCCCGATTGTGGCGGCACCCGCCTCAATGAGAAGATACGCTCCTGCAAGATCAAGGGCATCAACATCGCCGAAGTGACCGCCATGAGCATCGCTGACTGCCGTCAGTGGATAGAGACCATCGACAACCCGCTGGCTGCCGACATTAAACATGCCACCATCGAACGTTTGGCCGCCTTGGAGGAGATCGGCCTCGGCTACCTCACCCTCGACCGTGCCATCGGCACGCTCTCGGGCGGCGAGGCGCAACGCTGCAAGATCGCCAAATACATCAACTCGCCCCTCTCCGACGTGTTGTACATCCTCGACGAGCCCAGTGTAGGCCTGCACAACCACGACATTCTGCTCATGCAGAAATCGGTGCAAAAACTCAAGAACCACGGCAATACCGTCATCCTCGTCGAGCACCACAAGGAAATGATCAAAACCGCCGACCACATCATCGATATGGGTCCTGGAGCGGGCATGAAAGGTGGCGAAATCGTCTTTGAAGGCAGCTACGACGAACTGCTGCACAGCCAAACCCTAACTGGCATCTCGCTCAGCGCGACAAGCGCCATCAAGGAACATGTTCGTCACCCCAAATCATTCTTCCATTTGCAAAACGCCACCTTGCACAACATTAAAGACTTGACCATCGATTTGCCTTTGGGCATAATGTGCGGCATCGCAGGCGTGGCCGGCTCGGGCAAAAGTTCCTTGATGGAGTGTTTCCGCAAGGCCTATCCCAACCCTGAAGAAATCGTCTACATCAGCCAGAAGAACATCGGCATCAGCCTGCGCTCCACCCCTGCCACCTACCTCGAAGTGGCCGACGACATCCGCAAACTCTTCGCCAAGACCAACAAGACCAAGGCAGACCTGTTCTCCTTCAACGGCAAGGGCGGCTGTCCCGTCTGTCAAGGCAAAGGTGTCATTGTCAGCGACATGGCCTTCATGGACGCCATCGAGACCATCTGCGAAGCCTGTGGCGGACTGCGCTACAGCAACGAGGTATTATCATATAAGGTGCAAGGCATGAACATCGCCGAGGTGATGGATATGACCGCCAACAAAGCCTCCGAGATGTTTGCGGGTACCGTCATAGCCGAGAAGCTGGAGCCTTTGCGTAAGGTCGGCTTGGGCTACCTCCATTTAAACCAGTCACTCTCTACCCTCTCGGGCGGCGAACTGCAGCGCATCAAGCTGGCCTCCTACCTCCGCGACGAAGGCAAGATCTTCATCATGGACGAGCCCTCCGACGGCCTCCACCTCAACGACATCCGACGCATCCTCGATCTGTTCGACACCATGGTGGAGGCGGGCAATACCATCTTCCTCATCGAACACAATCTGGAGATGCTGAAGGCCTGCGATTACCTCATTGAGCTCGGCCCCGGAGGCGGTGCCATGGGCGGCAAGATCATTTTCAGCGGCGCTCCAAAAGCAATCTTGGACTGCAAGGAATCGGTTACAAGACCTTATTTTGGCATTTAAAGCCTATAAAACCATCTCTACAATCCGATTTTTTTATATTTTTGGCCTTTTATTTTAAAGCAAAATCCACTCACTATGAAACACATACTGAAGAAAGCCGCGTTGTTGGCTGCCCTCGTCATCGGGATGGCATTCCCTTTGGCCGCACAGTCGACCTACGTGCACCTTATTATTACCATGAACGACGGGACCGAAGAGGCCTACGACATGCTTAACTCGAGCTACATGTATTTTGAAACTGGCGAGAAGCTGATCATCACTGAGAGCATCGACGGCCAGACCATGGTCAGCTATCCTTTGGCCAACATCCGCAAGATCACCTGCCATGAAATCGAAGGCACCGAAGAAAACGGCCCTTCAACAGGCTCAGAAACCGTAATGCTCTATCCCAATCCTGCCTACGACAAGGTGATGTTCAACAACGTCGAGGGAACACAGACCGTCAAAATCTATGCACTGGACGGACGTCTGATGAAGACGTTGCAAGTCACCGACAACCAAAGCATTGACATTTCCTTCTTGCCGACTGGGCTTTATCTCTTCAATGTCGGATTCCACACCTTTAAAATGATGAAGCCATGAAGAGAGTCACATTAACCATAGCCCTTTTGATCTGCTGCGTAGGTCTTTACGCGCAAAACTACAATATGAACCTGCACAATGCAGGCTCGGTGATTTACACGGAGGATGTCAACAACATCAACCGCATCCATTTCGAAGGCAGTCAGCCCGCCAATATGCTCATCAATGGCACGACCTCCTTCCCCATCACCGCTTTCGACAGCATCACTTTCGTATTACAGGAGCTCCCTCCTGAGGGCGACACGGTCTACATTATCTACAACGGCGCCAGCGTGAATGTGGTCAACCCATTCTCCAACAGCGGTGTCGAGGTCAGCACAAGCAACGCCAATGTCACCGTCAACTCCACCGTGACCAACGTGCCGTATGTCGTCTCGGGCAGCTCCACCAACGGCTCGCTGACCATCAATAGCA
>CAMYYV010000126.1 GCA_947303625.1 uncultured Bacteroidales bacterium | reverse complement strand
GTCCGCCGTTCTTGCCGTTGGCGAGGTCTTCTTCCACTTTCGCTTCAATGAAATTAAGCGACTTCTTTTCCGTTACTTTTTCTTCTTCAGGGTTTGTCATAGTAAAATTAGGATTAAATCAAGGGGCAAAAATAGGAAAAAAGAAGAATAGAAAAGAAACACGGCAAAAATTAACTACCTTTGCCCCGTGATTCACAAACTGAAATATCTGGTTTTTAGCCTCGGGCTGCTCCTCACGGCCTTCCTCGCCCAGCGTTGCGCCAACGCCGTGGCGCCTACGGGCGGTCCCAAGGACACCACGCCGCCAGTAGTGGTGGCCGCCGTGCCCGAAAACCAAAGCACTCACTTCATCGGCAAGAAGATAGAAATCACCTTCGATGAATTCATCACCCTTGAAAACGCCAACCAAAACGTGATGATTTCGCCGCCGTTGAAGGAAAAACTCGACATCAAGCTGAAAAACAAGACCGTCGTCGTCAAGTTCAAGGAGAACTTGGTACCCAACACCACCTACACCATCAACTTCGGCTCAGCCATCAAGGACCTGCACGAGGGCAACCCCTTCAAGGACTATGTCTACAGCTTCTCAACGGGCGACCATATCGACACCCTCAGCATCACAGGCAAGGTGGTCGACGCGGAGACCATGAAACCCATTGAGAATGTCTATGTCGGCCTCTATGCCGCCGACCGCGACAACCTCGACTCGCTACCGATGACCACGGCACCCAACTACATCAGCAAAACCGACAAGGAAGGCCAATTCAGCCTCAACGGGCTGGCCGACAAGAGCTACCGCGTCTTCGCCCTCAAGGACGCCAACGCCAATCTCTATTTCGACCTGGCCAACGAGGCATCCGCATTTCTTGACATGCTGGTCACACCTTCCGACTCAACATTAAAACCCATCACCTTGCGTATGTTCACCGAGGTGGACTCCACCCAGGTGCTTTTGGAAAAGAAGCTCATCGAAGAAGGCCTGTTGCGCTTCGTGTTTCGCCATCCCGCCAAAGACGCCGTCATCATGACACCCGAGATGCTGCCCGACACCTTCAACCTCGTCACGACACACTCCGCCGCCTACGACACCGTTTGGTGGTACTTCACGCCCAATGTCAAGGACAGCCTGTGGGTACAGGTGAAATACGACACTGTCATCAACGACTCATCGCGCTACAGCCTGAAATTCAAGGACAAAAAGGGCAGAAACAAAAAACCCGAGCCACTGAAGGTCAAAAACAACCTCATCGGGCGCGGCGCCTTGGTTCACGACGACACCTTGACTTTGACCTTCTCCGAGCCTATCGTGCGCTATGCCATGCGCGACTCAGCCGTCTTCAAGTGCGACACCCTTGTCTTCTACGACACCCTCGCCTTCGAGCCTGCCGACGAACAAGGCATGAAATACCGCCTCGTCAACCCCGTCGCTGCCGATGTGAGTTACCACATCGAAATCCCCGACTCGGTGTTCTTCGGCATCCGCAACCGCACCAACGAAGCCATCAAGCTGGACTTCCATGTGGTGAACGACGATGAATATGGCAACATCTACATCACCGTGATGCCGCCCAAAGGCATGAAACAAGTCGTGGTGCAACTTACCAACGAGAGCGGTAAAGTGGTTAAGGAACAGGTGATTACAAAAAACAGCGAAGTGATGTTCGACTACCTCATGCCCGCCAAATACAAGCTCCGCGCCATCCTCGACGCCGACGGCAACGGCAAGTGGAGCACGGGCAACTACCACCGCCACACCCTTCCCGAAACCATCATCGACTACATAAACGTCCTCGACCTGAAAGCCGGCTGGGACATCGACCTTTCCGATCCTTGGGAACTCTAAGCCATGCAGCCATGAAACGCATACGGATCTTCCTACCCATCCCATTGATTCTCATCGGGCTGACTATGTTTTTCCTTCAGCGCCAATACATGGACGAATATCCTGTGCACATCCATGCATGGGCCGAACAAGACCACTACGCCCTCGCCCTTGGCTTCTTCAACAACGGCTTCGACCTGTTTCATCCTGAGACGATGGTGTACAACAAACAATTCCCAGGCTGGTGGCAAGAGCCTTCCGCCACCACCATCACCTCGGCCGACTTCCCCATCCACGAATACCTCGCCGCCCTTCTGATGAAGTTGTTCGGCACCACCTCGCCTTGGGTGTTTCGGCTTTGGACGCTCTTATGGGCCACCATCGGGTTGTTGTTCGTCTACCGAATCGCGTTTTTCGTGACCAAGAGATTCACCCGATCCTTGTTTGTCTGCTTCTTGACCCTTTGCTCACCCGTGTTTTTGTACTACAGCAACGGCTTCCTCCCCAGCATCCCTGCCCTCACCATGGGCATCATCGGGCTCTGGTTCTATCTGAGATATTACGAAAGCCAGGCTCGCCGGCATTTCCACCTCAGCATCGCCTTCCTCACCCTGGCCATGCTGATGCGCACCACCTTCGCCATTGAGCTTATCGCCATCCTCTGCTTTGAGCTGCTCCGCGTTTTCCGTAAGGAATCCTCTTTGCTCGACAAGTTGCCCAGCGTGCTCGTTTCTGCGGCATTGTTTTTGGCTTATTTCCTTTGGAACAGGCACTTGCGTGAGCTGCACGGGACGATTTTCCTCAGCCAACTGGTGCCGCCCGAAGACTGGCAAGACGCCAAGGAACTCGTCGCTGACACCTATCATCAATGGACATTCCATTACTTCCAGCGGCTTCAATATATTGCCGTCGCTGCCTTGGCTTTAACGATCTTGGTGGTGACCCTTATTCAAAAGAAGACCCTCAAGACCAACGACACTAAACCCAGCAACAGCCCTACCCCGCTCTCCCTTTGGTGGTTGGTGCTCATCGAGACCTTCGGATGCCTGCTGTTTGCCGTGGCCATGATGCAGCAGATGCCCAACCACGACTATTACCTCTTGGACACGTTCTTCCTGCCCTTCATTTTCGCTGTCGCACTGCTCTTGCGACAAATCCAAGTCAGGCGGCTGTCAACAAGAATCATTGGAGCCACAGCTGTCGTTGTCTTGTGTATCTTTTGGATTCGAGGTGCAAAGACGATGCAAGAAGTGCGGCGCACCATGGAATACGACGGGGTTTATTCATACGAACGCTTCAAAGACGCCGACAAGGTACTTGACTCACTCGGCATCTCGCGCGACGCCAAAATCCTATGCCTCTACGGCTATGCCCAAAACGGCCCCTTCATCCAGATGGGGCGCAAGGGATATACGATGATGTGGGACGAAGAGGGATGGCTTGAGACTGCCCTCTCTTGGGATTATGACTATATCGTCATCGAAAACGGCAAGTTCTCTGAACATCTCGACAAAAACCGTGAATTGCTCTCACGCCTGAAAAAGATTGGAGGCAACCAACATTTCAGCGTCTGCACTCCTACCAACAACTGGGTTTATCAAGCCGACTGGCAGTTCTACTGTCCTATTGAATAAACCGTCATTCCTCGTCGGGCAGGATGACCACCCGCATCCCGACGAAGGCATATTTCTCTTTCAGCTGAATCAAGTCATTGTCGCGCAGACGGATGCAACCCTCGCTGCCACGTCCCGGCACCGAGCTTTCGTTGTTGGTGCTGCCATGGATGCCGATACCCGAATGGCCTGGCGTCTTGAGACGCATGAACCAATGGCCGTAGGAAAGGATGCTACCGCGGCCGTCGCCAAAGTCGTGATGCCAATTGGAGGCATCCACAATCTCGGTGATGGTAAACGGATTCTCAACCGTACACTCCGGGGTCTTCATGTCGCCTTTCTTCTGCTTCTGGCCCTTGGCTTTGCCCACGCAGACGGGGAAATGGGCACGTTTCACCGTGTCGCCGTCCACCACCTCGCAGACATACAAGCGGTATTCTGGTTTCGAAATGAGGATGAAACAATTCTTTTGGTTCACGACATCGGAATAGATGGTCGCGGTGTCGGCGGCGACCACTTCCACCGTATCTTGTTGCATCTCTATCGTTTCATTAACGGGTTCAACAGTTTCGGTCGC
>CAMYYV010000125.1 GCA_947303625.1 uncultured Bacteroidales bacterium | reverse complement strand
ACGACGAAGCCCAGAACCTGATGTACGAGACCTTCGTCTGCGGAGGACAAGGCTCAGGCCACGGACAAGGTGCCGAGGTGCCTTTCGGCTGCTACCAGACCTTGGGCAATATGACAATCACATACCATTATCCCAACGACGATTCCGTGACGAACTACCAGCGGACGCTGTGCCTTAATGATGCCATCCACAAGGTTTCTTTTGACAAAGGCGGTCAACATTATGGGCGCGAGTCTTTTATTTCTCGTGTGGATGATATAGCGGTAGTAAAAATCAAGGTCCCTGAGCTTGTCGAAGGGCCGACTGCAAGTAGTGGACCTGTTTTAGACGGCGTTTCGACAGGCTCAACGACCTGCCCCATGTTTTCAATATACCTTTCCCGCCCCGAAAAAGCTGAAGTCTTCACCTATGCTGACAGTGTCATAATGCAAGGCCAGTTAGACAGCAACGTGGAAGGCGTGGAAGGGATGCGATACTATGCCAAGGCACAAACGGTTTCCACCAACGATGAAACGCTCATCTACTTTTGTGCCGCCACCGATTTCATGTGCGACAATCCTGAATCCTACGTCAACGAACACCTTCAAAAGGCCATCACGAAAGGCTTTGAGGCCGTGAGAAACGACCACCTGAAAGCCCATCATGAATTGTTTGACCGCGTGGAGTTGGAGGTCGGCAATCCCAAAGAAAAACAAGACCTTACCTTGGATGAGCATTGGATCGACTTCATGGTAAACGATGACCCCTGGCTGCCCGTGTGTTATTTCCATTACGGGCGTTATCTGCTCATCAGCTCCACTCGCGAGGACCTGCTGCCACCCAACCTACAAGGGCTGTGGGCCAATACCATCCAGACACCTTGGAACGGCGACTACCACCTGAATATCAACGTGGAGATGAACCACTGGCCCTGCGAGGTCTGCAACCTTTCGGAGCTGCACATGCCATTGATCCATTTTGCCGAAGGGCTGATGCCCTCGGGACGAAAGACGGTGCAGTCGTTCTACGGTGCCCGTGGCTGGACGGCCCATGTGGTATGTAACCCTTGGGGCTTCACAGCGCCGGGCGAGCATCCCTCGTGGGGAGCCACCAATACGGGTGGGGCATGGCTGGCCTTGCACGCTTGGCAGCATTACCAGTTCACGCAAGACACGGCCTTCTTGAAAGAGGCCTATCCATTAATGAAAGGGGCAGCGCAGTTCTTCCTCGATGCCATGATTGAGGAACCTGAGCACGGCTGGCTCGTCACCGCCCCGACCACCTCGCCCGAGAATGCCTTCTGGCTTAACGACAGCACCGCCGTCAGCGTGTGCATGGGTAGCACGATGGATGTGCAGATTGTCAGTGAACTGTATGATGTGGTCTGCCAGTCGGCGGAGATATTGGGTATCGATGTCGCATTTTCCGACAGTCTCCGCGACGCCAAATCCCATTTTCCACCGATGCAGGTCAGCGAGCGGGGTTATTTGCAGGAATGGCTGAAAGACTACAAGGAAGTGGAGCCACAGCACCGCCATGTGTCGCACCTCTTTGGGCTCTATCCCGGCACGATGCTGACCCAATCCAAAACACCCGAACTTATGGACGCCTGCCGCGAGACCTTGCGCCGTCGTGGTGATGAAGGTACAGGCTGGTCACGCGCTTGGAAGATCTGTTTCTGGGCGCGACTCCATGACGGCGACCATGCCTATCGGCTTTTGAGGAACCTCCTCGAGCCGGCAGTCAATCTTGACGGAAGCCTTTCAGCGGGCACCTATCCCAACCTCTTCTGCGCCCATCCGCCTTTCCAGATAGATGGCAACTTCGGCGGCACGGCCGGCATCGCTGAGATGCTGCTGCAAAGCCATGACGGAGAAATCGAACTGCTGCCCGCCCTGCCCTCGGTGTGGAAGGACGGCCATTTCAAAGGACTCTGCGCCCGCGACGGCAAGGTGGTGGAATGCACTTGGAAAGACGGCAAGATCACGCATTCTGCTGTGACATCGCGTTGAGTTTCCTAAAAATCCAAATAGCAAACGGCAAAGAAGTTAAGAAAGTACAAGCGTCAGCAGCGGCTTGTGCTGCTTCGAGACCTGTGATGCCCCAAAGCCACGACATGACAAAGACCGCAGGCAGGAAATACAAGCCTTGACGGCACATTGAGAGCAAGGTGGCCTGCCAAGTGTAGCCGATATTTTGGAATAGCATGTTAGTGGCAGTACACATGCCCATCAACGGGAAGGCGATGCACTGCCAACGCAGGGCCTGGCTTCCTACGCGGATAAGTTCGGGGTCTTCGCCACGGAACCACGAGATCATGTTGGGGGCGAAGATATAGACGACAGTTCCTAGGACAATCAGAAAAGCAGTGGTAATCGTAATACAAAACATATAGCTCTCCTTAACACGTGTAAAGAGCTTGGCGCCGTAGTTATAGCCGCACACGGGCTGAAAGCCTTGGCCGAACCCGATGACGATGGCGAAGCAGAATAGAGTGATGCGCGACACGATGGTGAAGGCCGCCACGGTGGAGGCCTCATTGCCAGGCAGAGCGTAAAACACTGCCATGCGGTTGAGGCTGACGGTGGCTACCACCGACAAGGTCTGTCGCGCCAACGAAGGCAGGCCGCCCCGCGTGATTTCCTTGTAATAATATAGGGTGGGAGAGAAGTTCTTGAACTTGATGTGCACGTTACCTGGTCGCGAAGTGCCCCATAAGAGCACACACCAGCCGAAGCATTGGCTCACCGCCGTCGCCAACGAAGCCCCGCTGACGCCCATGTCGAGCACGAAGATGAAAATCGGGTCGAGGATGATGTTGAGGATGGCACCCGAGGCAATGCCAATCATGCCGAAACGGGCGTTGCCTTGCAATCGCAGCTGGTTGTTGAGCGTCAGCGACGACATCATGAAAGGCGTGGCGATGAGAATGAACCGCAGATAGTCGTTGGCGTAGGGGAGGATGCTGTCGGTGGCGCCCATGGCCCGCGACAAAGGCGAGATGAAAAGCAAGCAGCTCCATCCGACAAGGGCACCCACAATCAGTGGCGTGAAAAAGCCCGTGGCGGCCATACGCCCTGCGTTCTGTCCCTGTTTGGCGCCCAAGGCCCGTGAGATGTAGTTGCCCGAGCCATGCCCAAAGAAGAATCCGCAGGCATTGATGAAGGCCATATAGGCAAAGGAGACACCCACGCCTGCCACGGCCTCCGTGCTCAGATGACCTACATAGAACGAGTCCACCATATTGTAGATGGTGGTCACAAGCATGCTGATGATGGTCGGCACGGCCATCTTGAGGATCAGCCGCTTGACGGGCTGCTCCGTCATCATCTTATACCGCTCGTTGATTTTCCGCTCGTCGTTGATGTTTGACATGGTTGTCGAATTCGAGCGCAAAGATAAGCCCTTTTTGTGTCACTTTGTCACCCCGACTGACAAAACCCTGCCATTTTCCACTTTGGCACGAATTATGACAAACAAACGCCGTCCACGGGGTAATCTATGGTCTCGCGTCCCGCAGTCCCGTAGTCCCGCGTCAATTAAACGATTCAACAACAAACAATTAAACATAAATCATTATGGCAAAATTAGCAATCAAACCTCTGGCCGACCGCGTGGTCATCGAGCCCGCAGCCGCCGAACAGAAAACCGCTAGCGGTATCATCATCCCCGACACCGCCAAAGAGAAACCCCAACAAGGTAAAGTAGTCGCCGTAGGTCCCGGCACCAAGGACAACGCCATGACCCTGAAGGTCGGCGACAATGTCATCTATGGCAAATATGCCGGCACCGAGTTCCACCTCGACGGCAAGGATTACATGATCATGCGTGAATCAGACGTGATCGCAATTATCTAAATTTTAAAATTTCAAGATTTCTAATTTCAAAATTTGGCAATTCGCCAAAAAATATTGAAATCTTGAAATATGAAATCTTGAAATCCAATAATTAAACACTTCAACAGTCAACAATAAACAACAAATATCATGGCAAAAGACATTCTTTTCAATATTGAAAGCCGCGACGGCCTGAAGAAAGGCGTCGACGCATTGTCAAACGCAGTGAAGGTGACCC
>CAMYYV010000124.1 GCA_947303625.1 uncultured Bacteroidales bacterium | reverse complement strand
TCAGCCTGCACATCCGCGAGGACAAGGTGACGCTGCTCTTCGACAGCTCGGGCGAAAGCCTGCACCACCGTGGCTACCGCAAACAGGTCGACAAGGCCCCGATGAACGAGGTCTTAGCCGCCGGCCTCATCCAACTTACGGGCTGGAAGGCCGACTGCAACTTCCTTGACTGCATGTGCGGCTCGGGCACCCTGCCCATCGAGGCGGCGATGTACGCGATGAAGATTCCACCGGGCTACTACCGCAAACAGTGGGGCTTCATGAAATGGGATGACTACGATGCCGAGCTGTGGCAGCGCATCCGCGAGGAAGCCGACGCCAAGATCTGCGACTTCGAGTATGAGATATGGGCCTCCGACCGCTCGCCCAAGGCCGTGGCCATCGCCGACGGCAACATCAACTACGCCCACCTGCAGCACGACATCCACCTGATGAAAAAGGACATGCACGACCTCACCCCACCCGAGGGCGGCGGCATCCTCGTCATCAACCCGCCCTACGGCGACCGTCTGGAGGAAGACGACATCGACAATCTGTATGAGGAAATCGGCCACACGCTGAAGCACAACTTCCAAGGCTTCCAGTGCTGGCTCATCACCGACGACGCGGTGGCGCTGCGCCATGTGGGGCTGAAGCCCACAGCCAAGATACCCGTCTGGAACGGCCCGTTGGAGTGCCGTTTCGTGAGGTTCGATATTTTTGAAGGATCCTTGAAGGACAAGAAGGCTCGGGAAGCGGAGGAAAACGGTTAACGCTTGTTATACTGATTCATCGTCCTGTCCACTCCCTGCACGACGAAGCTCTTGATGATCTCGACGGCCAGGTCCACTTTTTCGTCGACGATAGGCTCCTCAGAGGCTTTCCATTGTCCCAAGACGAAATCCACCTGACGGCCGCGCGGGAAATCGTCGCCCAAACCGAAACGCAGGCGACAGAACACATTGGTACCTAACTTCTCGATGATATCGGTGAGGCCGTTGTGGCCGCCGTCGGCACCCTGTTTGCGCAGGCGCAGCGTGCCCAAAGGCAAAGCGATGTCGTCGTTGACGACCAAGAGGTTCTCCATCGGGATCTTCTCCTGGTCGAGCCAATACTTCACTGCCCTACCGCTGAGGTTCATATAGGTCGTCGGCTTGATGATGACCAAAGTCTTGCCACGGTATTTCACCTCCACGGTCTGGGCCAGACGCCCCGTGGTGAACGAGCATTCCAAATCCTTCGCCAAGCGGTCGGCAATCTTAAAGCCGATGTTATGGCGAGTGTTTTCGTACTCAGCACCAATGTTTCCCAAACAGGCTATCAGGTATTTCATGTTGTTTTCTTCCGTTTCCTTTTTTGAGATTGGCCTACGGCCAAGAAATCGTTCAAAAATCCTTATTATGCACATATTTCTCTGATTTTTAGAATATTTTTGAAAGATTTCTTTGCGAAGCAAATACCAAAAACACTAAAAAATAGGCCGCCCGAAGACGGCCTATTCGTATAATCGAATAAAAGATTTACTCTTCGGTTTCTTCCTCGGTGACGACAGCGCCACGGGCGGCATTGACGGCGAAGATGACGGTGTAACCAGGGGTGATGGGGGTGACATTCTCGATGGCAAGATCCTTCACCTTGATGGAATCGTTGATATTGACACCGCTGATGTCAACCTTCACATAGTCGGGCAGGTCCTTGATAAGACCACAGACCTTCACCTTCTTGATGCCTTTCTTGGGTTTACCACCACGCATCACACCGGCGGCCGAGCCTTCGAGAGTGATAGGCAGCACCACAGTGATGGGTTTGTCTTCCTTCACGATGAGGAAGTCGGCATGCAGCACCTTGTCGGTCACAGGGTGATACTGGATGTCTTGAAGGATGGTCTTGTAAGTCTTACCGTTGACTTCGAAGTCGATGATGTAAGTCTCAGGGGTGAAAAGGAGTTTGGTGAAGTTTTTCTCGGCAGTGGCGAAGTGGATTTGCTCCTCACCAGCACCGTACATAACACACGGAACCATTTCGGCTTGACGCAAAGCCTTAGTATCCTTTTTCCCTACGTTCTCGCGGAGAGAACCGCTCAATGATACAGTTTTCATTGTGTTTAAATGTTTAATTGTTGGTTGTTTAATTGTTTATTTGTTTTGACTCGGGACTTCGGGACGCGCGACGCGGGACTTTTCGTCTCGTGTCTCGCAGTCTCGCGTCTCTTGTCTATTTGAATAACGAACTAATGGATTCGTATGATTCCACACGGTGGATGACGTCGGCGAACATTTCGGCCGTGCTCACCACACGGATTTTCTTGGAAGCGTTGGCAGGCAACGGGATGGAGTCGGTGACCACCACCTCGCTGAACACCGAGTTGTCGAGACGTTCCATGGCGGGACCGCTGCACACGGCATGGGTGGCGAAGGCGCGGACGCTCTTGGCGCCGTTGTCCATCATCACTTGACCAGCCTTGACGATGGTGCCAGCCGTGTCGATGATGTCGTCGAGAATGATAACGTTCTTGTCCTTCACATCGCCGATGAGGGTCATGCTGTCAACCACATTGGCACGCGGACGGTGCTTGTGGCACACGGCGAGGTCGCAGCCGAGACGCTTGGCATAAGCCGAAGCGCGCTTGGAGGCACCTAGGTCAGGAGCGGCGATGAGCAGGTTGTCGATGTTCATCTTCTGGATGTGGTCGATGAAGAGTGTGGAGGCATAAAGGGCGTCCACGGGGATGTCGAAGAAGCCTTGGATCTGGTCGGCATGGAGGTCAAGGGTGATGATACGGTTGACGCCAGCGGCGACCAGGAGGTTGGCAACCAGTTTTGCGCCGATGCTCACACGCGGTTGGTCCTTGCGGTCCTGACGTGCCCAGCCGAAATATGGAATCACAGCGATGATCTTGTGGGCCGAGGCACGCTTGGCGGCATCGATCATAAGCAAAAGCTCCATCAGGTTGTCGGTGGAAGGCATGGTGGACTGCACGATGAACACGTGATGACCACGGATGCTCTCCTCGAATGACGGTTGGAACTCGCCATCGGAGAAAACGACGACCTGTGACTTACCTAGTTGGGTACCATAGGCTTCGGCAATCTTGCTGCCTAATTCCTTCGTGGCCCTACCAGCGAAAATGGAAACGTATCTTCCTGACATTTTGCAAGGATATTATGTTGATTTTTACTCCGTTTTTCGGGCTGCAAAATTAGGGATTTTATCCGTGCGAACAAGACAAAAACAGAAATTTTTCTCAACTTGCTTGCGGTGAATAAAAAAAACCGTATTTTTGCAGCCGCGTTTGACGCGATAAACCATACATGGTGAGCTTGTCGAACCATGCCGAAGTGGCGGAATCGGTAGACGCGTCGGTCTCAAAAACCGATGAGGTAACACTCGTGCCGGTTCGATCCCGGCCTTCGGTACCAACAAAAAGAGCAGCTCTGGAGCTGCTCTTTTTCTATTCTGCCATCTTGCGGGCCTACCTAAAACTATTCAAAAAGACTCTTCACATCGGGAGCCTGCTGAGCCGCCTCAGAAGCCTCAAAATATGGGGCCTTCTCGAAGCCGAACATGCCAGCGATGATGTTGGCGGGGAAGCGACGTGCAGCCGTGTTGTAGGTCTGCACAGCCTCCTGCCATTCCCTTCTCGCATTGGCGATGCCGTTCTCGCAACCTTCCAATTGCGACTGCAAATCGAGGTAGTTCTGGTTCGCTTTCAGGTCGGGATACTGCTCAATAGTGACCAAAAGGCGAGAGAGGGCGCCTGACAATTCACTTTGGGCGTTCATGTAAGTCTTCAAGCTCTCCTCAGTGAGGTTGGTCGGATCGAGGGTGACGGAAGTAGCCTTGGCACGGGCCTCGACGACAGCCGTCAAAGTGCCAGCCTCATATTCAGCATAGTTTTTCACCGTGGCGACGAGGTTGGGGATCAGATCGGCGCGCTTTTGGAATGCCGTCTGCACGTTACCGATGGCTTTTTCGACACCTTCTTGCTTGGTAACCAAGCCGTTGTAGATGCTCACGCCCCATACAATGGCCACGACGACAAGGGCGATAATCAAAATAAGACCTTTTTTCATTTTTCTATAGTTTTTAGTTGGACAATAATATGATTCTCAGCGATGTTATATCAGAGTGCAAAGGTAAACAATATTTTTTGTATTTTTGCAA
>CAMYYV010000123.1 GCA_947303625.1 uncultured Bacteroidales bacterium | reverse complement strand
CTCCGTGGCGTCCTTCAAAACGGCAAACCCATTCGAATGGAGCTGTTCGCGCCAGTGCAGCAATGATAATAACTTCAATAACGACAAAGCCATCGAAAGCGATTTCGGTGGCTTTTTTTGTGAAGTGCGGCAAAAAACCTTATTTTTGCCAGCATAAATCCTGTTTATTATGAAAAAACTCCTTCTCTCTGCGCTCCTTATGCTTTGCGTGAGCGCCTTTGCCCAAAAGCAATACACTTTGCTGT
The DNA here is from genome assembly GCA_947303625.1 of uncultured Bacteroidales bacterium. Lineage (GTDB taxonomy): Bacteria > Bacteroidota > Bacteroidia > Bacteroidales > F082 > Limimorpha. The sequence continues at coordinate 3,992 of CAMYYV010000123.1, read as the reverse complement.
CACCCGACAAGGACATCACCGTCACCATCGAAGCAGGCGAACAACTCACCTACGCCGTCACGCACGGCAACACCTGCGTGTTGACACCCTCGCCCATCGGCATGCAACTCGACAACGGCACCAAGCTTGGCACCAAACCTGTCGTGAAAAGCGCCAAGACGCGCTCCGTTAACCAAACCTTGGCCTCGCCACTCTATAAAAAAGCAGAGATTCCCGAAGTTTTCAATGAGCTCACGCTGACTTTCAAAGGCAACTATAAGGTTGTTTTCCGCGCCTACGATGCTGGCGTGGCCTATCGTTTCGAGACCGATTTCCGCAAGCCCATCGTCATCGAAAACGAGACCGCCGACTTCAACTTCGACGCAGACTATCAAGGACTTATCCCTTACGTCCTGAGACGCGCCGGACAAGAAGGCGACCTTATCCAACAACAATTCTACAACTCGTTTGAGAACACCTATACCCGCACCAACCTAAGCCAGATGGACCCTGAAAAGCTAGCCTTCCTGCCTTTGCTCGTTGAGCTCAACGACGGCAAGAAAGCCGTCATCACCGAGGCCGACTTGGAGGACTTCCCCGGACTATATCTTTACAACCCTAAGGGCGATAACGGCCTCTCTGCCATGCACGCCGGCTACCCCAAGACCCGCGAACAAGGCGGCCACAACAACCTGCAATGGTTCGTGAAAGAACGAGAGAACTATGTGGCAAAGACCGCTGGCAAGCGCGCCTTCCCTTGGCGTATCGTCACCATTTCAGAGAACGACAAAGAACTGGCAAACAACGACTTAGTCTATCTCTTGGCCTCGCCCAACCGCATTGGCGACGTTTCTTGGATCAAGCCCGGCAAGGTGGCTTGGGACTGGTGGAACGCCTGGAACATCTATGGTGTCGACTTCCCTGCGGGCATCAACAACGATACCTATAAGTATTACATTGACTTCGCCTCGCAATACGGCATTGAATATGTCATCTTGGACGAAGGCTGGGCAGTCAACAAGCAGGCCGACCTCTTCCAAGTGGTGCCCGAAATCGACATCAAAGAACTGGTGGACTATGGTGACGAGCGCAACGTGGGCATCGTCCTCTGGGTGGGCTATGCCGCCATCGACAAGGACATGGAACACGTCTGCCAACACTATGCCGACATGGGCGTTAAAGGCTTCAAGGTCGACTTCATGGACGGCGATGACCAGATGATCGTGGACTTCTACTACCGCATGGCGGAGACCGCCGCCCGTCACCACCTCTTCATTGACTTCCACGGCGCCTACAAGCCCACAGGACTCAACCGCACCTATCCCAACGTGCTCAACCACGAGGGCGTATATGGCCTGGAGCAAGCCAAGTGGGACAACAACAGCGACCTCGTCACCAACGAAGTCACCATCCCCTTCATCCGTATGGTGGCCGGTCCGATGGACTACACCCAAGGCGCGATGAAGAACGCCAACAAGAACAACTTCGCCGCCATCTACACCGAGCCGATGAGCCAAGGCACCCGCTGCCGTCAGCTGGCTGAATATGTGATCTTTGAGTCGCCATTCAATATGCTCTGCGACAGTCCGAGCAACTACCTCAAGGAAGACGAGTGCACCCAATTCATTGCCCGCGTGCCCACCGTTTGGGACGAGACCATCGTCTTGGACGGCAAGGTAGGCGAATACCTCGTCATCGCCCGCCGCAAGGACTTCCGTTGGTATGTGGGCGCCATCACCAACTGGGAGGAGCGCGATTTGTATCTCGATCTCTCGGTGCTGCCCAACTTCGGCGCCAAGTCGGGACACATCTTCCGCGACGGTCCCAATGCCAACCGCGTCGCCCGCGACTATGTCAGCGAGACCGCCCAAGTGATGGGCAACAAGGTGAAGGTGCATCTCGCCAAGGGCGGCGGAGCTGTTATTGTGTTCTAATCCGACCACAATGGACAAGCACTATCGTTTCCTCGCATTCGACTGTGGCGCCACCAGCGGACGAGCCATCCTCGGCACCTTTGCCGATGACGGCTTCCGCATGGAGGAGGTATACCGCTTCCCCAACCAGACCCTTGAGATCGGCGGAAAGTACTATTGGAATGTCTACGGCATCTACGAGCATCTCGTGAAGTGCCTGACCGAGTTGGGCCAACGCCACATCACCCTTGATTCCATCGGCATCGACACTTGGGGCGTCGACTTCGGCTGCATCGGCCATGACGGCACGCTGCTGGGCTTACCCCGCGCCTATCGTGATCCTTACACCGATGGTGTTCCCGAGAAGTTCTTCAAGACCGTCTCTCGTGAGCAACTCTACGCCCTCACTGGTACCCAAATCATGAACTTCAACACCGTCTTCCAGATGTACGCCCAAGCTGAGGAAGGCAGTGTGGCTTACAAACACGCCAAGAAGATCCTCTTTATGCCCGACCTCCTCGCCTACCTTCTGACACGTGGCAAAGTCTGCGAATACACCATCGCCTCCACCTCTGGGATGATGAACCAGAAGACGCAACAGTTTGAACCTTCGCTGATGAAGGCGGTCGGCCTCAACCAAGAGCAGATACCCGACTGGATTCAACCAGGAGAAGTGGTGGGAAAACTACGTTACAACGTCGCCAATGAAACCGGCTTGGGTGAAGTGCCTGTGGCGGCTGTGGCAGGTCACGACACGGCCTCGGCCGTTGTTGCCGTACCCGCTGAGAACGAACGTTTTGCTTATCTCAGTAGCGGCACTTGGAGTCTGATGGGCATCGAAACTACGGAACCTATCATCAATGAGACCTCGGCATGGCTCAACTTCACCAATGAAGGCGGCTTTGAAGGCACCACGCGCTTCCTGAAGAACATCACGGGGATGTGGCTCGTGGAGCAATGCCGCAAGAAATGGCAGTCGCAAGGCAAAGACTACACCTACGCAGAGATGACCGAGATGGCGCAGTCGGCGAAAGCCTACGCAGGCCGCATCAACCCCGACGACCCTCGCTTCGCCCATCCCACCGACATGGAAGCCGAAATCCGCAACGCCCTGTATGACAACGGCTACGCTGCTCCCGCCAACGATGCAAAGATGCTCAGCTGCATCTACCACAGCCTCGCCGAACGCTACAAAGAGGTCCTGGATCAGTTGCAAGAGATGGCACCCTTCCCCATAGAGAAGCTGCACATCATCGGTGGCGGCTCAGCCAACGAACTCCTCAACCAGTGGACCGCCGATGCCATCGGGATGCCCGTGGTGGCTGGTCCCACCGAAGCCACCGCTATTGGCAACCTGATGGTGCAGGCCAAGGCTGCCGGACTGGTTAAAGACAGGTGGGCGATAAGAAAGATAATCAGAGAGGCATTTTCTGTAACTGAATTTCTTCCGAAACAGTAACACTACTTAAAAAATGACTCATCCACAGTTAATGTATACTCGACTTTGCTGTCCGAGGTGAGTGTTTTTACCCAATTGTCCCGATTGAGGGCATCAATAGGGGAGAGTTGGTTACCCATGCGAATTTCAATTTTAGAGAACACAGTGTTCATCGAAAAGTCTTCCACAAGATTCATTTTCCTCATGGATAAGGTTTCTCCGCTTGAAACATAATCAACCAATGTCTCTTCAACAAATTGGTCATCAAAATAGCGTACCCAAGCAGAAGAAGTCACTTCTATTGTTTGGTCACAGTTGTTTTTCAGGAAAAACTCGGTCGACTTGTAGTCCTCGTCTTTGAAGCAACCGGTGCACACAATTAGCAGTATTGCACTCATGAAAACAATAATTCTTTTCATAATAATGTCAGTTTTATTATCGTAAGTTTAACGACACAAATATAAAGATAAATATGACGGACGGGAAAATAATGTCGAAAAGAAACGAAAAAATGTAATTTTGCACGATTAAAACGCTTTTTCTCTCGCTCTTAACAATTCAGCCTATGAACACCACCAACATCCTCAACGCCTATACCCTCGCCAAGGAACGCTACGCCGCCCTCGGCATCGACACCGACCAAGCCATCGCCACCCTCGAGA
>CAMYYV010000122.1 GCA_947303625.1 uncultured Bacteroidales bacterium | reverse complement strand
TCTCACCTCTCTTCAGGCGGTCGAGGTGGTCGATGAGCAGGTCCCACTCGATGGCATCGGGGTGGTCGAAGTTGATCTGCTTCTTCTCCTCCGGCGTCTTGTCGCCGTTGTCGTAGTAGTAAGCATCTTGCGAAATGACTGATACAGAGTTCTCTGGCAACTGCCTGACCAACTCTTTCACGACGGTGGTCTTCCCTGAGCCCGAGCCGCCTGCGATACCAATGACTAACATAATCTTGAAGTTTTGAGGTCACAAAGATAAGGGTTTTGTTGAATTGTTGGATGTTGAATTGTTGAATTGTTGATGGTTTTTTCGCTATTTTTGCACAAAATTTAAAAACTAAAGCAGATGAAGACTTACAAAAGCTTTTTTTATGCCTTGTTGGCCATCGGGTTGCTAGGCATGTGCAGTTGCGACTCCAAAGTCAAATGGCCGGCCCTTCCCGTTGAGGAGGCCACACCTTATTTTGCCGATGCCGCCAAGGTCCAAACCGTCGACACGGCTTTTTATGAAATCCAAAACGCCAAGGGCGACAAAGTAGGCACCTTGTTGTTCTCCTCGCCCTATTCCGACGGAGTGAAAGGCTTCAACGGCCCTACACCTTTAATAATAGCCTTGGATGCCGAAGGCCGCATCAAGACCGTGGCCTTATTGGACAACGAGGAGACGCCTCGTTTCGCGCAGCGCGTGGTGGAAGGCGGTCTCTATGAAGCGTGGAACGGCCTCACCGTCGATGAAGCCTTGGGCAAGGACGTGGATGCCGTCAGCGGCGCCACCTACACCTCCAACGGCGTGAAAAACAGCCTTGTCGCGAGACTGAAAGCATATCAGAAACAGGTGAAATAATGCATTGTAGAGAGGTAGTGCGCTACGCCTCTACATTTTTGGTATGGTATTTGTAATTCATAGGTCAACATCAAATAAGGTATCGACTATGAAAAGACTCATGATTGCCCTAAGCCTCCTCTTTGTGCTGTCGATGACGGCCGAGGCTCAAATGCGGACCCCGCATTCCCGCTATCGCCATCCTCATAGGCGTACCATCGTGAGGCCTGAGCCACGAAACGTACCCTGCGTCTACACCCCAAGGGGGGAGTTCCGGTTTCATGTTATCGGCGACTTAGGCATGTGGGATTGGGGTGCCATCTTCAGGCACGGTTTCCCTTACCACTTCAGCGTGGGCGGCATGGCTGAATACCAACTCGGAATGGCCACCAGCATCGGATTAGGCGCCGAGTTTTATTCGAGCTACGGCCAACACTGCCGCCTGTTCGATAATATGCAGGAGACCTACATCCACGCAGTGCCCGTCTATGCCAGCCTGAAATTCACCGTTCCCTATGTCCCCGTCAGTCCCTTTGTCGAAGGGCGTGTCGGCTTCTCGATTCCCGCCGGCCACGTGACCTGCCTCGACCCCAACGGCGAGCACCAATACATCGCGACGGGCTTGTACACGGGCGGTGGCGTAGGCCTTAAGATTTACAGGGTCTACCTGAGCTGCGGCGTCTCTGTCATCGATGTTTTCGACAGAACCATGGGGCTCAACGGCGGACGTAAAGACATCATCGTGGATTACTACACGAGGCTGTCAATTGCGTTCTGATTTGCAAAAACAATATGGGATATAATGTGTAGAGACGTGCCATGGCGCGTCTCTACCATTTTTATTCGTCGGAATCGTCGTCTTGGGAGACGGTGCATGCACCGTCTTTACCTTCCAGGACGATAACGATTTCGCCTTTGATTTCCTTCTTGGAGAAATGTTCTATCACCTCGGCCAAGGTGCCGCGGGCGTTTTCCTCGTGTATCTTGGTCAGCTCACGCGAGACGCAGACCTTTCTTTCAGGTCCGCAGACCTCGGCCAGCTGCTGCAAGGTCTTCAACAGACGGAATGGCGACTCGTAGAGGATGATGGTATAAGGATATTCGGCCACGGCCTGAAGTTTGGTCTGACGGCCTTTCTTGTGGGGCAGGAAGCCTTCGAAGATGAACTTCTCGGCAGGCAGTCCCGAGTTGACCAAAGCGGGAACAAACGCAGTAGGTCCAGGCAGGCACTCCACCTCGATGCCACGTTTCACGCACTCGCGCACCAAGAGAAAGCCCGGGTCGGAGATGGCGGGCGTGCCGGCGTCGGTGACCAAGGCCAGGGTCTCCCCTGCCTCGATGCGGTCGGCCATGCGTTCCACCACCTGATGCTCGTTGCGGATATGGAATGCCGTCATCGGCTTGCTGATGTCGAGATGACGCAGCAGGTTGCCCGAGGTACGGGTGTCCTCGGCAAGGATGCCGTCCACCTCTTTTAAGACACGGATGGCACGAAGGGTGATGTCCTCCATGTTTCCGATGGGCGTGGGAACGAGATAGAGCTTCGGCATGGCTTATTCAAACTTGTGCGACACCAAATCCTTTAGCTTTTGATAGGCTTCGTTGCTGCTGTTCCATTGCAGCTCTATCTTCAACTCGTTCAGGTAAATCATCGCGCCATTCAGCGTCTTCAGGTCGTTGAGGTTGTCGATGGACTTGTTGTATTTCTCCATGCTACCACCGAACAACTCATTGACAAACAAAAACTTATCGTTGATTCCGATGGCCGACTTCAAGTCTCGCACAGGGGCTTGTTGCAACTTGGCCGCCAATGTATTGTCGTCGCCCATCATCTTCTCAGCCAAGGTCTCGCCCGTCGAAAGCTCGAAGCCCGCATCGTCGTCGTCGAAAACGCTGGAGACGCCTTCCGACGACTGGCGTCCGATTTCTTCCCGCTCAGCCTGACGTTCTTCATCCATGCGTGGCATCACCAGCGGATTGTCGGTCACCAGCTCGTCGCCGTGCACACGGTCACGCTCAGGGATATCCTCCTCGGGAATCATCTCCATCACATGCACCACCTTGCCACTGGGTTCCACAATAGGCTGCTCTTCTTTAGGCTCGGCTTCTTTTTCAGGGATGTCCTCGAAGCGGAAGAAGAAGCCAAATTCATCGCCCAAGGGGGAGCTTTCGGTCGTCTCGTCAGGTGTTTCCGCCACGGGGTCGGAAGGTTGTTCTTCCACTGCTGGAAGTTCCTCTGCTACAGGCTGTTCTACTGCTATCGGTTGTTCCGCAACGGGTTCGACCTCTGGTTGGGGTTGGGCCACTGGCTCAGGTTCGGGCTCAATAACAGGTTCAGGAGCGGGTTCAAAAACAGGATCTGGTTCGGGCTCTTGGACTGGCTCAGGTTCAATCACTGACTCAGGTTCAGATGATGTTTCTTCCTCAAGGGGAGCCTCATCCTCATCTTTGTCTTCACCTTCTGTCACCATGCCGCCAAAGAGTCCCGACAGGGCTTCGGCATCGATAGGCAGGTCTTCTTCGTTAAGTTCCTCACCCAAGTTGACCGAGCAAAGCAGGTCATAAATGGTATGTGTGCGGTTCATCAGCACATCCAAATCGAGAAGTCCGAGGGCTTTTTCGTTTCTCAGAAGATAATTAATTTGTTGGTATAACAGACTGATTTCGTGTTTGATAGAAAGCAGCGTTTCTTTTTGGTTCTCGAATTTTTCGTTCATATAGGATTTATCATTATTTTTGCTTTTTACTTCGACAGGCTCAGTAGCCTCACTCCAAGGTTTTGGAGGTGCTAAATTACAAATATTCCCAACACAATCAGCATGTTCATAGAAAAAGATTCTCATAATAGATCACAAGGGTGGATTGAGGTGATTTGTGGTTCCATGTTTTCGGGCAAGACGGAGGAGTTGATCCGGCGTTTGAAGCGCGCGAAAATCGCTAAACTGAAAGTGGAAATCTTCAAGCCCGGTGTCGATACACGCTATAGCGAGGAAGATGTGGTTTCGCACAACGCCACCGCCTTACACTCGATACCGGTGGAGAGTGCCAATGAGATTCTTTTCTATGCCACCGACGTGGACGTCATCGGCATCGACGAGGCACAATTCCTTGACGATGAGTTGCCTAACGTCTGCCAGCAGTTGGCCAACCAAGGCGTGCGCGTCATCATTGCAGGTCTTGACATGGACTTCATGGGCAAGCCCTTCGGTCCCATGCCCACGCTAATGGCCATGGCCGAAGACGTGACCAAGGTGCACGCCATCTGCGTGCGCTGCGGCAGCCAGGCACAATTCTCGCACCGCACCATTGCGGGCGACAAATTGGTGGTATTGGGTGAAACGGAGAGTTACGAGCCTCTGTGCCGCGACTGCTATCTGAAGGCACAAAAGGAAAGGGAATCACTTACCCCTACCTTGAATAACGATTAACACCGTGTAAATCAAAATCTTGATATCCAAGGCGAGGCTCACAT
>CAMYYV010000121.1 GCA_947303625.1 uncultured Bacteroidales bacterium | reverse complement strand
CGTGCGCCTTCTCGGTGAAGCCCACCACACGCAGGCCGCTGGCCTTCAGGAAGTCGATGGCGTCCTTCAGGTTCTCCACGCGGCACACGTTGATCAACGACAAGGCCCCTGCCGAGGTCTTCATCGCGTCGCCATTGATGGAGGCCGAGCCGTGGTTGGGAATAACGATGGCATCCACACCGGCGGCGTAGGCTGTGCGGGCAATGGCACCGAAGTTACGCACGTCGGTGACACGGTCGAGTATCAGGACGAAGGGATCGCGACCGTCCTCGAAGACCATCTGTACCACCTTCTCCAAAGGCTGGTATTCGATTGGGCAAATGAAAGCCACCACGCCCTGGTGGTTCTTACGCGTAAGGCGGTTCATTTTCTCGATGGGCACAAACTGCACAGGGACGCCGTTGGCGCGGCAGGTATTGGCGATCTCCGAGATCTCGGGCGAGCGCGTGCCGCCTTGGATATACACCTTCTCGATCTCCTTCTGCGAACGTATCAGCTCCAACACAGGATGGATGCCGAACACCATATTGTTTTTAAAGTTGTCTTCCATTGGTCTGATTTTTGCGCAAAAATAGTGGTTTTTTCAACAAAAACCTTATTTTTGCATCATCAAAACTTAAAGACATGAAAGCAAGACTCCTCATCGCCATGGCCCTCGTCCTTTCGGCATGGCAACTGAAAGCACAACTGACACCTCCTGAGCCCGTCGCAGGCAAGACCGTCACAAAGGACTACATCACCCAGAACCTCGTCTATCCCGAGGCCGACCTCCAGCAGGGCAACAGCGGCAAAGTCGTCATCGGCATGAACATCGACGCCCAAGGCGACGTCAGCCAATACACCGTCAAGTCCACCTTCAGCGAAGCCGCCGCGCCCATCGCGTTGAAGTTGGTGAAGACCATCCTCTGGAAGCCTGCCTTGATCAGCGGATTGCCTTCCGACTACTACTTCGAGTATGAAGTCGAATTCAGCGCGAAGAGCTACAAGCGCTACTGGAAACGCCACACGCGCCTTGAGGTCCCGCTCACCATGGAGGCCGACACCTCCTACACCATCTATGAACTCAGACAACTCAACGAAGCAGCCAAGCCCTATTTCGCTGACGGAATCAACATGGGCAAGTACATCGCAAAGAACCTGAAATATCCCGCCGAAGCCAAAGAACGCGAGATACAAGGCACCGTTAGACTGAACTTCGTGGTGGAGACCGACGGCAGCGTCTCGAACATCGTCGTCGTCAACTCGGTGGGCGGAGGCTGCGACAACGAGGCCATTCGCCTCCTGCAGGAGACCGTATGGATCCCCGCTGTGAAAAACGACACATACGTGCGTAGCTCCAACAAGCAGGACATCACCTTCAGTATTGGTAGTCGGAATTTCCAGGATGGGAATAGTTATTAGTTTAGAGTTTAAAGTTGAGAGTTTAGAGAATTTGGAAATACTTAAAAATCAACGATATGAGAAAAGTTTTACTTAGCGCATTGGCGATTTTGCTGTGCATCACGGCATTCGCACAAGAAGAACAGCCTGAGGGTTGGACCCACAAGGGCAACATCGGACTTAACTTCGGACAAAGTTCTTACACCAACTGGTCTGCCGGCGGACAAAGCACCATTAACGGGCAGGGCATCTTCAACTATGAGCTCCACTATCTGAAGGGCAAATTCAAGTGGGACAACACCTTGAACACCTCATTGGGCTACAGCTACTTCGACTTCAAACACAAGCCCATCAAGACCGACGACAAGATCGAATTCACCTCGTTGGCGGCATTCAAAGCCACAGAGCACCTCAATTACGGCGCCGAATTGGCCTTCCGCTCGCAGTTTGCCTACGGCTACGACTATGCCAAAGACTCCACGCAGTACATCTCCCATTTCCTGGCCCCTGCCTATATCAGCTTGGGTCTCGGCATCGAATGGGTGCCCAATCCACACTTCTCGCTCTACTTCTCGCCCGTCACAGGCCGCGTGACCATCGTCAACGACGACTACTTGGCCTCCATCGGTGCTTTCGGCGTCAACGACTTGGACAAAAACGACACCATCCTTCACACCAACGCCGCCAAAGTGCGCTATGAGCTCGGTGCCCGTGCCGTGGCCAAGTTCCAGTATCCGCTCGCCAAAAACATCGACTTCAACTCCAAGTTGGAACTCTTCTCCAACTACCTCAACCACCCAGAACGCGTTGATGTGGACTGGCAGAACATGCTCGTGCTGAAGGTCAACTCGTGGCTCAACGCCAACGTCGGTACACACCTCATCTACGACTACGACATCCCGTTCTACGATGCCGATCCTATCACAGGCGAATTGGTGAAAGACCCGAACTCCAAGGTGCAGTTCAAGGAGGTCCTAGCTGTAGGATTTATGATCAATTTGAAATAAATGATAAAAATAGGCATCCTCTCCGACACGCACTGCACCCTCATCCCTCAACTCTTCAGCTTCTTTCAAGACGTTGACGAGTTGTGGCATGCGGGCGACATCGGCAACATTGAGACCGCCGAGCAGCTGGCGGCCTTCAAACCCTTGCGTGCCGTGCATGGCAACATCGACGACCATGTCGTCAGGATGCAATACCCCGAGGACCAGTTTTTCCATGTGGAAGACGTCGACGTCTTCATGACGCACATCGGTGGCTATCCAGACCACTACATGCCCGAAGTGAAAACTATTTTGAAAGTAAAGAAACCAGACTTATTCATTTGTGGGCATTCTCATATTCTTAGGGTGATGTATGACAAGAAGCTCAACCTGCTTCACATCAATCCAGGTGCTGCAGGCAACTCGGGCTTCCAAAAGCAAATCACCTTCATCCGGATGGTCATCGATGGCAAGACCTTCAAGGACACGGAAATCTTCCAACTCGACAGGAACAAGGTCTTTTGAAAACGACAAAGCCGGCCCAATCAACACTGGGTCGGCTTTCGTTTTTGGGTATCTTTTACTCCCCCGCCCTGCGGGCATCCCTCAAGAGGGGGATTTAGCGGATGCGGTCGGTGGAACGCACCTTCTTGATATCTTTCTTCAAGCCTGAAGCGGCGAGAATGGTCAAAACAAGAGAAAGGATGGGAAATATTGCGCCAATTCTAAAGACAGGATCAGTGATGGTGAGGTCAACCGAATTGGCCATCTTGGGAATGATGAAATAAGAATATCCGAGAAACACTGCAATGCAGGCCACGAGGACGATGATGGCGATACGCGCTATCTTATGAAGCTTCTGGAATTGCGACAATTTGATGGCACGGAACAAGCCCATGGCGAGATACCCGCACAACGCCATCGCAGTCACCGTCAGCACCAAGATGGGCAGCGAGAAAGTCATGCTGAACGGAGAAGCACCCTCCTCCCAATTGTCGGGCGACGTGATGCCATAGCCAAACAGATCGAAAGTGTGAAAATCACCATAGAAACTGGCAAAAGGAAGGAAAAACAGTATGGCCAACAGCAGTGCCGAAAGGAAAAAGAAAACGGATTGCAATCTTTGTGACATGATAATTCTTTTTAAAACAGGGTGCAAAAATACGTTTTTTTTCGTTCAAAAATTGCCGATTCAAAAAAAAGCGCTATCTTTGCAACGCTTTTCGGGCATCGAAACCGTCCAGACCGCCTTGAAAAAGCTTTCCAATGAAATTATTGTATCACACTTTACATTCCATCCGGAATAATTCAACAATCTTTTTATGTACAACATTTTTGAACTCAATGAGAAGTCGTTAGACGACCTTAAAATCATTGCAACAGAGATGGGTATCGACGATGAGGGGCGCGACCGCACCCAGCTGATTTACGACATCATCGACCATCAGGTGGACCACCCCGACATCAAGAAATCGGGCAAACCACAACAACAAAAAAAACAGAAACAGAAGACACAGAAAGCCGAAAGCGCCGAACCAAAAGAAGCTACGGCTGTTGAACCAAAACAACAAGAAGAAACAAGACAAGAACCTGTTGCAGAGCCTATTGCAGAAGTCAAAGAAACTGCTGCACCTGCACAACAAGGCAAACGCGCCCGCCGACCGCGCATCAGTAAGGAAGCAGAGGCTGCCGTCATGGAATGGCAGAGAAACAATGCGACTCCGACCGAGCCTGCACAAGCGGAGCCTGTGGCCATGGTTGAGAGCCAAGCCAAGACTGAGCCCGCCGAGCCCAAACCCGCCACGAAGAAAGAGAGCTTCAAGCAGAAGCGCAAACGGGCCAAAGAGAGCGCCGAGGCCGAGCCTGCCAAGGAAAGCACCGCTGAAGAAACCGCGCCTGCCGAGGAGACTCCTCGACAAGAGAGGACCGAGCGTGCCGAACAGCGTCCGCGCCGCGACGACCTGCTGAGCCAGTTCGACAGCAGCGTGAAGGCCGAAGGCGT
>CAMYYV010000120.1 GCA_947303625.1 uncultured Bacteroidales bacterium | reverse complement strand
CGTAGTAGGTCTTGCCGTTCTCCACCTTCTTCTCGATGACGTTGGCGTCCTTGCCATGCTCGTAGCACCACTCGGAGATGAGCTTGCGGTTCTGCATGTGCGATTCGGTGACGTCCTTGCCCAACTCCACACGGGCCAGCTGCGACATCATGCCGTTGCGGATGTAGGAGCAATACTCGGCCTTGTAGGCCTCGGCATCGGGCATCACACCCAACTCCACCATCTTCGGGTCGGCGAGGTAATACAGGCCGAAGAGGTCGGCACGGGCTTCTTCCAGCGTCGAGCTGAACTCCTTCAAGGCACCGGGCTGCGTGCCAGGCAGCAACTTACCCGAGCCATGGCCCAGGCATTCGTGCAGGTTGGTGTGCACCACGTCGGCGTCGGAGCCGTATTTCTTGCAGAGGTCGACTTCCTCCTGCGAGTAGGCGAACTCAGCCAAGGCGCTCCTCGGGCATTCGTCGGCGGCCTTGTCATAGGCTTCCATCAAGTTGGTGATGGTCACCGACTTGGAGCCATAGTCCTTGCGGATCCAGTCGGCGTTGGGCAGGTTGATGCCGATCGGAGGCGACGGGAAGCAGTCGCCACCCAAGGTGGTGACGATGATGCTCTTGGCCGACACACCCTTGCAGGCTTCTTTCTTAAAGCGTGGGTCGACGGGTGAGTTGTCTTCAAACCACTGGGCGTTCTCACTGATGGTGTTGGAGCGCACGGTGGCCTCAAGGTCTTTGTAGTTGACGACCGACTCCCAAGTGGCCTTCATGCCCATCGGGTCGCCATAGTCTTCGATGAAGCCGTTGACAAAGTCGATGTGCGACACGGAGTCCTGCACCCAAGCGATGTTGTATTCATCCCAGGTCTTCAGGTCGCCCGTGGTGTAGTAGTCGATGAGTTTCTGCGTGTAGTCGCGCTGGATGTCGTTCTCCGCCACCTCGTTGGCCTTCTTGAGCCAGCCTATGATGGCCGTGATGGCCTCGCCATAGAGACCGTCGGCCTTGTAGACGTCTTCATAGATCTTGCCGTCTTTCTTCACCAGCTTGGAGTTCAGTCCATAGCTGATGGGCGTGGCGTCGTTGGGTTTGCGCATCTTGTTGTAGAAGGCTTCCACCTCGGCCTTTTTGATATTGCCTTCGTAGAAATTCACGGCCGAGTTGGCGATGATGTCGTCCTCGCTGCTGCGGCGCACCTTGTAGAGTTCCTTGTCGAAGACCACAGGCGTCAGGAAGGCGATGAAGTCGTCCACCGTCTCGCCTTCGTTGAGCGGGAGCAGGCTGGCGTCGCTTCCCTTAATCAAGTCGGCGAAATAGGCCTCACTGACTTCGGGGAAGAACTTGTCCTCGGCATAATGGTGATGGATGCCGTTGCTAAAGAACACGCGCTTGGCATAGACCACGAAGTTCTGGAAATCGGCGCACTCGCGGTCGCCTTGATACGAGTTCAACACCGCCTCAATGATCTTGCGGACCACGAGGTTGTACTTGAAGTTTTGGTCGGCGAGGATATCGCGACCACACTTGGCCGCCTCGCTCAAATAATAGATGTAGCTCTTCTGTTGCAGCGTCAGCTGGTCCCATTCCGGCACCTGATAGCGCATGATCCTCAAGTCGGCGAACTCGTCCACCAGGTACTTGAATTCTTCTTTGGGCTGGGGCTGTTCGGCGGGTTCCTCCTGTTTCGGGGCGCAGCCCACCAACGCGGCAGCCATTCCAATGCAAATCATCAGTTTTTTCATTTTTGAGTTTATTATATAACTTTTCTCTCCAATAATGCTGTTTTTTGACTTCGAGACTTCGGGACTGCGAGACGCCCATGTACTTAATACTTAAACCTAACCGAGACTTCTGACAGGAAGTCATGTTTTTTGTAGTTTTCCGAAGGGACCCGGCTGCGGTACTCGTATGTGAACGCGATGTCGATAAAAACCTTACGCGTGATTTGGGTTTGCAGCTTAGTGGTGCTGTTGATGATATAGTCGTCGAAATCAAGCACCGAAGGTTGATAGAAGGTGGTATGTAGCAACGTGAGGTTCTCGGCAAGCCGTTGCTTGATCTTGGGCCGAATCGAGATACGGTAGTTGTTGTTGAGCAGGTGGGTCTCGTCGGTGAAGTCGGTCCAATCGTAGACGAAGGCGCCGCTAATGGAATAGTCACAGAACCCAGGGATGGTGTAGATGCGGTATTTCATGCCGACGAGTCCACTCAGACGAAGGTCATAGCCTTTGTATTTGTTAGTAAGCATCTCACAGGCCAGAAACGGTGAGTATTTGTCGTATTGGAACAGGTCCATTTTCACGCCACCGTTGACCTCAAAGTTGGTCTCCTTCCAATGCTGTTCTCCACCATCCTTGTCTATGAGCGAGCTATAGAGCAACTTGTAGTGGGCATCGAAAGCAATCAAGCTGTCGTTGCGTTCAACGGCACCATCGTTACTGACGTTACAGTTGTTGACATTACCTGCATTCAAAGAGGCTCCCAGACCAAAATTATAATGCCATTTGTTCTGCGCATGGACGCAAATCGTGCCGAAAGCCAATAATACGAGCAGATAAAACCGCAATTTGTTCATTACTTATCGTTTTTGGTGCTTCGTCCGGATCACTTATACAGATCGCTCGGTTTGTACATGTCGTAAGCCGGCATGGTCTGTGGGTCGAGGTTCTGGTACATGCCATCCACCTGGATGCGTTCCTTGTTGAGCACATAATGGCGGCAGAACCACACGAGGTCATCGACGGTCACAGGACCGGCAGCAGCCACGCTATGGCCATAGCCCTCACAACGGCGGGCAAAATAGGGATAGTCGTACTTCTCGAAACGATCCACCAAGGCGTCGGTGCCGAAGAAGCCCGTCTTGAAGAACTTTAACTTTTTGTAGGGCACCAGCTTGTCGGCGGTACCATGATAGAACATGGTAGGTGCTGGCTCATGGTTGCGGTATTTCACCTTGCCTTCCTTCGAGAAGATGGCGCCGGCATACGACACCACACCGGCCAGACGGAAGTCATCGGGAAGGATGTTGTAATTCAAGAAGCCGTTGCAAAGGGCATAATCCACCTGCAACGAGGTGATGGCGCCTGCGCTGGATCCGACCATCATGATCTTGTCCTTATTGACCTTCAGTTCCTGGGAATTTTCAAGCAAGAAGGCGATAGCAGAGATGGCATCTTCGGCAGCCATGTTGATGGCATCCTTCAGCGGGTCGGAGTTAAAGATGCTGAGGTTCTTGACGCCTACTAAACCCAGACGGTAGTCGATGGCCGCCACCTGGAAGCCTTCATCGACCAGCTGCTTGAAATAGCCTTTCTCGAACTCGCCGTCGCGATGACCGCCGATGAAGCCACCGCCGAAGACATAGACCACGCAAATGGTGTTGTCGTCGACCTTTTCGGGCGTATAGAAATCTAGATATAGCTGCAAGGTGTCGTGTTGGGCATACTGAAAGGTCTTCATGTCCTGCGCGAAGGCCTGAGTCGCAGCCAAGAATAAAAGCAATAAAGCAACGGTTAGTTTCTTCATTTTGTGATAGTTTTTTCAAACCCTGACCGCTGACCCTGACCCAGACTGCTTTCACCTAAGTTGAGGCTAGTCTGGGTCAGGGTCAATGGTCATGGTCAAGATTGATGCGTTTTGTAATATTCCTTCAGGAACTCAGGGAGCTGACGAAGGGCGGCCTGTTCGCGCCATTGTTTCCTCACCTCTTGTGCAGGCACACCAAAGACAGCCTTGCCAGGCTCGATGTTTTTGTCGACGGCGGAGGTAGCCAAGACGACAGCACCCGTGCCAATGACCAAGTCCTTGTTGATGCACACGCGGCCCCAGAGGATGACGTCGTCTTCGATACGTGTCACACCTGCAATGGCGGCATGGGCGCCGATGAGGCAGTTGTGGCCGATGTAGCTGTCGTGGCCGATCTGGCAGTGGTTATCGAGCTTGGTGCCGCTCTCGATGATGGTATCTGAGGTGACACCGCGGTCGATACTGCACAGGGCTCCAACCTCCACGTCGTCAGCAATGACCACGCGACCGAACGACTCGAACTTCTTGAAGCCCTCGTTGCGCCGCTGGAAGTAGTAGCCGTCGGCCCCGATGACACTACCCGAGTGGATGATGACGTTGTCGCCGATCACGCAGTGGTCGTAGATGGTCACGTTGGGATGGATGAGACAGTTCTTCCCGATGACGGTATGATGACCGACAAACGACCCCGGCATGACGAGCGTGCCCTCCCCTATCTCAGCCGAGTCGCTGATGGGCTGCGTCTGCGGCTCGTAGGGACGAAAATGCCGCATGATACGCAAGAAGGCATCGAAAGGATCGTCGTGGAGCAACAAGGCTTTGCCTTCGGGGCAGACCACCTCCTTATTAATAAGCACCACCGTGGCGGCCGAGTTGAGGGCCT
>CAMYYV010000119.1 GCA_947303625.1 uncultured Bacteroidales bacterium | reverse complement strand
TCTGTTTTTAGACTGGCACATCACTTTCATTTCCTTTTTTTTACTATTTTTACAGCCAAATTCAATCGCATGGGAAAGAAATTGGTATTTGCTTTTATTATACTAATTTCCAGCTTGTTAGGGTTTTCACAAAGTCCTACACAGGATTCCATTGCCCCGAAAAAAACAGCAGTCTCCCCCACCCGACCCATCGATTCCACCTTCGTCACATACAATTCGTACCAGTTCGACAGCATCTTCCTGAACAGCTCTAAAGTCATCGACACCCTGACATTTCATACCAACGACTATGAGATTCTGGAAAAGCGACCAGCCATCTTCAGCACCCTTAGCAACACAGGACTTGCCCATAAGTCAATGAGGTTCAACTATCTGCAGCAGGTGGGATTCGACATGACCCTGCCCGCATTTTCAGCGATGCTGCAAAACGAAAGCACCATGGTGGCTTACCAGTCGGTGCTCCCCTACTCCGAGTTGCGCTACGTGATGACGGTAAACGACAAAGAACAGCACCTCAACGTCAAGTTCGGGAGGCGGTTTGCCCGTCGTCTATTCGTTTCCTTCGCCTTCAACACCGACTATTCTCCTGGCGTTTTCAAGAACTGCCGAAGTCTCAATAACTACTTCTGGGTCAACGCGCACTATTTCACCAAGGACAACCGCTATGCTGTGAGCGCCTATTGGTACCGCAACAAACTCGTCATGGATGAAAACGGTGGCCTCGCTAACGACGAAGACTACACTTCCAACACCGAATCGGACAACTCCGTCCTCAACGTCAACCTGAATTCTGCCACCAACACCGTCGTTTCAAGCGGCGTCGGCCTACAACACTATTTCAACCTTTTGCCGCAGAAGAAGTTGGTCTCCCCTGCCCAAAACGATTCCATCCAATTCCCACCCGTTGCCGACTCTCTACTCATTGATTCCCTATTCATTGACACTGTCAACCATCAAGTCGCCGCTCAAGAAACCAAAGTCAGGAAATTCACGTTGGGCAGGATTTGCCACAACTTCAGCTACTTAAGCAACAAACTTTACTACAACGAGGCATCACCTTACGTGGCGTTCTACCAACCTTACGACACCCTACTCAACAACTCAAAAACCACCGACACCACCATCGTCAGGGCCTTCAGAAACACGCTGCAATGGAATAGCTTGGGCTACCAGAAATACAACGACGACGTCCCATTATATGTTTACGCAGGCCTCACGCATGGCTTCTACAACGTGAAACGCTTTGACTATCAGGAAGGCGAGATGATGTTGGCGCGCAACTACCAACAACTGAGCGTGAACGGCGGCGTCATCGTCAACCTGTTCAAATCGGCACAAATCAAGGGGCAGGCACAACTCGTCACCTTGGGCTATCAAGTCGGCGACTTCGACATCAAGGCGCAATGGAGACAATACCTGGGCACCACAAGAAAGAACTACGGACAAGTGGTTTTCAACTTTGATATCAAGCGGCAGAGCGCCAACTGGTTTGAGGCGTCGTATTACTCCAACCACTTCCGTTGGGACAACGACTTCAAGGCGGCCACCTATCTGTCGTTCGACCTCAAATACAAATTCTGGGACTATTGCATCGGCGTCAGGCAGACCAGCATCGCCAACTTCATCTATTTCGGCACCGATGCCCGTCCTGCACAGCACGAAGAGATGTTCAGCATCCGCGAGGCTTATCTCAGCTTCTACCAAAAGATCTGGCGCTTCGAGGTGGAGGGCTTCGCGAGCCTGCAAAAGGCCAGCAACGAAGACGTCATCCATCTGCCACTCGTGCAAGCCAGCTTGAAACTCGGCTATTCACAGCCCATGTTCCACAAGGCGGCCACCTTGATGCCGAGCATCACGGTACGTTATTTCACCAAGTACTACGCCGACGCCTACATGCCTGCCACGCGCACGTTCTTCCTGCAAAACGAGGTGCAAATCGGCAACTACCCCTTCATCGACGTGGCCTTGGCCATCAAGGTGAAGAAAGCGCACATCTATGCGGCCTACAGCAACATGATGATGCTCTCGAAGAACCACAACTCGTTCATCGCGCCCCACTACCCCATGCGTGACAGCAAGATTTTCATCGGCGTCAACTGGAGATTGTTCAACTAAAACCCCGCTGCCATGATACAGACCGAACTCATCCCCACCACCAACACCCTTTCGAGAATCAACGACACCATCGCGCAGATCTCAGAAACCGTTACCAACCCCGGGGTGGCCAACACGGTAGCCGAGCAAATCTCCAACAGCAGTCCGTCGCGACAAATCGGTCTGACCATCGCCATCATCGGCCTGCTCATCTTCACGGCCCACCTCTTCAGCGAGATCTTCAGCCGCAAGCGCATCCCCGATGTGCTGTTCCTCATCATCATCGGCCTGCTCGTCGGCCCCGTGTTCCATTGGCTCTCGCCCGACAGCCTGGGCAATGCCGGCAGCCTGCTTTCGGGTATCACTTTGGTCACCATCCTGTTTGAAAGCGGCACCCAGCTGAGGTTCAGCGCCTTGAAAGACTCCTTCAAAGGTGCTTTGAAACTAACCGCATTGAATTTCGTGCTATCGGCCGTAGCCATTTGGTTGGTGGGCTGGCTCGTGTTGGACTTGGGCTCCATCGTCAGCATGATCTTGGGCTGCATGTTAGGCGGCACCGCCTCGGCCGTGGTCATCCCCATCGTCAGGCAGATGCACATGTCAGAGAAGCCTGCCATCATGCTCATCCTTGAAGCCGCCATCGGCAATGTGTTCAGCATCGTCCTTGCCCTCGCCTTAATGCAAGCCATCGAGAGCAAGCACCTTGAGTTCGGGGCCATCCTCGGCAACATCTTCTCGTCCTTCATCCTGGCCACCTTTATGGGTCTCATCGGCGCCATATTCTGGGCCCTTATATTAGATAAGGTGCGCAACATCAAATACTCCATCCTGACCACGCCCGCCTTCGTCTTCATCATCTACGGTCTCAACGAATGGATGGGCTTCAGCGGTGCCATCGCGGCCTTGGCCTTCGGTATCGGGCTGGCCAACATCGACGGCATCTACAACGGGTGGCTCAAAAAATTCATCAAGAAAGTGCCCGTCAACCTCAACGAGACTGAGCGCTCGCTGTTCTCGGAGCTGGTGTTGTTGCTCAAGACCTTCTTCTTCATCTATGTGGGCATCTCCATCCAACTCACGCAATGGCAACCGATTGTCATCGGGCTGTGCATCAGCATCATGCTATTCATCCTTAGGATACCGGCAGTGCGTTTCGCCATCTCCAAGAAAGAAGGCATCCCCGAGAAAGAGCTCGTCTTCATGTCGGCCCTCAACCCCAAGGGACTGACCGCCGCTGTGTTGGCCACGCAAGCCCTCAACTTCATCCCCGACCAGGAAGTGGCCCAATTCATGAGAAACATCGTCTTTGCCGTCATCCTCTTCAGCATCGTCATCAACTCCATATTGATTCCGCTGATTGACAGGGAGAAGACCTTGTATCGCATCTATGTGAAGCTGTTGAGCTTCAACCAAAAGATGAAAAACGTGGTGGCCAAGACCAAACAAGACGGCGAAGAATGGCACAGGAAACACTCGAAGGCCCGCGATTTCGTCGACGAGGTGTTCCAATCCGAAGTTATCACCGACATCATCAAGGAGCAGGACACCCCTGGCGCCGTCAACAACAAGCAAGAATCCAACAACTACGACGTGGCAGACTGATTGTTTATAATGTGTAAAAATTACACATATCAAACAATTAGAAATCAAATACTTATAAATTAAAGTGTAAAAATTACACAATTTTCCATTGCAGGTTTCGGAAATAGTTGTACTTTTGCGTAAAATTTACACGATATGGAAACGCAACAATACACCTACAAGTATCCGCGACCGGCTGTAACGACAGACTGTGTCGTCTTCGGTTTCGACGGCCACGACCTGAAAATCCTGCTCATCGAGCGCGGGATTGAGCCCTTCAAAGGCGCATGGGCCTTCCCTGGAGGATTCCTCAACATGGACGAGACGGCAGAGCAAGGCGCCTTGCGTGAGCTGAAAGAGGAAACAGGGCTCGACTTGCGCTATATCAAGCAGGTCGGGGCGTTCTCCGACGTCGACCGCGACCCACGCTCCCGCGTCATCACCATCGCTTTCTATGCCTTGGCAAGGAAATCGGAGGTGCAAGGGGGCGACGACGCAGCCAAAGCGCAATGGTTCGCCCTGAATGAAGTGCCGCGATTGGCTTTCGACCACGACTACATCCTCAGGAAGACGATGGAGAGGCTGCGCAAGGACATCCACTTCGAGCCCATAGGCTTCGGGCTGCTGGACGAGCAGTTCACCATCCCGGAGTTGCAACGCCTCTATGAAGCCATCCTCGGCGTGCAGTTCGACCGCCGTAATTTCTACAAGAAAATCTTGCAGACCGGCATCCTCGACGAGGTGGAAG
>CAMYYV010000118.1 GCA_947303625.1 uncultured Bacteroidales bacterium | reverse complement strand
GTGGAGATGGAGGGAGTCGAACCCTCGTCCAAACAAGGAACCCCCAGGCTTTCTACATGCTTATTCCGCTGTTGGTTTTCGTGACGCGCAAGGGAGCGAACGCCCTAAACGCGACCTTATCTCCTGAATCTCATCTTGCCGTCGGAGCGCCGACAAGACTATCCCGAAATTGCTTAGCACCCCGGGCTCAGGCCGGAATCAGGAATCTCCACCTGCGGGATGTTTCGTCCACCCACCTTGTGAGCGGATTAAGCCAGTGATCTACTGTACTTCGATCAGGCAGCGAAAGCGTAGTTATTCTCGCCAATTATTCTTTTGCAGTCAAGATTAACGAGCGTCACTGCGAGGCTCGGCATGCTTACATGACAATTCATCTTGCTGTCAAAACCATACATCCCCTTTTTTAGTTGAGAGTTTAGAGTTGAGAGTTGAGAGTAGGGGCAGACCCGCGTGTCTGCCCTCCTTCTATCATTGACAGTTTTTTTTCTCTTGTCATCCTCAAAGAACAGGCTGCAAAAGTACAGCATTTTTCGATACCCTGCAAGGGGCAGACAATATTTTAGTTAAGTGGATTACCAAACCGCACCACTTCGTCCTTGGTGATGGTGCTGCCGCAGAGAATCACCAGGCGCTCCACGATGTTGTGTAACTCGCGGATGTTACCAGTCCATTGGTATTGCTGTAAGGTCTCGATGGCGTCGGGCTCGAATTTGGGCGTGGCTTTGCCCATGTCTTGTGCGATGAGCTCGACGAAGTTTTGCACTAATAGTGGGATGTCGTCCTTGCGCTCACGCAACGGCGGCACATTGATGACGATGACGCTCAACCGATGGTAGAGGTCCTCGCGGAAGTTGCCCTTCTCGATCTCCACCTTCAGGTTCTTGTTGGTGGCCGCTAGGATGCGCACATTGACGGGGATCTCTTTCTCGCCGCCAACGCGCACGATCTTGTTCTCCTGCAAGGCACGCAGTACTTTGGCCTGGGCCGAGAGGCTCATATCGCCGATCTCGTCCAGGAAAAGGGTGCCACCGTCGGCCAACTCGAAGTCGCCTTTCTTCTGCTTGATGGCTGAGGTGAATGAGCCTTTTTCGTGGCCAAACAACTGGCTCTCAATAAGTTCTGCAGGAATAGCGGCGCAATTCACCTCGATGAAGGGACCGCTGGTCCTTTGGCTGAGTTCATGCAGCTGACGGGCCACCAGTTCCTTGCCCGTGCCGTTTTCGCCTGTGATGAGCACACGCGCGTTGGTGGGGGCCACTTTCTCGATCATGTCTTTCACCGCCAGCATCGGTGCCGACTCACCGATCATCTGGTGCTGCAGCTTGATGGCTTTTTTCAAGATTTTGTTTTCTGTAGCTAGGTTTTTCTTCTCCAACGCGTTACGCAGTGTGAGAAGCAGTCGGTTCAGATCGGGCGGTTTTTGGATGAAGTCGTAGACACCTTTCTTGAAAGCTTCCACGGCGGTATCTACAGTGGCGTGTCCCGATAGCATGATGACAGGAACGTCCGAATCTTGTCGGATGGCTTCCAGCACTTCAATACCGTCCATTTCCGGCATCTTGATGTCGCAAAAGATGGCGTCAAAGTCTTGTTCCTTGATTTGTTGCAGGGCTTCCATCCCTGTGCTCGCATCGAAAACCTGATAGCTTTCATTTTCTAGGATTTCGCGCAGCACGCGGCGGATGGGGGCCTCGTCGTCGATGATGAGTATCTTGGGCATCGTTTTTCTTATTTTTTGTGCAAAGATAGACTTTTTTTGAATGCGGAGTGCGAAATGGGGAATGTCGTTTTTTAAATTTTAAATTTTGAATCTTGAATCAATTCTTCTATTTTTGCCTCAAATTCTACCGTCATGAAAAGAACACTCCTTTTTTTCGGTCTGTTGCTGGTCATTCACTCGGCACTTTGGGCTCAAGATACGCTTCCGGCCCCCACTTCCTATCGTGTCAATAAGGTGTCGTTCAATATGATACGTGTCGATAAGGGCGACTTTTGGATGGGTGCCCAACATATGGATACGGCTGAATTCAACTACGACCGAGCCTCGCTCCTCGACGAGTTACCAGTGCATCATGTGACCATCCGCGACGATTATTATATCGGCCAGACCGAGGTGACGCAGAAGCTCTGGAAAGAGGTGATGGGTTACAATCCCAGCCGTTACAAGTGCTCGAAACGTCCTGTCACTAATGTCAACTACTTTGAGGTGCAGGAGTTTTTGCGCCGTCTCGACAGCATCACGGGGATGCAGTTTCGTCTGCCCACCGAGGAGGAATGGGAATATGCTGCACGAGGAGGGATGAACAGCCGCGGTTACATATACAGTGGCGGCAAAGACGTCGACCGAGTGGCGTGGCACAACGGCAACGCGCGCAAGACCAAGAAGGTGAAGAAACGCACAGCCAATGAATTGGGCATTTACGACATGAGCGGCAACGTGTGGGAATGGTGCTCGACCAAATACCGTTATTATGACGCGGAACGCAACGTGAAGCTCGGGAAAGAAGCCGACATGTACGTCATCCGTGGCGGAGGCTGGCAACTGCCCGCCACGTCGTGTCGCGTGTCGTGGCGCGGCAAACGACTGCCCGACCTGAAAAACTCGTTTGGTGGCTTCAGGCTGTGTCTTGATGCACGTTATGTGAAGGAAAAGGAAGCAGAGGAGCAGGAAAAGCTCATGCAACAGGTTGAAAAAGAGGCTAAGGAGTGAGCCTCATCTTTTTGCTCTTATAATTAATAATAGCCTTGTATTTTTGCAGCAAGTCGCCACCGACGATGCCGTCGATGCGGGGGAGATGTAACTTGCCATACATCTCGTGGATATTCTCTAGGTCCAAGGCAACGGCTTCATAATCATGGATTTCCATCTCTCCCAAGGTGAAGGTGTCGATGACAAAGGTGGCGCTTTCCAAATCGGAGCTGCCCACGCCGGCTGTCATGCCTTCTTTCTTCTCGAATTGGATGTCGTCGATGAAGGTGGCGATGGTGTTGGGGTCGAAAACGGAGCGCGACGCGCCCGTGTCAATCAAGAAGTTGGCTTCCTTACCATGGATGGTTCCCTTTACCATGATATGGAAGCCTTCTCCTTCGATGTCAAGCAGTTGCAGTGGAACTTCGATATAGCGTCGCATATCAGAAATTCGGCTTGATGGCGTATTTCTTGTAGAAGTCCTTGATAATCTTCACGGCTTCGTCGGCGGTGTCGACGATGTGGAAGATGTCGAAGTCTTCTTCTTTGATCATGTGGTTGGTGAGCAGGGTGTTCCTGAACCAGTCGACCAGTCCTTGCCAATATTCGCTTCCGACGAGCACCACGGGGAAGTCGACCATCTTGTTGGTCTGAATCAAGGTGATGGCTTCCGAGAGCTCGTCCAAGGTGCCGAAGCCGCCGGGCATGGCGATGTAGCCCTGGGCATAGCGCATGAAGATGGTCTTGCGGACGAAGAAGTAGTCGAAGTTGATGTTCTTGTCGCGGTCGATATAGGGGTTGAAGTGCTGTTCGAAAGGCAGGTTGATATTGAGTCCCACGCTGGTGCCGCCACCTTGATAGGCGCCTTTGTTGCCGGCTTCCATGATGCCAGGGCCGCCACCAGTGATGGTGCCGAAGCCATAGTCGGCAAGCTTCTCAGCGATCTCGACCGACATCTCATAGTATTTGTCGCCAGGCTTGGTGCGTGCCGAGCCGAAGATAGCCACGCAGGGGCCGATTCTCGACATTTTTTCCATGCCTTCCACGAACTCGGCCATGATTTTGAACACTGACCAGGAGTCGTGGGTCTTCACGTCGTTCCATGATTTAGGGTGGAAGCTTTCGTGGATGAATTGTTCTTCTCTCTCTGTAATGGGCATAAAAAAATCAAAATTTAAGATTTGAAATTCAAAAATTGTGTATTTTTGCAGCCGAAATATGCGAATGTAGCTCAGTTGGTAGAGCATCAGCTTCCCAAGCTGAGGGTCGCGGGTTCGAACCCCGTTATTCGCTCGGCTTAAACACAATGTAGAGACGCGCCATTGCACGTCTCTACATTTTTTATGTGGGATTTAGACGATCGGTGTGCCGCAGTCAGGGCAGAACTTGCCGGTCACCTCGATGCCGCACTTCGGGCATTTCTTAGGAGCGTTGTCGGCAGGGATGGGAGTGCCACACTCAGGGCAGAATTTGCCTGTGGTCTCAGTGCCGCACTTCGGGCACTTCTTGGCTGCCTTGGGAGCTGGGGCGGGGGTGCCGCACTCGGGGCAGAACTTACCCGTGATGGGGGTGCCGCATTTCGGGCAGGGCACGCCTTGAGGCTGTCCGCCACCTTGTGGGCCATAGGGGTCGTAGCTCTGCTGCTGGCCTTGGCTGCCCCAGGCGTTCTGCATCACGCCGCCCGTCATGCCGCCTGTGCCGGCGTTCATCATGCCGAGGCCGATGAAGGCGTTGCCAGCGCCACCGGGGT
>CAMYYV010000117.1 GCA_947303625.1 uncultured Bacteroidales bacterium | reverse complement strand
TCATCAGTTCTGCAGGAAACATGTAACCCCAATTGAAGGGCATCCCAATGCCGATAATCTGTGGCGATGAATAATCACCGACATAGGAGAACCAAGAACCCACGGAAGGCAGTTGGTCTTGAGCAATCACAACATTGTCCACTTCAATTGCTTTCAGTTGGATTTCGCTACGGTTTTGTGCCTGCGTCATGCCAAGAATGGCAAACATGCACGTCAGAAAGAATAAAATGTTTTTCTTCATGATAATAAAGATTTTGATAAAAGGTTTATTTGTAATTGACAATCATGTCTTCGCTGATATGGGTGATGATGGTGTTGCATTCTTCTTGGTCGTCATAGAAGAAGAGCCACAAGGTACGCTCCTCGTTGTCGGCTGCGGTGATGTAGCCAATGTGACCGTAGGTTTGTGCGTCGTCCATGATGCGGTCGTTTCGCTCTTTTTGCTGTTGGAAACGGTTGTGAGGCGCATTGGTGTTTGAATCCACGTGAAGTGTTGTGATGTCTCCGTTTTGGGCTTTTGTGTTGGCTTCAAGCCTTTCGCTGATCATCCCGACAACAACGGTGCGCGAAACGGTCACGATATAGTCGTCGTAGTTGTTATTGTCGGTGGTTTCTTGTTCTATTTCGCCTTGGCCGATGACGATGGCGGTATTGGGCAGCAACGAGTCGGGGGCTTGGAAGCTGTTCATGATTTCACGGATCTTGTCGGCAACGATGAGTGTGTATCTCTCAATGGCCTCGTCGGGTATTTGGCTGATGTCGGTTACAGTGTCGAAAATGGCATCGCTCAAAAAATCGGTTTCGATGCCGACACCCACCATGACGGGATTGTCGTCGTCCGGACAATGGAAGGCAGAGGTGTCGTAAGACATAAAGCCAAAATCCTGTTTCAGCATTTCCCACTCTGTCTCGTTGTCGGCTTGCAGCATCAAGGCATCGATGCACTTTCCGTTGACGGATAAATCGCCGAGATAGGCCACGGTGAGGTTACTGTTGTCGGCATACTTGCAGTACAATTCCATCGCTGCCTTATTGCTGGTTGTCGTCTCGGGGGACGCGCCCCTTTCCTTGCAGGCTGACAACCATAAAACAAGAAGTGCGGCGAGATACGCCCACGTTCCACATCTTTTTTTATGTATCCTGATTTTGCCCATGTACTTGTTATTTAATGACTTTGTTGGCCAAGTGCATGATGTCTTGCGCCGAGCAACCATTGTTGCAGATGAAACGAACGGTCTGGCTTTCCACTGTCACTTCCTTGGCCGTAGGAAGCACGTTGTCGGGTTGGCCATGCCGGGTCAATCCGATGACGGTCACGCCAATGACGAGGCTGGCTGCTGCCGTGATGGGTATCCATTGTGTGCGGCGACGGGTGGGAAAGGGAAAGAGATTCACTTCTGTCCCGGCAGAGGCTTGTTGTGCCTTTTCCGCCCAATGCAAAATGGTCTTGTCGTCAGGTGCCCGTTTTTCGGCCTCCTCCTTCCACTGCCTGCGGCATTGCCACTGGGTTTTGAAGTTGTCGTGTTGCGTGATTGCGTTCGATGTGTTTATGTTGTTTTCCATTGTCATGAATTGTTTTCTCTCTCGTACATTATTCTTAGTTTCCGCTTGAGTCGGACGATACGCATGGCCACGGCGCCCACGGAACTACCCGTCATTTCGGCGATTTCCTTGTAGGAGAACCCGTCCAAGAAGGCGCGAATGACCGTGCTGCTTTCTTCAGGCAGTGTGTTGATAAGCTGTTGTAACTGCCAATATTTCTCATGACCCAACTCATCGTTCTTTTCGTCCACACTGACCGCCTCGATGGATTCCGTTTGCGGACTTCTGTCCTCTTTGCGTTTCAGCATCAACATGGTGTTGGTTGCCACACGCCATACCCAAGTCTTTTCCGAACTGCGCTCCTCGAAAGTCCCGTAGCTTCTCCAAAGGCTGAGCAACACTTCCTGTATGCAGTCTTCCGTCTTCCACGCCTTCCCTACGTTGTAGTCCGAACAGATATGCCAAATCATGGCTTTGTGTCGTAGTACAAGCGCATTAAAGCTTTCGATGCGGCCGTGTGACTCGGAAGATTCCATTCTTGCGGTGTGTCTTTTGATGGTTTAGGTGCAATTGTGTTTTGAATAATAACACGAGTTTGCATTTTAATTCAACTTTTTTTTTCTTGCTTTTGTTATGTTTTTCGCTTTTCTGCACCTAAAAGAAATAAAAATGTTCAACTCAATAAACAACTAAACGATTACAAGTATGAAACGTACAATTATCTTTTCAGTTTTGGCCTTGACGCTCATGATGTTCTGCCAAAGTGCATTTGCCTGGGATTATTATGTCAATGGCATCTATTACCGCAAAGTCACCCAGCAACTTCCCGGTGGCGGCTGTGGCGAAACCATCCTCATCGTGGTGAATAACGACTACGAAAACACCTATTCGGGCGATGTGGTCATTCCCGAATCAGAGACTATCAATGGGGAATCGTATAGAGTGACTTACATCGGCAGTGAGGCTTTCTATGGCTGCATGAATCTCACCAGCGTCACTTTGCCCAATACCATCGTGAACATCGGCTATCATTCGTTTGCCAATTGTCCTCTCTTGGAGTATCTCGAGATTCCTGCCGGCATGCAACAAATCAACTCGAATGCATTCAGCTTTTGTGAGGAACTCGATTACATCTTCATTCACGACATCGAGCCTTTCTTCCTGTGGGATGATGCTTTTGCCGACATCAACGACCATGTACATATCATCGTGCCTTGCAACTGCATCGAAGCCTTCGAGGCCGCCGAAGAATGGCAAGGCATCCAGCTCTATGACGACTGTGGCAATGTGGGAATCGGAGAAACCGAGACGGTCACTATGAGCGTTTACCCCAATCCCGCTTCTGAAACCATCACCATCGAGGCCGAAGGCCCTGTGACCATTGTCGATATGATGGGTCGCACCGTGAAGGCCTTGTCTATGGATGATAAACAGACCCTTAACGTGAAAGAGCTTCCAAGCGGTTTTTATTTCGTGAAAGCCGGAGAGGTGGTGAAAAAGGTGTTGGTAGAATAAGAGGTTTAACATGTCTTCTACAAAACAATTCCGAATGCTGTTTGGCGTTCGGAATTTTTGTATCATTTTGAATCATTTTAGATAAAATTCTCCTATCTTTGCGGCATAAATCTTTGTGCTTATGATTTCTTTTTTCCAACCTGACAATCAGCGTGTTATCGCCGTTGATTCCAAATCCGAGCTTTCAGGGGAAACCATTTCCAAACTTTCATGGCTTTTCGGTAATGCCGAAAAAATCGAAAAAGACACGGTGAAAGGCCATTTCATCGGGCCGCGTCGCGAGATGATCACGCCGTGGAGCACCAATGCCGTCGAGATCACCCAAAACATGGGCATCAAGGGCATCGTCCGCATCGAGGAGTTCCAAAAAGTGGATTCTAAAAAGGCCCCTTACGACCCGATGCTGCAAAACCGCTATGAGAACCTCGACCAGAAGGTGTTCACCGTCGACCGCAAGCCCGAGCCGTTGCAATACATCGACGACATCGAGGCCTACAACGAACAGGAAGGCCTGGCCTTGAGCGCGGATGAGGTGGAATATCTGAAAGGCATATCCGCAAAGATCGGACGCAAACTCACCGACAGCGAGGTGTACGGCTTCGCGCAGGTCAACTCGGAGCACTGCCGCCACAAGATCTTCAACGGCACCTTCGTCATCGACGGCAAGCAGATGCCCAACACGCTGTTCGCCCTCATCAAGCGCACCTCCAAGATGAACCCCAACCGCCTCGTGTCGGCCTACAAGGACAACGTGGCCTTCATCCTCGGTCCCAAGGTGGAACAGTTCGCCCCCGCCGAGCCCAACAAGCCCTCGGCCTTCCAGATCAAGCCCATTGAGACGGTGATTTCGTTGAAGGCTGAGACACACAACTTCCCGACCACCGTGGAGCCTTTCAATGGTGCTGCCACGGGAACGGGCGGCGAGATCCGCGACCGTCTGGCCGGCGGACAGGGCAGCCTTCCTCTGGCTGGCACTGCCGTCTACATGACCTCCTATCCCCGCACGGAGCAAGGCCGTGAGTGGGAGAAGGACATCGAGCCGCGCAAGTGGCTCTACCAGACACCGGAAGAGATCCTCATCAAGGCCTCCAACGGCGCCTCCGACTTCGGCAACAAGTTCGGCCAGCCCCTCATCAACGGCAGCCTGCTGACCTTTGAGCACAGCGAGAAAGAAGTCATGGGCTACGACAAGGTCATCATGCTGGCTGGCGGTATCGGCTTCGCCAAGGTGAAGGACGCCAAGAAACTGGAACCCGAGGAGGGCGACGTCATCATCGTGCTGGGCGGCGACAACTACCGCATCGGCATGGGAGGCGGCGCCGTGTCGAGCGTCGACACGGGCCAATACAGCAACGCCATCGAGCTCAACGCCGTGCAGCGCGCCAACCCCGAGATGCAGAAACGCGTGAGCAACGTCATCC
>CAMYYV010000116.1 GCA_947303625.1 uncultured Bacteroidales bacterium | reverse complement strand
CCGAAGTCATCGCCATGCGTGGACTGGTGAACCGCGTCGTGCCTGAGTATTCCGACAACATTGTCCTCGAACGGCTCGAAAATGACACTATCGACCGTTTCGAGCTCGAGACTCAAGGCAAGGACCTCGTGATCCGCGGCAACAATGCCAATAGCATGGCCGTGGGTCTGAACCACTACCTAAAATATTACTGCATGGCACAATACTCTTGGTTCAAGGAAGAGCCGTTGCAGATTCCCGCCACTATGCCTGCAGTGCCTGAGAAGGTCAGCCTGAGTGCCCGTGTACCCGACCGTTTCTTCCTCAATTACTGCACTTTTGGCTACACCTTGCCTTGGTGGGACTGGTCGGAGTGGGAGCATTTCATCGATTGGATGGCACTCAACGGCATTAATCTGCCGCTGGCCATTACGGGACAGGAGAGCGTATGGTATGAGGTGTGGAGCGACTTGGGCCTCACCGATGAGGAGATCCGCAGTTATTTCACGGGTCCGGCGCACCTGCCTTGGCACCGTATGCAGAACATTGACCGTTGGGGTGGACCGCTGCCCATGTCGTGGCTCGAGAACCAAAAAGAACTGCAAAAGCAAATCGTGGCTCGCGAGCGCGAGTTGAACATGAAACCCGTGCTACCCGGCTTTGCGGGTCACGTGCCGCCTTGCATCACACGCATCTATCCTGACGCTCCTTTGGCTTCGTTGGGCGACTGGGCAGGCTTCGACAGCACCTGTTGGTGCAAGTTCCTTGACCCCGAGAGCGAGTTATATCCCATCATTCAAAAGAAGTTTATCGAGAAAGAGATAGAGTTCTACGGCACCGACCATATCTATGGTATCGACATCTTCAACGAGATGATTCCGCCCAGCTGGGAACCCGAATATCTTGGCCGCGTGAGCCGCCAGGTCTATGAATCTCTTGAAGCCGCCGACCCCGAAGCCAGATGGCTTGAAATGGCATGGCTCTTCTGGAACGAACGCCAATACTGGGAAGTCGACAACCGCATCGAGGCCTACATCACCTCCATGCCGAAAGACCGACACATCATGCTCGACTACTACTGCGAACGGCAACCTGTGTGGGAGCGCACCAATGCCTACTATGGCGTGCCTTACATCTGGTGCTATCTCGGCAACTTCGGCGGCAACTCCATGTTGGCCGGCAACCTCGACACCGTGAATGTGCGTATTGAGCGCGCTTTCGAGAAGGGTGGCGACAACTTCGTTGGCATCGGTTCCACGTTGGAAGGCTTCGATTGCAATCCATTCATGTATGAATATGTCTTCGAAAAGGCATGGGACGACCCGCTCACCATGGATGTGGATGCCTGGGTGCTGCGCCTTGCTGACCAACGTGCCGGCAAGGAAGACCCGAATATGAGGGCGGCGTGGACTTTGCTGGCTGATAACGTATATAATAAGGTGTC
Source organism: uncultured Bacteroidales bacterium (assembly GCA_947303625.1). Lineage (GTDB taxonomy): Bacteria > Bacteroidota > Bacteroidia > Bacteroidales > F082 > Limimorpha. The sequence goes on along the minus strand of CAMYYV010000116.1, from coordinate 3,172 downwards.
GTCGCCGGGGCAGACCGTGCGTATCAACCAGAGACCGACGATGGGTACCATTGACGAATATCGTCAGTATTATGTCGCTCCGACCTATAAGTATAACAACATCACCCTGTTGGATGCCTTGGACAAGCTCCTTGCCGCTGACTGCAACACGCGCACGCGCCATTTCGATGCGGTCAACATCACGAGACAGCTGCTGGGCAACTACTTCAGCGACCTCTATGCCGATTACGTGAAGGCTTACCGCGAGGATGACTATGAGAAGGTGCATGAATTAGAGAAGACGATGACCTCCATCCTCGATGACACGGATAAGATTCTGGCTACAGAGAGTGCCTTCCTCGTGGGACGTTGGATCCGCGATGCGAGGGCCATCGGCACCACCGAAGAAGACAAGGACTACTTCGAGAGCAATGCCCGCAACATCATCACCACCTGGGGTGAGGAGGATGCCTTGCTCAACGAATACGCCAGCCGCGCCTGGGCGGGTCTCACCGCAACCTATTATGCCTACCGCTGGAAGGAATTTTTCAAGGACGTGGATGCCGCCATTGAGGCAGGTCAACCATTCGATGAAAAGGCCTATCACGAGCGCATCTGCAAATACGAAGGCCAGTGGTGGCGTGAGCGGCTCGGCACCTTCAGCGCCGAGCCAGAGGGTGATGGCATCGCTTTGGCAAAGGAGATGGCCGATAAGTATCGCGTCGAGTTAGAGGCGAGGTATAGGAAATAAACGGAGTCCCACAGGGACGACTGACGAATTGGTTCTAATGTTAATAGGTTGATTAATATGACCGACCGACTTGATTATTATTGTAATAAATTGGTAATTATTTCTGGACTCTCCTCTATCACACCATCCATTCTGTCCAAGTGGACAATTTTGTCGAGACGGTAATCTGCTCCTCTGACAAAAGACAAAGATCCATCAGAATTTAAATTGAGGATCCCCGATAATATGACATCGGCACTTCCGTTTCGCCAGCCTTTTCCACCAGCTCCTGTCATTTTCACATGGACAGTGCCCCGCCCGATTTTGCCTTTGCCGTCCGCTTTGTCCTCTAGGGTGATTTCACCTAATATGTTGCTTTTATCTAATTCCCACCCCCATAACTTATTTCCATTTCTGTAGTATCTTTCAAGGCAAATCTCTTCTGCATATTTTTTCAAATAGGGTTCAAATACTTCAGGAGTGATTTTGTCCATTTGCTCTTGTAGCAATAGCGCTTCTTCTTTCTGTCGTCTCTTTTCTTCGCGGTTGCAGCTGCTCATGAATAATCCGCAAACAAGGCAGATGGCCAGATTGGCGATAAGCATGGTCTTAAGGTTTCTTTTCATTTCTTGATACCCTAATTTTCGTGTCGGGCGCAACTTTTAGTGGTTTGTACGCGACAAAGATACCACTTTTTTGAAAATCCAAACGGATTTGTGGAAAATTGTTATTTTTGCGCCATAATCATCATAAGAAATGAAAATCACCGAACAAGATAAAACCTTTATGCGAGAGGCCATTCGTTTGGCCGATGAGAGTGTGAAAAATGGCGGCGGTCCCTTTGGAGCCGTCATCGTGAGGGATGGCGAAATCGTCGCTGGCAGCGCCAATAGCGTAACCCGCGACAACGACCCCACCGCTCATGCCGAGGTGAACACCATCCGTCAGGCCTGCCGCAAGTTGGGCACCTTTGACCTGTCGGATTGCGTCATCTACACCTCCTGCGAGCCCTGCCCCATGTGTCTTGGTGCCATCTATTGGGCGCATCTTAAGTGCATCTATTACGGCAATACGAAAAAAGACGCCGCCGACATCGACTTTGCTGATGACTTCATCTACAAGGAGTTGGAGCAGCACAAAGAGGACCGCGTCGTGCCCGCCATCCCCTTGCTGCGTAACGAAGCCCTCAAGACCTTCCGCGCCTGGGAGGAGAAGCAGGATAAGGTGGAGTATTGATATTTTTGAAAGATTTGCGGCAGATTTGTTTCCCAAACAAAAATAATCATTAATTTTGCAGCCGCAAAGCAAAGCCGCACCGCGCTGAGATGAAGACAATGCGTTGACATCAAGGCTCATGCGGGAATCATAACAATCTGATCCGGAGGTCATTCAAATGGAAAGGAGAATAGGCACTGTCCTTATTTATGTGGGAAACCGTGAAGCCGCGCCACAAGTCAACGCGGTGCTTTCCCGTCACGCGAGCATCATCATCTGCCGCCAAGGTTTTCCCCGTGGTTCATACAGCATCATTTCCGTCATCTTTGAAGGTACCACCGATGAGATTGGTTCCCTCACGGGCCAGTTGGGTCGCATCGAAGGCATCGAGGTGAAGTCGGCCTTATTGAAAGGACACGAGACTGCGTGACTGCGAGACTACGTGACGCCACAATGTCTCGAAGTCCCGAAGTCCCGCGTCCCGAAGTCAAAAACTGAACAACTGAACAACTTAAAACTGAAAACTGATATGCAATTCCATCCCGAAAAATGTCGTATCCCCGACGAGCCTAACCGCCCGTTTATCTCCTCGGAAGAGATTTGGGACTACATCAACAACACCAAGAGCACCCCTGAGCGTGTGCATGAAATCATCCAAAAGTCATTGGATAAGAACCGCCTGACGATGGAGGAGACTGCCGTCCTCGTCAACACCACCGACCCCGCATTGGTGGAGGAGATCAAGGAAGGCGCCCGCGAGCTGAAACGCCGCATCTATGGCAACCGTATCGTGTTGTTTGCCCCCTTGTATGTGGGCAACTACTGCGTAAACAACTGTGTGTATTGCGGCTTCCGTTCCTCCAACAAGGAACAAATCCGCACCACTTTGACCGATGAAGAGCTCATCCGCAACGTGGAGGCCCTCGAAGACGATGGCCAGAAGCGTCTTATCCTCGTCTATGGTGAGTCGCCGAAATACTCGCCGGAGTATATCGCTCACACCGTGAAGGTGACCTACGCCACCAAGAAAGGCAAGGGCAGCATCCGTCGTGTGAACATCAACGCCGCTCCTTTGGATGTGGAAGGCTTCCGCATCGTGAAAGAGGCAGGCATTGGCACCTACCAGATCTTCCAGGAGACCTATTGCCCTGAGATCTACAACGAATACCACCCCATTAATACCAAGAAGGGCGACTACAACTACCGCCTGACCTCGATGGACCGCGCCCAACAGGCCGGCATCGACGA
>CAMYYV010000115.1 GCA_947303625.1 uncultured Bacteroidales bacterium | reverse complement strand
CCGACAAGGTATGCGACCAGATTTCGGATGCCGTATTGGACGAGATTCTTCGTTATGATTCCACCTCAAAGGTGGCCTGCGAGACCTTAGTTACCACCGGCCTCGTCGTCGTGGCTGGCGAAATCCGCACCAACGCCTATGTCGAGATCCAGGACATCACCCGCCGCGTCATCGACCGCATCGGTTACAACAAGTCGGAATACCAATTTGACGCGCAGTCCTGCGGCGTTTTGTCGGCTTTGCACGGTCAGTCGAACGACATCTTCCAAGGTGTCAAGCGCGAGGCCGACGAGAACCAGGGCGCCGGCGACCAAGGCATGATGTTCGGTTTCGCCTGCAAAGAGACTGAGAACTACATGCCGCTCACCATCGACCTTGCCCACCTCCTACTAATCGAGCTTGCCAAGATCCGCCGCGAAGGCAAGAAGATGACCTACCTCCGTCCCGACGCAAAGTCGCAGGTGACGGTGGAATACGGCGAAGGCTGGAAGCCCTTGCGCATCGACACCATCGTGGTCAGCACGCAGCACGACGAGTTTGCCGACGACGCCACCATGCAGAAGAAGATCGAGGACGACGTGCGCAACATCCTCATTCCAAGGGTGAAGAAACTCCTTCCCGTGCGCCTGAAGAGACTCTTTGGCGACGACATGAAGCTCTATGTCAACCCGACGGGCAAGTTCGTCATCGGTGGCCCTCATGGCGACTCCGGTGTGACAGGACGGAAAATCATCGTCGACTCCTACGGTGGTCGCGGTGCCCACGGCGGTGGTGCCTTCTCAGGCAAGGACAGCTCAAAGGTGGACCGTTCGGCCGCCTATGCTGCACGCCACATCGCCAAGAACCTCGTGGCCGCTGGCGTATGCGACCAAGCCTTGGTGCAGATTGCCTACGCCATCGGCAAGGCCGAGCCTGTGGGCTTCTACATCAACACCGAAGGCACCTCGCACGTCAAGATGAGTGATGCTGACATCGCCCTCAAGGTGAGGGAACTGGTCGACCTGAGACCTTACTTCATTGTGAAACGCTTCGGTCTCACCAACCCCATCTTCGAAGAGACGGCATCATACGGCCACTTCGGTCGTCAGCCCGAGACCCGCAAAGTGGAGGTCTACTACGAGGACAAGGACACCTTCCGCGAAGGCGAACACATCTTCAAGAACGTGGAGTTCTTCGCCTGGGAGAAACTAGACCTAGTGGATTCACTGAAAGCAGCCTTCGGCTGCTAAAACGAGAAAAGCCTGCGAGTGATGTGACTCGCAGGCTTTTGTTTTTCAGATTCTCAAAAAAAGCATCGCTTACAGCTCGTCTTCTTCCACCTCCATCTGCTGCATCAGGATTAAAGTCAATTTCTCTTCATCGGACAAGCCTAAGCATTGAATCAGCACTTTCGCATCGTTGCAGAGACTGTCGTTCGGATATTGATCGATGAGTCTCTGATAGGCCTTATGTGCCATTGCCGTGTCATTCAGCTGGTCCTCATAGACATAGGAGCCAAGAAGAATCAGCGACTTCGGCGACCACTTTGATTCGGGGTATTTTTCAACCAATTGGTTGCAGAGTTCAATACTTTTGTCCGAATTCTTCAGGTTCACATTGATCTCCATGGCATGGAAAAGCCACGTCGGGGCCGTCGGGTCTTTGGGATTCTGTTCGACGAACTTACAGTAAGTCTCGGCCACTTGGGGTGCCACCTCCATATTCATGGTCCAGTTTTCATTCATGAGTGTTTTCTCAGCCGCTTTCATATCGTCGACCGTGAGTTTCTTCTCGGTTTCGCCGCAGGCAAACAATGCAACTGCCATCAGAGCGACGATGAATAGTTTCAGGGATTTCTTCATTTTTTTTGATGTTTTTCGTTGATTGGTTTCTTGACCTTGGTCGATTATCTGCGTTTCTTCTTATTCGGGAAAATCATGCGATAGTCGACGTCACATTTGCCTTCAGAGATGGCGCGGAGCTTGCCTTGCAGCAGGGTCTTGCGCAGCGGGGCAATATGATCGGAAAGGACATGGCCTTGCAGGTGGTCATATTCGTGCTGGACAATACGAGAGCGAATACCCTCGAAGACATCCTCATGAGGCTGGAAGTTCTCATCGAGGTATTTGATGCGGATCTTGTCTTTGCGAACCACCTCCTCATAGATGTTGGGCAAGCTGAGACATCCCTCCTTGAAAGAAACATCGTCGCCAAAGGTCTCAACGAGTTCGGCATTGATGAACACCTGCTTAAAGCCCTTCGCATCAGGATAGTCGGGATAGAATGGATTGCCGTCGGTAATGAAGAGGCGGATGCTCTTGTTGACTTGCGGTGCAGCCAATCCGACACCTTCGGAGTGGGCCAGCGTCTCCCACATGTCGGCCAGCAGTTTGTCGAGCTCCGGATAATCGGGCGTGATGGGCTGGGCAACAGCTTTGAGTGTGGGGTGACCGTATGCTACTATGGGTAATATCATTGTTAGTGTAGAGTTGAGAGTTTAGAGTTTAGAGTTGTTTAGAGTTGCAAGTATCGATTTCATCATTCTGCATTCCGAATTCTTAATTCTGCATTTTAATGAATTCCATATAGGATTGCAGGATGATGGTGGCGGCAATGGTGTCGACGAGTTCCTTGTCCTGGCGTTTCGATTTGCTCAGTCCGGCATCGATCATGGTCTGATGTGCCATCACCGAAGTGAAACGTTCGTCGTAACGTTCGATAGGCATGCTGGGCAGCACCTTCTTCAGACGGTTGACAATGGGCTCGATGTACTTGGAGCAGTCGGAAGGATTGTTCTTCATGTCCTTGGGCTCGCCGATAACGATACGTTCGACCTCTTCCTGCTGTACATAGTTCAGCACAAAGTCGACGAGCTTGTGCGACTCCACCGTCGTCAGCCCGTTTGCGATAATCTGCAACGGGTCTGTGACAGCGATGCCGCTGCGCTTGCGTCCGAGGTCGATAGCCATAATCCTTGCCATGTAATGCTTTTTACGAGGTGCAAAAGTACACATTTTTACGGAGTTGGGCACACACCCAACAAAAAAGAGGCTCTCTCAAGCCTCTCTTGCCTTGGGTGGGAGATGGGATTCGAACCCACGACCCTCGGAACCACAATCCGGTACTCTAACCAGCTGAGCTACACCCACCATCTGGATTTGCGGCTGCAAAGATACTACATTTTTCCGAAATAACGATGTGTTTTAGGCAAAATTTTTCATTTTTTCTGTTTCTCGAATGAAATCAGCGACGAATTGCGTATTTTTGACGGCGAAAACAAAATGGAGCCCATGGACGAAAAGAAGGCACAGAACCAGTCGCCTAAAGCGCTGGCATGGAAGCGATTCCGTAGCAACAAGCTTGGAATGGTCTCTTGCGGCTTCGTTCTGCTTTGGGCGCTATTGGCCATCTTTGCCTACTTCGTCATCCCTGACAAGACCCCCAACGCCAACCGCCAAATCCTTGAGATCAGCACCAAGAAACCCGGCTTCCAAGTCGACATGTTGATGGTTCCAAAGGAGACTCCACCGGCAAAGACGCCGTTTCTCCAGTTCCTCTTCAACGGCCGGCCTGACGACTGCATCTATTTACCGTTCGACAGCATCAAGGTCGACAAGGAGGCAACGACGGTTTATCTATATCAGGCCGAGGAGAGCTCGACAGTGAGGACGGAGATTGTTGACAATAAGGAGTTTCTCAAAAGCGGCGTTTCGACAGGCTCAACGACCGCAGGTTTCATTTCCGTGGAAGATACTGACACTTATATCAGGAACCACTGTGTGAAGCATCGCAGGTTTTTATTAGGCACCGACCAATTTGGCCGCGACTTCCTCAGCCGCTTGGTGTTGGGCAGCCGCATCAGCTTGACGGTAGGATTTATCGCGGTGTTGCTCAGCCTGATGATCGGCATCATGGTGGGTAGCTTGGGTGGATTTTTTCGTGGCAAGGTTGACGACGCGGTGGTGTGGTTCATCAACGTAGTATGGTCCATCCCCACCCTTCTCTTGGTCATCGCCATCACCTTCGCCTTGGGAAAAGGCATCGCACAGGTGTTCATTGCCGTGGGTCTAACGATGTGGGTTGAGGTGGCGCGCATCGTGCGCGGACAGATCCTAAGCATCCGCGAGACCACCTTTGTGGAAGCTGGAAAAGCATTGGGCTTCAAAGATTTGCGCATCATCTTTCGACACATCCTGCCCAACATCCTCAGTCCCATCATCGTAGTATCGGCGGCCAACTTCGCCTCGGCCATCCTGCTGGAGGCGGGCTTGAGTTTCTTGGGCATCGGTGTGCAGCCTCCCATGCCGTCGTGGGGAAGTATGATCAAGGAGAATTATGCATTCATTATATTGGATGCGGCCTATCTGGCCATCCTGCCTGGCATTGCCATCATGCTGCTCGTGTTGGCCTTCATGCTCATCGGCAATGCACTACGCGAGGCCCTGGATGTCAAAAATTAATGCAGAATGTTGTATGCGGAATGCAGAATGGCGCAAAGCGACGCTAGGCTTCGCCCCAATTCTGCATTCATAATTCCGCATTCAGCATTCCTTATTAATAAAAAAGTTGTATCTTTGCGCCCTCAAAAACGCGGGTGTGGCGGAATTGGTAGACGCGC
>CAMYYV010000114.1 GCA_947303625.1 uncultured Bacteroidales bacterium | reverse complement strand
GTGCCGGCGTTCATCATGCCGAGGCCGATGAAGGCGTTGCCAGCGCCACCGGGGTTGTTGGCTGCGTCGCCCATCACGTCGATGATCTTGCCTTGCTGCATCATCGAGTTGGAGCTGTATTCGTAGCGGTCGATCTTCTGCTGGCTGGCTTCGTCCAACGAGACGGACTCGACGGTGAAGCTGACCAGACGCACGCCACGGGCACGGATGGGCTCGTCGAACACGCGCTCGTCCATCACTTGTTTGATTTCGTCGGTGTAGCTCGGGAGCTCGAGCACTGGCACACGGTGCTTGCTGTTGCCCATCTCGTTGAGCACGTTCTGGAAGGCGGCGATCACCTCGCTACGCATCTGTTCGGTGATGTCACCTTTCTTCACCACATTGGCGGTGCCGGCGTGGATGCGCATGAAGACGGCCACATCGTCCAAACGGAAGGTGTATTTGCCGTAGCAGCGCACGTTGACGCCCATTGGACTCAGTGAGCCGGTCATCTGGTTCGGGATGGCATGCGACCAGTCCTGGAAGGGGATAGGCGTGGCCGTGCCGAACTTGTTGTCAAGGATTTCCTTGGCATTGAAGAAGAAGATGGCCTGCTCCTTGGCGGGGGTACCACCATAGGTGAAACGCTGCCACATCTCCTTGAAGACGGGGCCGAACTGTCCGCCGAAGAACGACGGCGATGACGATTGGTCGAAGGTGTAGACGCCTTCTTCAGCAGTGGCGTCGAGGACAGCACCGCTGTCGTAGATGACGGCCACCTGGCCGGGAGCCACGAGGATACGGCTGCCTTTTGAAATCTGACCCGACTTGGTGGTTTGCTTCACCATCAGGGTCTCCATGTCCATGTTGTCGCATTTGATAAGGTCTAACCACTGGTCTTTCATCGTGCTGCCAATGGCGCCTGCAATCGCTTTAATAAGTCCCATAGTGTTTTTTGTTTAGTTGATTATTTGATTTAAAGATTTATGATTTAAGATTCAAGATTCAAAATCCGAGGTGGCTGTTCAAAATTCGTACCAAAATTGTCGTTTTCTATCCCCTCGAATGAATATCTGTCAGCACCCAATCGTGTTCGCCGTTGGTGATGACACTACCGCAGTAAGAGCACTGGCCCGACGATGTTACCTCGGTGGGCGCGCCGCAGTTGGGGCAGTTGGTGATACTGTTGCCTTTCTTGCCAGGGTCGGTCTTGACGCCGGCCTTGCGGCAGAAGGTCATCTCATAGTGCATGTACCAATCGCGGTTGGGATCGCTCTCCAACACTTTCTTGGTATTGGCGTCAATGACGTAGTCGCGCATCACGGCATTGAGCCACACGGTGAGCACCTCCTTGTCGCCGTCTTGCCTGAAGGCTTGGAGCGAGCAATGCTTGATGCCTATCTTTTCCACCACGTTGATCTTGCCCAAGCGGATGTATTCGTCCAATTGCTGCTTGTGTTGGTTGAAGAGGGCCTCACTCTCAAATGGGCGGATAGGCTTCCAGTCGCGGGCTGTCCAGGCTTCCTGGATCTTCATGAACACTTCGCGGGCGAAGCCGACGAACTTGTCGGACGAGAAGGCTGGGTCGATGGCTTGGATTTGGGCGGCTACCATGGCACTGTTATCGATGGTGGTTTCATTGTTGGCCTGTTGGCTAATATTCTTATTAATAATAGTGGGGTCGGAGGCTTTCTTCTTTTTTTTCCTTGAAATGATGAACGACACAATGCAAATCACGAGGACAAGCGGAATCAGATAGGGATACCTGATGCACAAGTAGATGAGCCAGAGGATGGCACCGAAGTCGGAATCACCACCGTCAAAGTCACCAAGGTCAAATCGGTTGTTGTTGCCCACGTCGGCAATGGCAAGATTGCAGCATACGAGGGCGATGAGCAACAAGAATAGGGGTAAATATTTCTTTAATTTATTGAAATCCAATTTATTCATTTCGTTTTGGGCTTCTTTTCTATGCTTTATTGTTGCTACAAAAGTAACAATTATTTTGAAATTTGCACGTTTATTGCCGAAAAAAGCGAAAAAAGTGACTGCGTCGAATTAAAATTTCCTATTTTTGCAGCCGCAAATCCTGATCGGGAAGGCAAAGGGAGCTTAGCTCAGTTGGTTCAGAGCATCGCCCTTACAAGGCGGGGGTCGTTGGTTCGAGTCCAACAGTTCCCACAAAAAAATGGCTGCAATCGCAGCCATTTTTTTATGAGAACCATAGGGGCGGACCTATGTGTCCGCCCTTCTTGTCAAAGATTTATCGATTAATTACAATCTTTTTTGTGACCACCTGGCCTTCTTGGGTCAGACCTTGCATAATGTAGATACCTGTTTGCAACTCGTTCATGTCGGCCACCTTCATGCGTTGGCCTTTCATGTTGTAAACGTTGAGCAAGCTGACGATGACACTGTCGGCATCCTCTTCAATTCCCGTTACTTCTATGTAGATGTAGTCCTCTCCCGCAGGGGTGAGGGCGAAGTCCGACTCGCAGTTTTCATAGACGGCGGTCAGTTGGTATTTGTAGATACCCGTTCCGCTCTCGTCGAGATAGGAGGTGGCATCGCCTGGTACCTCGATGACGAGGAGGTCTTTGTTGATGTCGTTGTAGCGGTAGAGGTTGTAGTGCAGAGGCTGCGTCTCGGGCGCGGTCCAGCTAATCTGCACGCCAAACAGTTGAGCCTCAAAGTCAAAGACATACTCGCCTTCAAGGTTTTCGGGAGCGAGGCATTCGGGTTCGGGGATGACAGGCTCGATGGGTCCCATGGTGCCGTCGGGGCCGATGTTTTGGCCGTACATGCCGCCATCAACGCAATTGACCCAAGTCACGATATTCTGCCCATCGTGGAAGCCAGCGCTTCTCCGGCATACGGTCCTTCTGTAGGCAGTTGAATTCAATGTCTTGGTCCACAGTTGGTTGCCGTCCATGTCTAAGCCCATCGCCTCGACAGTGGTGAAGTATGGGTTGCTGCTTGCTTTCGTGTAGATTACCGTGAAGCCACTACCGTCTTCAAAAGCATCGACAATAATGTCAGAATAGGCATAGCCTTGGTAATCGGCTAACAGGATGCCTTCGTCCCATACTCTTTCTCCCGTCGAGGTGATGCGGTTGACATAAATCCTCGACTGGGTTTGTGTGGCGGCATCGGTTTGCTCGTAGGCGACGATGAGGTCGTGGCTGACGGGGTCAACCGTGGCGTAGGCATTGCCATAATAGTTCGTCGGATCAGTGGAATGAACAGAAATACCATTCAGGTCGCTGATGGTAGACAGACCTAACTCATCGAAATGGAAGACGTATGTGTTGAAGGCTTCTCCAATGCCCGGATGCCAGATATAGGCATAGCCTCCGCCCATACCGTCGGGAACGGCATGGTGGATGTAGGTGGACTGGAAGGTCTGCGAAGACATGAGAAGTTGGGTAGGACTGATGATGCCGCCCTCGGGCGTGACGCCGATGACATAAATCTCCTTGTCGGTATAATAACCAGAACCAACTTTTTCGTAGGTGAGCAGCACATCGTTGTAGATGCTCAATGAAAGTTGGCCATACATGCACTTGTATCCGCTGTCGGCGCTAATGGTGGTGGTGGGTCCCATAGTGCCATCCGCGCTAACATATTGCAGATAGAGCTTCTCGTAGTCAAAGCCTAAGGCCCAGATACCGCCATCGTTAGCGGCGGTCACTTCGGCGCGTGAAAAACCAAGGCCACCAAAGAGTTGCAAGCCTTGTTCCCCCCAAACGAAATTGCCATCAGGGTCAATCTTCACGGCGTATGTGTAACCATCGTAAATGGCAAAACAACTCACCACGCAGCCATCGGTGGTGGCGGTCATGGCGACACCTTCCGACCATGAAGAGAATTCGTGTCCCCCGATATGGATGCCCTCTTCGCCCCATTGCGGGGTGCCGTCGAAGGTAAGGCGTTGCAAAGTAGGCGACCAGCCGTTGGAGCCAAAGGCGTTCCATTGGACGTAGGTGTCGCCCGTGCTAACCACGGTTGATGTGTAGATTTCACCGGCGTCGTCCGAACAGTTGACAATATGGTTGTTGTTCACCGGGTCGTCGGTCCATTGGGCTTTCAGCGTCACGAACGAAGCCAAAGCCATTGATAGTAATAATAGTTTTTTCATAATGATAAACTGTTATGGTTGGAATTGATTATTTGTTGATGACTACTTTTCTGTTTACCCATCGGCCGTCCTTGGTCAGACCTTGGAGGATATAGATGCCGTGGCTTAACGCATTGGTATTGTTGTGTTTGAGGCATTGTCCGCCCATGGAATAGATTTTCACGACGGAAACCATTTCCTCGTCCTTGTTTTCTTCTATTCCAGTCATCTCGATGATGACTCGGTCTTCGCCACTGGGGGTGAGGGCAAAGTCAGACTCGCATTCCTCGTAAACGGCGGTGAGTTGGTAGATGTAGCTGCCAATGCCGCAGGCATCATAGTAGGTAGTCTCGGCTCCGTCGATCTCAATGACGATGCTTTCCTTGGTGATGTTGTCTGAGCGATAGAGGTTGTAGTGCAAAGGCTGTGTTTCGGGGGCTTCCCAGGAAAGCAAGGTGCCAAATTCCTCTTCCTCCATGTCGTAGAGGTATTCGCCTTCAAAGTTTTCAGGTGGGTTGCAGGTGATGATGATAGGCTCGATAGGCCCTATGGTGCCGTCCCATCCGATGTTTTGGCCATAGA
>CAMYYV010000113.1 GCA_947303625.1 uncultured Bacteroidales bacterium | reverse complement strand
AGATTGTAGAGGCTTTGAGCACGAAAAACAAAGGCTTGACGCGCGAGGAAATCCTACAAGCGACCAAGCTGGAAATGAATGGACATTTTTCAAAGTTGCTGCAAAACCTCATTGACTGCGACTTCATTCGCTACTACAAAGGTTTCGATAACAAGGCACGAATGGGCATCTATCAACTCGTCGATCCCTTCACCCTGTTCTATTACAAATTCATCAACAAGTACGGACATTCCGACAAGCCGTTTTGGCAATACCAGATTGGAACCCGAAAACACGACACTTGGGCAGGACTTGCCTTTGAGCAACTTTGTCTCAACCACCACCAACAAATCGAGAAAGCCTTAGGCATTTCAGGGATTATCACACAAGTCTATTCGTGGACGACACCACCCAACGCAGACGAAAAAGCACAAATAGACCTTATCATCCAACGTGCCGACAAGGTGATCAATGTTTGTGAAATGAAGTTTTATGAGGGTAAATACACAATGAAAGCCAAGGACTACGATGCTATGGAACGGAGAGTTAGAATCTTTCGGGAGAGCCGTGGCATCCGCAAGGCTATCCATCCCGTTCTCGTCACCACATACGGTTTGACGCACAACAAATACAGCCATTTGTTCCAAAATGTCGTTACCTTAAAAGACTTATTTGAATAAAAAATGCAGACTTTCGGGCCTTAACGTATAAAAAATTCGACTTATGGCCCAAAAGTTTGCAAATTTTGGAGTCAAACCACAAACCTGCAAGCCTCAGGATAGAACTCCGACATCCGCTTCCGGAACTCCGTATCTGCTGCGTTGGCATAGCTGCTGTCGCGGTCTTTCACCCACTCGGGACCCACAAAGAACCGGCGCATCTTCTTGTAGTCGCCGCGGTCAGAGAGATAACGCACAAGATAAATCAGCTCGTACGACTTGCCGTTCTTGCCGCGCCATTCTATCGCCGGGAGACCGCCCTCGGGACGGCAACGGCCCGTCAAACGGTAGGCCAACAGCTGCTTCACAGTGGCACGGTCTTCGATATAGCCCATGTCGGCCAGATAGTTGATGAGATCGGTCAAAATCAAGGGGCCCTTGTCGCGCACGCTTTTCTTCAGGTAGAAATATTCCGTCGGCATGTTGGGACAGTTGTTCCAGTCGAAATAGTCCTTCGGCAAAAGGAAAGGCTCTGCTTCAGCCGCCTTGGCGGTCGGCTCTTGCTCCGTTGCTTCTACCGCCAGTATCTGCTGCGCCTCAGGACATTGCAGGATGCCGTCGAGCAACAGCCGCTCGTCAGGTTTGAAATCGCCATAGCTGTCCTGATAGAAATGGGCACACATACGGAAATTCGCCTCGTAAAAGGTGCGCATATCACGGAAATACTGTTCAAGATTGGCGTCGATGTCGGGATCGTCGATGTCTTGGATCTGTTGCCAATCGGGCTGCATCTGCTGCACAGCACTATGGAAGTCCTGCTCGTCGCGGTCGTCACGGTCGAAAGGAAACTCCGACATGTAGTCGAGATAATGGGACAGATTCTCGTTGCCGAGGGTGAAGCCCGTCTGGACATCGTCCCAACAGCTGCGACAGAGACGCGCCAGCGGCGTGGCGTCACAACGCGTGTCGCTCAACAGCCGTACAAAAGCCTTCTCGTCGTGCTCGACGATGGCGCCATAGAGGCTCTCGACGCAGCCCGAACGACCTTTTACCGTGGCAATGAAAGCCTTGGCCGTAGCCTTGTTGAGCCTCTGCAGCACATCATACATCTCCTCTGCCAGCATGGTATCGCCGTCGTTGGAGTCGTCTTGGATGATATTGGGCAAAGAGGCAAGGATAAGCCTGTTGTTGACGATATATGCGATGGTGTTGGTGAAAGGCCCCACGACGGTGCGCCAAAGCGTCAAGGTCTCCTTGACGGCGGCGCTGGTCTCATCGTCGGCCATCAGCTCCTCCAAATCAAGTCGAAGCCCCTCAGGCATGGGCAACTCAAAAGCTTGCCGCAAACCCGCCTGGTATTCTTTCCTTTTGTTGATCTCGTAGAGGCTGTTCATAGGCACCAAGGTAAACAATTTACTGAATATGTGTAAATTAAAATGCGCTATCTGATTTGTTCCTTGGGGATGAGATCGTAATCGAACATCACCTCGGAATGGTTATCCCAAACGAGTTCTTTCTTCTTCACTTCGCCCGAAACGCGGTCGATGGTCTCGCGGTAGATTTTCGAAATGCGATAGTATTTCCCATTCGGCTCTTTGTGGAAATGGTGATCCTCCTCCACAATCCGGAAGGTTTCGGCAAAAGGCTCGGTGGTGCGCAGTTCGGTGAAGAGGTCATCACCATCACACCAGGTGCACAGTTGCACTGGCTGGGAGGTGTCGTTTCGGAACCGATAGTCCACGAAGTTGTAGTTGACCGAAGTGCCGGCGCTAAAAGGCACCCGTTTCCCGCCAGGATCAGGGGCCAAGGCATCGGAATGATAATGCACTTCGGTGACGGTGAGCGGACTATGAAGCACAATAAGATTGAGGTTATTGGCCAGGTTGCAAAGCCCACCACCAACACCTGCCACAAGCCTTCCGTTGATGATGACCCTACCTTCCGTAAAGCCGTTCCGTTTCGAGGTCTTCCCCACCCTGTTCCAGAAGGAGAACGTCTCTCCCGGCTTGATGATCAGGCCGTTGATGCGGGAACAAGCCAGACGAATATTGTCGGCTTTGTTTAATTGTAGCTTTTCGTCAATGCCTGGGCCTCTTTTGATCATGTTATTATGGACTTCCGACACCAAGACGGCAAGCCGTTGGTCACTTCGTTCCTTGGCGTATTTCTCCTTGCCGAGCCAATTCTTCAGGTGGCGTTTCCAAATCTCCTTTCTCAGCGAAATGGCGTAGGTCAACGGAGAAATCTCACAAAACAGCTTCTTTCCCATCACTATCAGTGTTTAACAAGTTCACAAACGATATAAGAGCTATACTGCTTCAGCCATCCGTTGGCCAGCCAGGCATCGAACTTCAGCAGCGGCTTCCGCATCCGTTCCGGCATGCGATGAACGGGTAGCATCAGGATGCCAAAGGTTCGGTTCACTGTCAAGGATGCTTCCGCTGCCATTTGGGCCACTTCGGAGACCGTCATCTGGGTGCCTCCATGCCATGACTCCTGCTTATGGTGGAAGAGCTGACGCCGTTTCTTGGAAGGAATGTCCATGATGAAACGGCCTCCTGGTTTCAGGATGCGACAGGCTTCCTTAAAGATCTCACCAACGGTTGCCTCTGGGAGGTGCATCAGTAGGTGGAACGAATAGACCACATCGAACATTCCGTCAGGGAAACCCGTGTCGGCGGCCGAGGCTTGGGTGAAAACCACAGAAGGATGGCGTTCCTTGGCCGGCTTCATCATCTCGTCGCTGGCATCAAGGCCGTGCGTGGCGTAATTGGTCAAGCGGCCGGTACCACATGCCATGTCGAGGCGCAACTCTTCGGCATTGACATCGATAAGGCGATCCATCACGCGGCGTTCCTCTGCATCGATGAAGCGTCCGTAGCTGTTGCCAAACCGACTGTCATCATAGGTGGCGGCTATGGTGTCGTAGTAATCCACCACCTCGTCCTGCTTCTTTTCCATGCCTTCTTGTTTTAACCGCGCTCCATGAAATTGCAGACACGGTTGATTTGTTCACAAAAATGCGTCATATAGTCTTCCTTGGCCTCTTGTCCGTCAAGGAATTTGCCTTCAAAAAAGGCACTCCCTATGGTAAATGCCCAAGGCGCCATGGCCTTGACTTCGCCCAATCGCTCATAGCTGTCGATGCTGCCCGCCACACAAACGGGGGCATTCACCTTAGCCAAAAACCGGCGTATCATCTCAGGGGCATTGCCGTCATAGCGATAGCCCAGCAGGTCGATCCCATAGGCACCTTTCTCCAAACACTCGTTCGCCTCTTCCACCATGCTTTCCACGGAGCCTGACAGCACCGAAGGGCGTCCCGTCACTTGGCCCACAAAAGGCATGTATTTTAAATGGTGTTCACGGCAATAGGCATTTATGGCATCGGAGAAACTCGTGCCCATCAGGACATCGCATCCGCACCTGACGGCCAGTTCAGCCCCTGCCATTCCCTCTTCCTCGGAATAGGCCACCACCTCAAGGAATGTCGTCTTCCCGCAAGCCTTCATCTGAGCATATAACTCGCTCATCTGCTGGGGCGGAAGGGGATGTTCCTTCATGCCCCAGCAGCGGGCTTTCGACTCCTTGCAGCGACGGAAGATCTCCGCGGCATCGACAACGGTGAAGTCGTGATGGGTGAGCATCACAATCAGTTCCGGACTATGCTTACCTTCTTCCATGATGGTTATCAATGCACCGCCTTCAGGAAGCTGTATTCCTTACCGTATTTCAGGTGTTGCGCCACGAAATCGGAGGGGTATTCGATCTTGTAGTCGACCACCTTGCCGTTTTCCACGACGGGGACAATCTCAGGATTGATGAAGCCGCCATAGGGCTTAAGACCTAAGGCGTTATAACGCTCTTTGACTTCTTTGTGGATCTCGGGGTCGACCTTCACGGCGTATTTCTCGACGATAGCCTTGCCAGCGGCATAGTCGCCTTCGCTCTTGATGCGCTGGATCTCGGCCAACAGCTCGCCGAACAAGCCACGCAGGGCCTCAAAGTCGTTGATGACGTAGTAGGTCTTGCCGTTCTCCACCTTCTTCTCGATGACGTTGGCGTCCTTGCC
>CAMYYV010000112.1 GCA_947303625.1 uncultured Bacteroidales bacterium | reverse complement strand
AGCGCCATTGGTAATGGTATTTCCAGAAAAGGCTGTCGTGGCTTAGGCTGTCCATTACCCAAGGGATTTGGGCATCGAAGAGGCTGTCGCTGACACAGAGACGCAGCAAGGCGTCTTCCACGAAGTCGTAGGACGACAAGCCCCATTGATAGCCGGAAGAGTACCAAACCACATAGTCGGCGTTGAGGATGGAACGCAGCCGGTTGATGTCGCCGATGGGGTGCTTCTCTTTCTCGAAGCCCAAGAAGGCGGATTTGTTGTAGAACCAAATTTCGACATATTCCATGAATTCCTTCCATGGCATGTAGGTCTCCAAGTCCCAAACGAAGGAGTCGCCGACAAACAACACCTTGGGCTTGCGGCAACCCTCGCCGCAGTCGACGCAGATGTCGGCACGGTATTTCGGCGAGTCGTTGCCGATGGGGAAGATGAGGTTGAGGGTCTGCTCGTCGTTCTCGCGATACATCGTGTCGAGTTGTACCAGTCGGTCGACGTGGATGTCGGGGATGCCGAAGTCGTTGAGACTGTTCATGTAGCAGAAGAGGCTGTCGTAGCCATAGACCGCGGAATAGCGCCAATGGGTGTCGCGTTTGGGAAACAGCAGGAACGAAGCGGTGTCTTTCATGCTTTGGTACCATTTGGTCATTTCCACGTGGGGGAAGTCGATGGCAGTCATTAACGAGTCGTAGTAGGCGGCCGTGTGGATGGCGTCGGTAGGGGCGGGCTGGTGGTAAGGCAGGTATTCGGAATAGATCTCCGC
Organism: uncultured Bacteroidales bacterium; assembly: GCA_947303625.1. Lineage (GTDB taxonomy): Bacteria > Bacteroidota > Bacteroidia > Bacteroidales > F082 > Limimorpha. Next base: position 4,020 of record CAMYYV010000112.1, on the reverse strand, counting down.
CTTGTTGGGCGCCATGAAGCACAGAAACTCAACGCCGTAGTCTTTCAGCACATACCTGAGCTTGTTCATCATCCTGACGTTTTTCTCGGCCCATTCGCGGGCGCGGTCGTAGGTCCTGTATTGGTTGATGGGCTCGATGCCATAGTAGTCGCGGAAGGCCTCGGAATAGAACAGCCAACCGTCTTTTCCAGGGGTGATGAAATGGCAGGTGGTTTGGTTGAAGAGACTGTAGTTGACTTGGTTGTAGAGCTTGATATGCCATTCGCGGAAGCCGAAATTCTCACGGCTGTATTGTTCGGCATTACTTTGGAATTTCCCAGAAGCGAAATTCTTTAGAGTGAGTTTGGGACATTCGGTCTTGAAGGTGACGCCCGACAAAGGCTTCAGCTTGAAGGGATGCCATTGCTCTTGCACGAAGATGAGTACGAAACCAAGCATCGTCAAGAGACATAATATGGTGCAAATGCGGTTTTTCATCTCACAAATCCTTTCGGTTCTATGTCAATGCGGTAGGCGTATTCGGCGTTGTTCCACAGCGACTGCTCGAGGGTGATGCCTTTCTCATCGGCTTGTCGAGTGACGCTCTCCAACCATTCGGGCGACGCCTTGATGCGTTCGATGCGTTTGGCAATCTCTTCGTTGCGGTAGGCGAGATAAATACTATCGGAGGCATCATATTGCTCGGGTTGCTTGTAACAGAACACGTTGTCGTATCCGCTCAGATAGCGTTCCGTGAAGCCGTAGGGCCATAGGTGGTTGGTGGCTTCGGTGCATACCAGCAGCACGAACTCTTGGCTCTCGATTTCCTGTTTGTAGTCGACGGACTCTACGTTTTGGATAGGCTCGCGTTCGGGGTAGACGGTCTTGTTGTAGAACCAGAAGCCACCTTCGGAGAAGAGATGCTGCGGCAGGGCCACGTTCCAAGCCCAGACGGTCCACCAGTAGGAGTCGGCGATGGTGAGCACTTTGGGCTTATAGCCTTCGGTGAAGCTGAACTGCGGCTGGTCGATGGTGTTGCGCTTCATCGGGAACATGAGGTTCATCATGCGGTAGAGGTCGTCATCCTGTTCCATTAGATAGGTGGACTCGAAACCTGTTATCTCGAAATGCGCCTGCGATCGTTGTGTTCTGCTCTCCATCACCCGCACCAACGAGTCGACGGCCTGCGAGGCAGCATATACCGTCCAGTGGGCGCTGAGGTTGCAATAGATGGGATGGCTCTCGGTGCCTTTGCGGTCGCAGAACCAGCGGTTGAAGTCAATCATCTCGACGCCTTGCTCGTCGAAGGCCTTCAGGTATTCCTCGTAGTTGTTGGTCTCATGCCGCTTGGCGATGTATTTGTCGGGGATGAGCTCGGGATAGTATGAGGCCTTGCCCAACACGAAGACAGGCAACAAGGTGATGTCCTTGGCGCGGAGCATGTCTTGGATGAGTTTCAGTTGTCGCGTGTTTTCCTTGATTTTCTCCTCGCCCAGATAGGTCTCACCCGTGTAACTGATGACATACGACTCCTCAAAGAGCGTTTTGCTGTCATTGCCTTTCACGACGAATGGGTTGGTGGTTTGGTTGAAGAGGCTGTGCCTGAATTGGTTATAAAGCCGGATATACCATTCGCGGAAGCCGAAGTTTTCGCGGCTATACTGCTCGGCATCACGCTGGAAGGCACCCGAAGCAAAGCTTTGTAACGTCAGTTGCGGACGTTCTGTCTTGTAAGTGACGCCTCCCAAGGGTTTCAGCTGGAAAAGATGCCATTTCTCTTGAGCGAAGCCCAGCATAAACCCCAGCATCGTAAGTAAGCATAATATGGTACAAACGCGGTTCTTCATTTTGCAAAGATAGTGATTTACGGGTTGCCTTGGGTTGTCGTGTCGGTTGCAGGGAGTTTTATCTTACCTTCGCGGATCTGCTGGTCCACGGTATAGGTGGCATGGAGCGTTACGGCCTCGTCGACAGTGATGCCTTTCTGCTCGGCATCGGCTTTCACGGCGTCAAACCACTCCTTGTAGTTGCGGATCTTCTGTTCCATCTGCCGGATGAGGACGTCGCGGTAGGCCTTGCCTTCGATTTGGGCATCGCGCATGAGGGGACGACCGAAGAGCACATTGTCGGTCTCGCGGTCGATGGCCTGCTGGAGGGTGATGTCGTCGGTGACCGTGAAGCTGGCTACCTTGGTCATCCATTCAGGGTTGCGCTTGATCTGGCGTCGTATCTCACGTTTCTTCCCATAGTCTTCTTCCAACAACTTGGGGTTGCGCACGGTGGGGATGCCTTCGCCGGCAATTTCGGGGAAATAGGCCTCTGGGTTTTTGCGCATCAAATCAAGCGTGTAGCCTTCTAATTTAACGCGGTAGAGCGAGTCGGGATAGTCCCAGGCGATGGCATTGTGGGTGGCTTGGTCGTGGAAGAGGCTGTCGATGAGCTGTTCTTGCCGCTGACGGAAACGCTCATTGCCGATGCAGAGCTGGATGATGGCATCTTCGGCGAAGCCTTCGGTGGCGCGGTACATCTGGCTGCTGCTCGAGAACCACACGATGTAGTCGGCGTCGAGGAGGTAATCGAGACGATTGAAGGTCGACACGCTGTCGATGATCTTTTCGACATCTTGGTATGCGACGCGGTTGTAATACCAGAACTGGAAGTCGGAGAACACCTCTTTGGGTGGCACGTAAGCCATGGTACGCAGCAGGAACGAGTTGCCGATGAAGAGGGCAGAGGGTTTCACTGTGGTGGAGTCGGTAGTCACCCAGTAGTCAAGTTCCTTGTAGTCGAACTTGGGGTTGAACCTGATGGGCCGCAGCAGGTTGAGTTCGCCTTCGAGGTCGCGGTTTTGGTCGTCGCCGATGCGGCAGGTGCTGTGCCATTCGTTGCCGTATTCGATCTTGGGCAGACGGATGCCTCTTTGTGCCTCCATGAAGTGCAGCAGCGAGTCGGTGGCGTAGACGCAGGAAAAATTCCAGTGGTCGCCTGTAGGCGGGAACAGGTAGAACGAGCAGGTGTCCTTCATCTGAAGGAAATAGTTGTTCATGTCGAAGCAAGGCATTCCAGTCTCTTTGAAGCGTCGGGAGAGGTATTCCCTTGCGTTGAGTGTGGTGGTGTCGTGCTCGCGTCGCGGCAGGTATTCGGGGTAGATGATGCTCTTGCTCGGCGCGATGAAGGTCATTAGGGTGACATCGTATTCATCCAAGATGCCTTTCACCTTGTTCATGAGGCGCACCTCTTGTTCGTAGCCTTTTTGAGCAGCCTCGGCATCGGGATACCAATGGTACATTTCTGTGCCATAGTAGTCCTCAATGTTGTGGCCGTAGTATAGCCATCTCTCTTTGCCAGAATAGATGTAACTTACGTATTCTTTGCCGTAGAAATCCCAGCAGTATTGATGGTACAGCCTGATGATGGGTTCTCGGAAACCGTAGTTGTTGGTGATGTATTTCTCGATGCTCTGTTGGAAAAAGCCGTTCTTGTACCACTCCCAGCGGAACTTGGGCTTCTCGGGCTTCATGAAATACCCCATCAATTCCTTGGTCTTGAAAGGCTTGAAGTGTTCCTGTATCATGAATGAGAACAGGAAGACCATCAGAAGTCCGAAGAGGATGCCATATAACCAATTGCCCTTTTTCATGATGCAGCTTTGGGTCTTTTGATTTTAAGCCTCTGACAGTCAAGATAATATCTGGCATTCATGGTGAGGCATTCCTCTATGGTGATTTGTCGTTCCTCGGCTTGTTTCACGACGCCTTCATACCATTTGGGCTCGTCTTTGATCATCTGGATGACGATGTCCATGGCTTCGTCTTCGTTGAAGTAGCCTTTTTCCAGCAGTTCTTGTGCCGTCCTCGGGAACTCGAACATATAGTCGTACAGCATGGGGGCTGTAAATACGGCCATGACGATGTCGGCCTCTTGCAGCACGGTGACGGCGTCGAATTCTTCCTTGAGTCGTCTCCAGTTGAAGCGTGGCCTTGAAGAATGGATGTCGCGGTTGTAGGCCCACCAGTCCCAGTTGTTGAAGGCTTTCCCGAA
>CAMYYV010000111.1 GCA_947303625.1 uncultured Bacteroidales bacterium | reverse complement strand
TTGATGATGGAGTCGTCCACAATCATACCGAGCACGACAATGAGTGCTGCCAGGGTAACGGTATTCAATTCAATGCCAAAGAGATACATCATCCCGATGCTGAAGGCTGTGCAGATGGGCAGTCCCGAGCTGGCGATGAGGGCGGTGCGGATGGGGAAGAGCAACAGCATGACCACGATGACGACGATCATGGAGATGAGCAGGTCGCGGAGGAACGAATTCACCGACTTGTGCACTACCTTGGGTTGGTCGGTGATGCGGTACATTTTGACGCTGTCGGGAAGGGTCTGCTTGAACTCGTTGAGCACCTTGTCGACTTCCCTGCCGAAGGCCACGATGTTGTAGCCTTTGCGCATCTCGACGCTGATGATCAAGGCGTTGTTGCCGTTGAAGTTGACCACCTTGGTGGGCTCGGCCATGCGGCGTTCGACGGTGGCCACGTCGCGCAGACGGACGGTGTTACCTGCCGCGTCGGAGTAGATGATCTGCTCTTCGAGCTCTTGCTCGCTGACCATGGGGTTTTCGATGTGCAGTGGCTGGTCGAAGGCGTCGCCCTCCATGGTGCCCGTGGTCGTCAGCAGACCTTGTGTGGCATATTGCAGCATGAGCGTGTTGGGGCTGATGCCGTAGAACGACAGCTTCTCCTTGTCGATGGTGACGGCGATCTCCTCATGTTGTTCGCCCATCACACGGACGTTGCCCATCTCGGGGATAGCACGCAGACGGTGGGTGAGGTCGTCGGTGTAGCCGTGCATCTCACGGTAGGTCTTGTCGGCCGACTCCATGGCGATGAGCAGCGACGAGGTGTTGCCGAAGTCGTCGATGACGGCGATGGCCAGTACCCCCGCAGGGAAGCTCAAGGCCTTGTTTTCGTTGATCTTATGCCGTATCTTCGACCAGGCAATGTCTTTGTCTTTCACCGACTCGTCGAGGCTGACATAGATGTAGCACATCCCTTCCTTGGTGACAGAATAGGTGTTTTTTCGGTCGACCTCAGGCATCTCAAACAGCATCTGCTCCAAGGGCTTGGTGAGCTGGGCTTCCACCTCTTCGGAGTTGGCGCCAGGGTAGACGCCCGCCACGATGCCCAAGCGGATGGTATAGGCAGGAAACTCGTCTTTCTTCATGTCGACGAGGGCATAGATGCCAAAGGCCACGATGACGGCTACGACGATCCAGACGATTCTCTGTCGCCGTATGCTGCCTCCGATGATGCCTTTATCCTTCAACTTACTCATGATTCTTTTTTTACTTTGTTGGCTTTTAGCTTTTAGCCTTTAGCTATTAGCTTGGTAGCCAACAAGCTAATAGCTAACAGCTAATGGCTAACGGCCCGAAGCCAACAACATATTCCTCATTCTTAATTCTGCATTCTACATTCTACTTTCATTCCTTCACTAATCTTTTGATATCCCTCCACGATGACGAGGTCGCCGCCATGCAGGCCTTCGCCCACCACCACGCCCGTGCCCGAATAGCCCGAGATGGTGATACTTTGTCGTGTCGCGCGACCATCTTTGACCACCCAAACGAATTTGCCAGAATTGTTGATCAATACCGCGTTGGCAGGAACAACGATGCCGTTGTCGACATCCGCATTCAACACCACCTTGGCAATCATGCCGGGAGCAAAAGCGGTGTCTTTCTCGTCGACGAGTACTTTGACGGGGTAGCTATGGGTGAGCATCGAGGCGGTTATGTTCTTCTCGAGGATGTGGCCTTGGCAGCGGCGGTTGTCGAGGGCGGGGATGAGAATCTGGGCCGTGTCGCCGATTTGTACCCTGGCGATTTCGTTCTCAGGCACGCTGATCTTCACCACCATGCCGTCGGTGCTGATGAGCCGCATGACGGGCTTCAGCGGGGTGATGCTCTCGCCGATGACGGCATTGAGGTTTGTGACGGTGCCGTCGAAGGGCGCGGTGACGGTGTTGTCTTGCAGCATGGCATTGGCAAGGTCGAGGGAGGCTTGGGCCTTCTCGAGGTTGGCGACCATCTCGCGCCATTTGATCTCGGGCAGGCTGCCGTTGTCGTGCACTTTCTTCAGTCGGTCATATGCGTCTTGGGCTTGTTCAAGGGTGGCTTGTGCCGAGCGTTGGGTGCTCTCCATCTGGGGCGACGACACGCGGGCCAGCACCTGTCCCTTGCGCACCGTGCTACCTTCTTTCACATTGAGCGTCTGCAGGGTGCCGCCGTATTTAAAACTGATGTCGACGGTGTTGCCTTCCTCCAGATAGCCCGGATAGCTGTTGCGCACCAAGCCGCCTACCGTGTCGATACGTTGCACGCCCACGACGATGACACGCTCCTCAGTGGGACCACCGATAAGCTTCTCCTTGAGCTGGCTTGGGTCGGTGTCGGCGCAGCTTGCCAGCAGTAGGGGCAAAAACCAAAAGATATGTTTTGTTTTCATTTCAGTTTTCTTTTTGACTCGGGACTGCGGGACGCGGGACTGTCTCGTGTCTCGCGTCTCGTAGTCTCGTGTCTATTAATTCCTTATAGCAGCCATGCGGATGTCATTGCCATAAATCTTGAAAGTGCGCTCGTTGGTCTCGGCTTCGCCTTCGTAGGTCATATTGAGAATGAGCGTGTTATCCTCGTACATCTTTCCCGAAGCCTTGACGCGCAGGTCGTTCTTCAGGGTGAGTGAGTCGCCTGTGAAGAGCAGTGTGTTTTTCTTGAAGTCACGGAGGAAGATCTCGTTGTCCTTACAATAGGCGTGGGTGACCACCACCTCGCCGCCCATAGTGTTCATCACTACGAGGACGCTGTCCTTGCCATTACCCAAGTCGCTGATCTCAAGTTGTCCTATCTCGTTGGGCAAGCTGACGGTATAGGAAGCGGGCTCATCCATGGTGTTGATCTCGTCCAAGGTGACGCTACCCGAGGTCTTAAACGAGTAGTCGCCGCGAAACAGCGGGGCGTTTTTCTTCTGGCAGGAAGCGAAGAAAAAAAGACCGCAGAGCATGATTAATAATGACTTTTTCATGGTATGTGTTTTTATTTGTTAAGCAAGAATAGTATCATCGACTCGTATGTGGATTTTGATTTCTCATATTCGTCTTTGGCAAAAAACAGGATTTCCAAGGCCTTAAGGAGCATTTGAAGCATGTCGGCAAAAGCATTAGGCTGGATATCGGAGGTTAACACCTCATATTTCTTTCCTGTGTTGCAGATGTCATAAAACAACTGCCACTCCCATTGGTCGAAGTCCTTGCGGATGTCTTCAGCAACGGTGATGATTTCGTGTCCGGTTTCGTAATATTGTGCCATAATGGTCTGTCGAATCATCGGGGCCTTGTCAATCAATTCCATGCGTATTTGCAAGTATTTGACGACTTTGTCCTTGGTGATGGGAGGGTCTTCGGTGAATTGGCACGACTCAATCAGTTTTTCCTTGATGTCGGCATATTCCTGCTCGACCAAGGCCTTGAAGATGTCCATCTTGCCCTTAAAATTATAGTAAAGGGAGCCTTTGGCCTTGTGTGAACGTTTGGCAATGTCGTTCATCGAGGTTTTCTCATAGCCAAATCGGTTGAACAACTCGCGAGCCACGTCAAGGATGCTTTTCTTGGTGCCGTGTTCTATTTCGTTTTGCATGTTTTGTACCAAATTGGTTTTTCGGTGCAAAAATAGGCAAAAATCGTCTTATAAAACAATTGTTCCTTGTTTATTTCACCAAAAATGATGTTTTGCATCACAAAACCCTTGTGGAAACGGTGCATACACCGTCTCACTATATTACAAAAATCCCGAAACAACACTGTGCTTCGGGATTATTTGTTCGATTTGTAAAGACGTAGCGCGCTACGTCTCTACACAATGTTATCTCACCACCAATTTCTTGGTCACCACAGCGCCATTCCGCTCTGTGACATTGACCAGATAGATGCCCTTGTCCCATTTGGTGGCGTCGATGTTGACCACTTGGCCTTCGGCCTCATGCACCTTCTGTCCGACGAGGTTAAGGACCTCTACCTTGGTCACATTGGCACCTTCCACGGTGAATTGTCCCATGGTGGGATTGGGATAGAGTTTAGCCTCGGCAGAAAGTTCGGTGACTGTTAGGATGTCTTCGTTGATAACAACTTCTATCTCACATTGCCTGTCGCTTGATTCAATGATTACGGTAGTGTGAACATAGCCTTTACCATTCCATTCAGGATCAAGACGCACACTGATGTTGAAATAGTCACCAGCCATCAAATCGTATGGCAAAGCATATTGTGGTTCAATAATCAAGTAATCCGTTTCTTGTTCTTCGATGGAGATAATTTTGATAGGTGTTTCAGTGCCGAAATTGCGGTTTTGAAGTTGTCTGGAATCTGCATTGAAGTCTTCCAATTCGATGACAGGAGAACCTACAACCACCAAACCACGATCCATAGCCAGCTGAAGGACCATAGCCGTAACATGTCTTTCTCCTATTGAGGTTGAAATCAAGACATCGTAAGCATTATAACCATCTTTTCCGGGAGCAGGTTGATAATCCATAGTGACAGCAACAGATTGCCCTGGCTGAAGGGTGTAAGGGAAACTTGGATCCAAAACATTTAAGGAAGGATATTCGGGATTAACACTATGGATGGTCACCACATCTGCGGTTTCATTATTGATAACAAATTGTTGCGATACTCCCATTTGGTCAAAATAAAGCGTATCCGGCGTAATCACCAGCTCGCCTTGCGGAGGAGTAGGAACATGCTCTTCCATCGTGAAATGATGCGGGTCGAGGTCAGCAAAGACGGGCTGCGTGTAGCGGTGGCCCGATTCGTCGGCGCCAAACACATAGTAGTCGATGCTCGACAGGCTTTCATAGCCTTTGATGTAGCCGACATATTCGTCGGGGTTGCCCGTGGCAGTCATGTGGGCC
>CAMYYV010000110.1 GCA_947303625.1 uncultured Bacteroidales bacterium | reverse complement strand
TGTCGATGTCCTTGACGAGGAAACCGGCGTCCTTCAGCATGGCCTGCACGCTGATAACATCGGGGTGGACAGTGCCCCACGACAGCGGCTCCATGGCTACGTCGACGTAGTCGCAGCCGGCCTTGCAGACCTCAAGCATCGAAGCCATCGAGAGGCCCGGGGTGGTGTGGCCGTGGTACTGCACCTTGATCTCGGGGTGTTGTTTCTTGATATGTTCGACGATACGTCCCAAGCTGACAGGGCGACCTACGCCAGCCATGTCCTTCAGGGCGATCTCCTTGGCGCCAGCCTCAATGAGCTGGTCGGCGATGTGCATATAATACTCGGCGGTGTGCACTTGCGAGTAGGTGATGCTCATGGCGGCTTGCGAGATCATGCCGGCTTCGTTGGCCCATTGGATGGACGGGATGATGTTGCGCACGTCGTTGAGGCCGCAGAAGATGCGGGTGATATCGACGCCTTGGGCTTTTTTCACCTTATACATCAGTTGGCGTACGTCGGCGGGCACGGGGTTCATGCGGAGCGCGTTGAGGGCCCTGTCCAGCATGTGGCACTCGATGCCGCCTTTATGCAGGGCAGCGGTGAAGGCACGCACGGAGGGGTTCGGGTTCTCGCCATAAAGCAGGTTCACTTGCTCGGCGGCGCCGCCGTTGGTCTCCACACGGTCGAAGCAACCCATATCGATGATGAGGGGTGCAATCTGTTCCAGTTGGTCCTTGCGCGGCACGTATTTGCCTGACGACTGCCACATATCGCGGTAGACCAGGCTGAATTTTACTTCTTTCTTCATTATTTTATGGTGTTTTAGACGAAAATAAATAGTGCTGCAAAGGTACAACTTTCCTAACAATAACAGCGAAAAAAAGGCCAATAAGGTTTTCTCTGTCAAAAAAGCCCTATTTTTGCATCTCCAATTAGAGGTTGCGCCCGATTGACGTATAAAGGGTTAAGTAAATGAAACACGTGTTTTATGTCTGCATGCTGTTTTTTTCAGCTGTTTTGGTGTCTTGCGGTCATCCTTACATGTATTACTATGAGGATGAAACCGATCAGGTTCAGGATACAATGAATGAACCAGCCTCGGAGTATTCTGTGGAAGAAATGGGCGAGTATTACGAGGTCGAACATTCCTGGCAATGTGAAGGTGAGGACTATTCTGTTACATTGAATATCAGCGAGGATCTGTATGATTATTACCGAAACGACCGTGAACATTCCGCCTATACGATTATGTTTAACGGAAAGGAAGTTGAGCCCAATTATTTTGGCTTTATTCTTTCGGAACACGATCGCTCGGTGATACGCATGTTGGCTGATGAGTTCAGTGGCCGTGCTGCAACCGAAAAGGAAAAGATCCAATTGGCGTTGACCTTTGTACAGTCTTTGCCTTATGCTTACGATACTGACTCTAAAGGTGTGGATGAGTATATGCGCTATCCTATTGAGACCCTTGTGGATGGTTGCGGCGATTGTGAAGACAAGTCTGCTTTGTTGGCCGCTATTCTATATGAGATGGATGTGGATTTTGTGTTGTTATTGTTGCCTGAGCACATGGCGATTGGCGTGCATTGCGATGAGGTGGAGCCAGATCGTTATCTGTATTGCGGTGATAAGAGGTACTGTTATATGGAAACGACGAAGCAAAACTGGCAGATAGGTCAAACCCCTGAGGACTATCTTGAAATAGAGGTGGGGATGGTGCCTATTGATGCTTCGCCCCATCTGTTGTGTATAGGCTTACGGTTTCGATCGCGGTCAACTTCGGGTTCTGACGAGGCTTTGATCAATGTGGAATGTGCCGTGCAAAACCAGGGTCCAGGTAGTGTTATGGAGCTATTGGCCCGTGTGAGTATGGTGGAGATGGAAGAAGATTCAATCAGGCGGGTGCTCGCTGAGCAGACGTATCCACTCAAGGATTTGGCCGAAGGCGAGAAGCGGTCGGAGGAGTTCGCACTGAACAGCCCAATAAAAGAAAACAGTGTTTTGGAAGTGGAGCTGATAGGCGCTGAGTCGTCGACGCCTGTTTATACCATGAAGATTGATGGGTCTGATGAAGATTATGCGGATTCACAGTCTGGAAGCGTTGAATATCAGTATTTGCAATACAAAATAAATAGGACGCACTGATCAGCGCGTCCTATTCTTGTTTTGTGGTTTACAAATTCGCGAAACAATGTCTATTTGCGTTTGTATTCCGTGTCCCCTCCTAGGTTACCTTCACCGGAAAGGATGGTCAGGGTATTGCCTTCTATCTTGTAGTTAAATACAGTAGGATCGGTAAAGCCTTCGTAGTTGAGGGTGAGTTTGCCATCGCCTTCTTTGTAGGTGAAGTTGCCTACCAAGGTGCCGAAAGCCGTGTTGGAACCAGTGCCGTCTGCGTTAAAGGTGTAGAAGGTGTTGTCGCTGTAGTACCAACTACCGACGATACCTTGTTCTTTGTTACCACCGTTGTTGCCATTATCACCGCTATTGCCGCAGGAAACAAAGGTGAAAGCCATGATGACCACTGCCATCATCGAGAAAATCACTTTCTTCATAGTTTTAATTTTTTAGGTTAATAATTTGGAATAATTAGTTTGCTATTTATGCTATTTGCATGATTATATTGTAGCCGCAAAAATACGGAATACTTTGAAAAACGCAATGTTTTTTTTCGTCAGATAGTTATTTCGCTTGCCTACCCAAAAAGTTGTATCTTTTGGGCGGTTCTTGGCGGACTTTGTGCCGCAGACATATAGAAACACGAAGCGTTATGCTAAACTGCCGATAGTTCCCGTCCAACGGCATGAATCGTGTCAAGAATTAAGTCCATTCGGGCTTTGCTGGCGTTTTTCTTTCCGCTGATATATTGTGCCATCAGGCTTTGCGAAATTCCCATGCGGCGTGCTAATGCGGACACGTTCAGTTCAGGATGCGCCATAAAAAGTTGGTAAAGTGCCGTTGGCTTTTGCTTGTCGAAGAATCCCTCAAAGCTTAAGTCTTCATCCAAATCTTCCCAATGGATTCCGAATTCATCTGTTGTGAAATCAATAAGCTGCTCCTTGGTAGCATAACGCAAACGAGGATAGTCCGCAAAGAACTCGCAGGCTTCCTTGCCATCATCGGTTCTAATCCATACTGCTGTATCCGTCAACCAAACTTTTTCTATTTTCATCCCGTTGTGTTTTTTGCAAAAAAAGGTAATAGTTTTATTACCTGCAACTATTTTGTGCATTTTTCAAAAAGAAAACAAATAGAGGGCGCATCATTTGATACGCCCTCGGTTGTTTTGGCTGGTAGAGACGTAGCGCGCTACGTCTCTACAAACGTCCAATTCTAATTAGAATAGATTCTCCAAAATCTTATCTTCCACCAAATTCGGCAGCGTAACCTTCAGTTTCGGCTCGGCCTCCATGGCGCGCTTGATGGCGAAGGTGGCACCTTCGTTGCGGGCCCAATTGCGGCGGGCGATGCCGTTGTTCACGTCCCAGTGGAGCATGCAATGGAGTCTGCGGTCAGCATCAGCGGAGCCATCGAGGACCATGCCGAAGCCGCCGTTGATGACTTCGCCCCAACCTACGCCGCCGCCGTTGTGGATGCTCACCCAAGTGGCACCACGGAAACCGTCGCCGATGACGTTCTGCACGGCCATGTCGGCAGTGAAGCTTGAGCCATCGTAGATGTTGGATGTCTCACGGAACGGGCTGTCGGTGCCGGACACGTCGTGGTGGTCGCGGCCTAATACGACGGGACCGCTCAGGCGGCCGTCAGCGATGGCCTTGTTGAACTCGGTAGCGATCTTGGTGCGGCCTTCGCAGTCGGCATAGAGGATACGGGCCTGTGAGCCGACTACGAGGTGGTTCTCTTGTGCACCACGGATCCACTGGATGTTGTCGCGCATCTGCTGCTGGATTTCAGCGGGAGCGGTGCGGGCAATGTTCTCAAGCACTTCGCAGGCGATGTCGTCGGTGACGGCGAGGTCTTCAGGCTTGCCAGAGGCGCAGACCCAACGGAAGGGGCCGAAGCCGTAGTCGAAGCACATGGGACCCATGATGTCCTGCACGTAGCTGGGATAACGGAAGGTGCCGTCTTCTTTCATGATGTCGGCGCCAGCACGGCTGCTCTGCAGCAGGAAGGCATTGCCGTAGTCGAAGAAGTACATGCCCTTGGCGGTCAGCTTGTTGATGGCGGCCACATGGCGACGCAACGAAGCCTGCACCTTCTCCTTGAAGAGCTCGGGATTTTCGGCCATCATGGTCTTCGATTCCTCAAACGACTGCCCGACAGGATAGTAACCGCCTGCCCATGGGTTGTGGAGCGAGGTCTGGTCGGAGCCAAGGTCGACATGGATATCATGTTCGGCGGCATATTCCCAAAGGTCCACCACATTGCCTTGGTAGGCATAGCTGCGGGCTTCCTTCTTGGCGAGGCTCGCGTTCACATGCTTGAAAAGCTCCTCAATGTTGTCATAGACCTCGTCGACCCAGCCTTGCTGATAGCGTTTCTGCGTGGCGGCAGGGTTGATTTCGGAAGTGATGCTCACCACACCGGCGATGTTACCAGCCTTGGGTTGGGCACCACTCATGCCGCCGAGGCCGGCGGTAACGAACAGTTTGCCCGCCGTGCTGCCACCATGTTTGCGCGCTGCGTTGAGCACGGTGATGGTGGTGCCGTGGACGATGCCTTGAGGTCCGATATACATATAGGAGCCGGCGGTCATCTGGCCGTATTGCGTCACACCGAGGGCGTTGTAACGCTCCCAGTCGTCGGGTTTGCTGTAGTTCGGGATCATCATGCCGTTGGTGACCACCACGCGCGGGGCGTCCTTATGCGACGGGAAGAGGCCCATCGGGTGACCGCTGTACATGGCGAGGGTCTGGTCTTCGTCCATGTTGGCGAGGTACTGCATCACGAGGCGGTATTGTG
>CAMYYV010000109.1 GCA_947303625.1 uncultured Bacteroidales bacterium | reverse complement strand
CGAGCGGCACTAATGGCCCGAAAGCTTCCGCTCCGGTCGTGCCTTTGCCCTTGTGTCCGCTTCCACCCATCCCGTTCGAGGCCGGGAGGCCTCGGACACACAGACCAGAAGAAAGACAAGTGGCGGCTATGGCGCGGGGGCGCACCTCTTCCCATTCCGAACAGAGAAGTTAAGCCCCGCCGCGACGATGATACTGCGGGAGACCGTGGGAAAGTAGTTCGCCGCCCACCCTTAACGACAACCCCGACAGCATCGCTGCCGGGGTTTGTTGTTTTTATGAGAATAAATAATTGATCTTGTATTTTGATTGTTTTTACTATCTTTGCTTGTTAATTAATTGAGTATGAAAGTACAAATTTTTTTTATTCTGTTGGCATTTCTTGTATGCCAAGGTCTTGAAGGCTATGTCACAAATAGTGTTGAATCGAGATATGGTAAAGAGGAGATACTTTCTACTCAGCAGCAACAGACCTGCGATTGGGTTGACCTGGGTCTGCCTAGCGGTATCTTATGGGCCTCTTGTAATGTGGGTGCCAATAGCCCCGAAGGTTATGGGAATTATTATGCTTGGGCTGAAATCACCCCTAAAGATGAATATATTTGGGGTACTTACCTATATTCTTGTAACGAAACAGTGATTGGGTTTAAACTGCTTACAAAATATTGTAACCGATACAGTATTGGTTGCAATGGCTTCTTGGATACGCTTACTATTCTTGAGCCCAGCGACGATGTAGCTGCTGCCTATTGGGGCGGAGAATCTCGTATGCCCACAAAGGAAGAGTTGCAGGAATTAGATAGCATCTGCACTTCGTTTTGGACTACGCTGAACGGGGTGAACGGTAGATGTTTCACTGGACCTAATGGTAATACTCTCTTTTTGCCTGCTGCTGGTTACCGGTTGGGAAATAAACTCAACAATGCTGGTGAACTCGGTTACTATTGGTCGAGATCGCTCTTTGCTGCTAATCCAGACCTTGCATGGTATTGTTTCTTCGATTCTTACGATTACCATATGGGCTGCTTTGACCGCTGCTTTGGTCGAACTATCCGAGCAGTGCGCTCTCAGAACTAATCACAAAAGAACATTTCACTGAAATTTACAAAATATACTCGCTCCTGCGCACGTGTCAGGGCGGTGTAGAGCCATCGGAGGTCCTCCATCTCGAGGGTATCCTTGAGGTTGAATGACGAGTCGATGAAGACGGTGCTCCACTGTCCGCCCTGCGTCTTGTGGCAAGTGAGCGCGTAGGCGAATTTCACCTGCAAGGCGTTGAACCAGGGGTTCTTCTTCATCTCCTTGTAACGCTCCCTGCGATTCGGGATATCCATATAGTCCTCTTCGATGGCACTGAACAGTTTTCGGCTTTCTTCTTCCGTCAACGAGGGACTGTTGCTGTTCAACGTGTCTAATAAGATTTTCGCTTCTATGTTAGGTTCATCTTGGTAGTCAGTGAAGCTCAGCTCCACATCGGCGAAACGGAAGTCGTACATCTCCTCGAAATGCTTGATCTTACGTATCTCGGCCATGTCGCCGTTGGCGATGAAACTGATGGATTGGCTGCCCTCGGCCCAATAGTAATTGTTCTTCACCACCATTAGCTTGTCGCCCGTGGCTATCTCGCCTTCGATGTTGAGAATGCGTCCGCGGATGGCTTGGTTGAACATGTTGGCCCTTTTGTTCGACTTGCACACGATGACGGCCCCGTTGTTGGAGATGTCGGAGAAAACATTGTATAGCAGCTCTTCAAAAGTATCAGGTTCAATCTTTTGTATATCGCTGAATCCTTGGGTGTGGAAGATGGGCAACGCGTATTCGTAAAGATTTTGACTCAGCAATTCTCTGAGGTCGGTGGCATTATACAGGATGCCCGACTCCAAGGCCTGGCGTTTCACCTCCGTCAGCTCGTAGGTGGCAGCAGTGATGGGGAACTCTGACTTCAGGTACTCGCAGTCCAAGGCAGGACTCTCACGGCTTTCGACAGGAGGCAGCTGTGCCGTGTCGCCGATGAGCAGAAGGCGACAGTCCTCGCCGCTGAACACATAGCCCAGCAGGTCGTCGAGCAAGCTCATGCTGCCAAAGTCGCGTTGCTCGCCGATCATGGAGGCCTCGTCGACGATAAACAGTGTGTGTTTGTATTTGTTTTCGGCTCGTGCGATGCGGAAGCTTCCGTCCGGAAAAGTCATGGCTTGGTATATTTTCCTGTGGATGGTGCTTGCGCTCTGGCTCGTATAGTTGCTAAGTACCTTAGCAGCTCTGCCTGTGGGTGCCATCAGCACATACCGCATCCCGATGGCGGGTAAGGTGCGCACCAAGGTCTTGACCAGCGAGGTCTTTCCCGTTCCGGCATAGCCTCTCAGGATATAGGTAGGGTTTTCTTTTTGCGAGAGCAGAAAGGCTGCCAGATGGTGGAGCACGATGGCTTGTCCGTCGGTAGGCTCGAAGCCGAATGACTGGGTGAGGCGGCCGTATAATTCGTGTCGTTCCATGGCCTTTCGCGTCAGAAGGGATAACCGATGCCCATCTGTAGCCTTAGGTTGTCGCCTTCGCCGAAACGCCAGTAGCTACCGTCAGTTTGGTAGGGGTTGCGCATGGCGAAGGCAAGGTCGAGGCGCAGGATGAGGAAGGAGACGTCGATACGGAGGCCGAAGCCGGCGTCGATGGCCATCTGTTTGTAGAACGAATTGAAGCGGAACTCGCTGTTGGGCATCGATTCATTGGGATGGTAGGTCCACACGTTGCCTGCGTCGATGAAGACAGCTCCGTTGAAAATATTGCGGATGGGGAAACGGTATTCGGCATTGAGTTCCAACTGGAGGTCGCCGGTCCTCTCAATATCGTTGTCGGTGGGCACATAGCCTCCAGGACCGACGGTGCGGTAGAGCCAGCCACGCAAGCCGTTGGAGCCGCCACCGTAGAAACTGCGTTCGAAGGGCAGGTCTTGCGAGTTGCCGTATGGGATGCCGATACCTGCAAACTCGCGGAACACAAACCATGAGTTTTCGCCAACTTGGAGATGCTGTCTCACATCGAAGCTGCCTCTCACATATTGCGAGTAGCGTATGCCTAGCAGTTCGTGGTGACCATTTTCCTCGGTGATGAGTTTGGTGTTGTTGAACAGGGAGAGCAGGTTGCCACTCGACTCGAAATCGGTGCGTATGTAGAAGAAGCTGCCCGACTTGTTGATGGTTTGTGTGTTGAAGACCAACGAATAGCGCGTACCAAAGATCAGGTGGCTAGTGTATTGGGCCTTTTTCCTCTGGCTGGTCTCCGCGTCAAGGTATTCTTGGAAGGTTGGGCTGATGTTAGAGATTTTGACGCTATTGAGGTAGACGGGCGTGAATGTCTGCCCCAGCCTGTAGTTGGTCTTCCAGTCGTAGCTATAGGAGGCCGTCGACATATAGCGTGAGTAATAATAGCGTATTTGCGAATTGAAGCCCAACGAGATAGTGGTGGTGGGTTGATAGTCTCTGGCGAATTGAAGGAAGGAGATGGGTGAGAGGAACTTGGGGAAGATGACGCTTGCTGCGATGCCAAGTTCCCGGGTGTTGAATACCTGTTTGCCGCTTTCTGAAGTCTCGCCGCCTATGAGTTTTTGAGCTTCCAAGCCACCTTTCAGGCTGAGTTGGAAGGTCTCGGCACCGTGGAAGATATTCTTGTTGTTGTACGAAAGGCTTCCCTTGATGCCTAAGTCGCCATCGGAGTTGGTACCCTCGCCCTGAATAGTGAACGAGTGCTTGTCGTTCTGTTGCATGGTGATACGGCAGTCGAGCAGGTTGAGCGAGTCGTTAGGGCTGACGACACTGTCGAACTCAATGTTGACATTCCGGAACAACCTGTAGTTGCCCAAGGCCTTGTAGGTGTTGGTGACGCTCCGTTGGTTATAGGGCAAGCCTTCTATGATGTTGATGGCCTGCGAGAATGTCTGGGGCTTCACCTGAGGCTTGTCGTAGTAATAGAAATCCCATGTGTTTGTCAGCTTTCTTCGTCCAACTTCCACTGTAAGCGAGGCTGAGTCGGTAGGAAGGCTGTTCATCCTGAAGATGGAGAAATCGGGATAGATCTTGATGTCGCGGATTCTGTATTGTTTATATGCCAAAGGGGTGTCTTTCAGTTTCATTGACAGTTTCAGAGTGTGGTTCATAAAGTTGCTGTCGACTTCGAAATAGACGTTATCGTGCGTGAAATAGTAATAGCCCGAGTTACGCATCCTTTCGGTGATAAGTTCGCGTTCTTCTTTTAGGGAATAGGCGTTGTAAATGTCACCTTCTTTGACGGGGAATCGGGCGCTGTCGCGCATGACGAGCCTGTTAACGAGGCTGTCTTCGATGATGTAATCAATCCCGTTGACGGTATAGGGTTGTGCGGGATAGACGTGATAGGTGATTTTGGCTTTCTTTTTTCTTTTTTTCGTCTTCACGGTATGGGTCACCGAGGAATGAAAGTAGCCCACGTTGTCGAGATAACGCATCATCTGTTTAGATGAGTTGTCGGCCTCTGATTTGTCGTAATACACAGGCGGGTTGCCGAAGTTCTTGTTCATCCACTTCCAGAATGTGCTGTTGGGATGCCTTTCGTTCTTGTAATAGATCCAGGTGGGCAGGTTGGTCTGGAAGGTGCTTTTGTACGGACGGAGGGAGATGTATTGTGAGATGCCCGACTTGCTGATCTCGGTGCCTTTTTCTTCGATGACGACTTTGTTGCTCTGCACTAAGTATTTCCCTTCGGGGACATACCGTCTGAGCGAACACGACGACATGAAGATGGCAAAGAGTATCCCAACAAGGAAGATATAGTGTTTTTTGCCGTACATTGGGAAGGCAGATTTAACGACGTTGATTTTCGATTGGTGCAAAGGTAAGAATAATTCCTTTACACCACCTCGGCCACGGTGAAATTGCTGCCGCCGATGAAGACCACATCGCC
>CAMYYV010000108.1 GCA_947303625.1 uncultured Bacteroidales bacterium | reverse complement strand
TCCGATACCTATAAATATGGTCTCACCTGGTCGCCCGACAGCAAGCGCATCTTGTGGGACGACAAGATGAACCGCCTCAACATGGTGGAGGTGGCCTCGAAGAAAGTCACCGTGGTGGCGAGCAGCAAGGCTGGCGAGATGAACGAATACTGCTGGTCGGCCGACAGCCGTTGGATTGCCTATGCCATGCCGAGCACCTTCTCCGTGAGCCGCATCCATATCTACAACGTGGCTTCGGGCAAGGACGAGGTCGTCACCGATGGTTGGTACAACGCCTCTTCGCCTGCCTTCGACAAGAACGGCAAGTATTTGTACTTTACCTCCGAGCGCGACTTCCGCCCGACCTATGGCTGGCTCGAATGGAACCATGTCTATACTGACATGTCGAAGGTCTATCTGCTGACCTTACAGAAAGACACGCCGTCGCCTTTCCTCACCGAGAACGATGAAGTGAAAGCAGAGGGCGAAAAGGAAGGCCCAAAGGATGAATTCATGGACAAGCCTGATGGTCCGAAGGGTGGCAAACCCGATGGCCCTGGCCCGAAAGGTCCCAAACCCGAAGGCAAGAAGGAAGCCAAGGAGGTGAAAATCGACTTCGAGGGCATCAGCAATAGGGTAGTGGTGCTGCCTGTCAATGCGGGACGCTACTGGAACCTGACGGGTGTCGAGGATGGCTTGTACTTTGTGGCTGTCGGTCGTAATGGCGGTGGCCTTAACTATTTCGACGCCAAGGCGAAGAAGGTCACGAACATCGGTGGCGGCATGGGCTACGAACTCTCTGCCGACGGCACCAAGATGCTCATGCGCGAAGGTCGTGGCTATAAGGTAGTCAACGCCCCGAAGGGTCCGATGCCTGGTGGCGGTGGCGCTCCGAGTGCAGGTATGAAGCCTGGTGAGCCTGGCAAGGGTGGTGGCGATGGCGAAATCGACCTGACCAATATGAAAAAATGGGTCGACCTGCGCACAGAGTGGACGCAAATCTACAACGAGGCCTGGCGTCAGATGCGTGACTTCTTCTATGCACCCAACATGCATGGCGTGGACTGGCCAGCGATGAAGGAGAAATATGGAAAACTGTTGCCCTATTGCGCCGATCGTAACGATGTCAACTACCTTATCGGTGAGCTGATTGGTGAGATCAACATCGGTCACGCCTATGTGGGTGAAGGCGATCGCGTGAAGCCCGAACGCATCCCCATGGGTATGCTGGGCTGTCGCATCCACCGCGACAAGTCGGGTTATTACCAAATCGACAAAATCCTGAAAGGCGAGAATTGGAACGACAAGACCCGCTCGCCGCTGACCGAGGTCGGTGTAAATGCCAAGGAAGGCGACTATATCATTGCCATCGATGGGCAGAGCACCAAGGACATGAACGATATGTACAGCGCCCTCATCGGCAAGGCCGACAAGGCGGTGCTGCTGACCTTGAACAGCAAGGCCTCGGAGAGTGGCGCCCGTGATGTAGTGGTGAAACCCATCGCTGACGAGACGGGCTTGTATTATTACAACTGGGTACAAGGTAATGTGGAGAAAGTGAGCAAGGCCACCAACGGTCAGGTGGGTTACATCCACATCCCCGACATGGGTGTGGAAGGCCTGAACGAGTTCGCTAAGTACTTCTATCCTCAACTCGACAAGAAAGCGCTTATTATCGACGACCGTGGCAATGGTGGCGGCAATGTCAGCCCGATGATTGTGGAACGTCTGCGCCGTGAGCTTTCAATGTATGATGTCATGCGTAACGGCGAGCCTGAGACCAAGCCCACCAAGATGATGCTGGGCCCCAAGGTGTTGCTGTTCAACAAGTACTCTGCTTCCGACGGTGACCTGTTCCCCTATCAGTTCAAGAAGCACAAGATAGGCACAACCATCGGTATGCGTTCCTGGGGCGGTGTGGTCGGCATCCGCGGCAGCCTGCCCTTTATTGATGGTGGCTCGCTGACTCGTCCCGAGTTTGCTCCCTTCGACGAGAAAGGCAACTGGGTCATCGAGGGCTATGGCGTCGATCCCGACATCGTCATTGACAACGACCCTGCCCGCGAGTTTGAAGGCATTGACGACCAGTTGAACAAGGCCATTGAGGTTATCCTCGAACAGATGAAGGACTATCCCGACATCCCCGACCTTCCTGCTTGGCCGGACAAGACGAAATAAAGATCAACAATAGTGAAAAACGAAAAAGGGCTGTTTCCCATTTGGAGACAGCCCTATTTGCAAATCATAGACGAAGAATCTTATTCCTCTACTAATTCATAATTTGTACTACGTCCTCCTTCATCGGAGCAGCAAAGTATGCCTTTTTCGACAAGGTCTTGTATGTCGCGCAAGGCGGTAGCGGGGGATGTCTTGGTCATTTTGGCCCACTTGCTGGTGTTTAGCCTACCCTCGAAGCCGTCCCAAAGGCGGTTGATGACTTTGATTTGTCTATCGTTAAGTGCTATATTGCACTTTTTCTGCCAGAACAGCGCTTTTCGTAGCACCCGATGTGTCTTTTCACCAGCGGTGTCGATGGCAATTTCCATGGTTTGCAAGAACCACAAAAGCCACTGCGTGATGTCCAAGCCATGTTTACCCATGTATTCCAAGACTTCATAGTAATTCTTTCTTTCGTGAAGGATAGCGGCTGACATACTGTAGAAGCGTTTGGGCGTGCCATCGGCGCGCGCCAAGAGCATATCGGTGATTGTACGTGTCAAGCGTCCATTGCCATCATCAAACGGGTGTATGTTGGCAAACCAAAGATGGGCTACGGCAGCTTTCAGAACAGGGTCGGTAGTAGGCTCGCTGTTGAACCAATCCAAGAACAGATGCATCTGATGGGGTACATCCGTCGATGGTGGGGCTTCATAGTGTACCTTCTCTTTTCCCATGGCGCCGCTGACCACTTGCATTGGCTCTGCGCCTTGTCGCCATGCTGCCACGGTGATGGGAATGATGCCACTTCGTCCCATGGGAAACAACGCTGCATGCCAGTTGAACAGACGTTGCTCGGTCAAAGGAGCATCGGCGTGTTGTACGGCATCCAACATCACTTGCACCACACCTTCGGTGTAATGGTCGGGCATAGGTAAACCTGCAGTATCAAGGCCAAGATGACGAGCGACCGATGAACGTACATGTTGTGGGTTGAGCAGCAGACCTTCGATTTCGTTGTTACGTAACACGTCTTCGGTCATCACATCAAGCGATGAGGCACTTTGAGTGTCAAGGCCGAGGCTGTTCATCAGTCCCAGTAACCTTCCTTGTTTCTCACGTACGTGGGCTAACGGACCAATAACACTATCGTTATTCCAACAGAAATGAGGCCATCCGGTGTATTGCCATATCCAATTCGGCGTGTTCATAAATCCATCTATTATTGAAGTGAATAATCTTGTTTATCGCCGCAAAGATACGATTAATATTTATCTCTATATTATTTGAAGCGAAAAATTATATTATTTACGTCAAAATCTGATTTGAATATGGACTTTATTTGTTGCATTACAAAGAAAAAGTCCATCGGAAACCCCGATGGACTTTTTTCATCTTAAAAGCCTAGCCTTATTTCTTGCCTCTCTTGACCGCGGTCTTTTTGACCGTGGCTCTGCTGACGGCGGCTTTTTGAACAGACGCTGCCTTCTTGCTGCCAATGGCTTTTTTGGCCTGGGATTTATGGGCAGGCGCTTTCGTGCGCGCAGCCTTCTTGGTGGCCTTCTTCTTGGCAGGAGCTTTTGTCTCGGTGACAGCCTCTTCGACCAGTGCTTTCTCAGCAACAGCCTTCTTTGCAGGGGCCTTCTTAGCCGTGGCTTTCTTGGCAGGAGCCTTCTTGACCTTGGACGCTTCAACCACCGGTATGTTCTTCAGGATGTCGCACATGAAGTCCCAGAACATCTGCACAGTCGCGATCTCACAACGCTCGTCGGGTGAGTGGACGCCGCGCAGGGTGGGACCGAAGCTGATCATGTCCATGCCAGCGATCTTGTCGCCAATGAGGCCGCATTCCAGTCCGGCATGGATGGCGCGTACCTTCGGGTCTTTCTTGAAACGCTTCTTATAGCATTTCACCGCGATGTCGCAGATGACGCTGTCGGGGTTGGGTGTCCAGCCCGGATAGCCGTCGGTGTGCTCCACGTCGGCGTTGGCGAGGCTCCACACGGCTTCCACCATGTCGGCGATGTCTTGCTTCGACGACTCGATGGAGCTGCGCTGTGAGGTCTGGATGAAGAAATAGCCTTCCTTCTTCTTGCACGAGGCGAGGTTGGTCGAGGTCTCCACGAAGTTCGGGATGGTCTGCGACATGGCGATGACGCCGTGCGGGCAGGCATAGAGGCCGTTGAGCAGATCGTACTGCGACATCTCGTCGATGACGACGTCGGGCTGCACCTCGGCTACTTCTGCCGTGACTTTCAGTCCAGGCTCGGTCACTTGGTACTCTTGCTTGAAGTGTTTCTCCATGTCCTTCACATAGTGCAGGAAGTCGCCCACGCTCTCGTTGGGGATGAAGGCCACTGCCGTGGCTTCACGCGCGATGGCGTTGCGCAGGTTGCCACCCTGGAAGTCGTAGAGGGCGAGGTCGAACCAGTTGGTGGCTTGCCACAGGATACGGGTCAGCAGCTTGTTGGCGTTGGCCAGGTTCTTGTTGATGTCGTCGCCGCTGTGGCCGCCTTTCAGGCCGCTCACGGTGATGCGGTAGGCGGTGCTGTCCTCAGGAGCGGGCTCCAGTTCGTACCACACCTTCACGATGGTGTCCATGCCACCGGCGCAGCCGATGAAGATCTCGCCTTCGTCCTCGCTGTCGAGGTTGAGGAGGATACGGCCGGTGAAGTCTTCCGGGTCGAGTTTCATGGCGCCCGTGAGGCCCGTCTCTTCGTCGACGGTGAAGATGCACTCGAGCGGACCGTGTTCCACCTTCGGGTCGGCGATGACGGCCAAGGCCGCAGCCACGCCGATGCCGTCGTCAGCGCCGAGGGTCGTGCCGTTGGCATGCAGCCACTCGCCCTTGATGACAGGCTCGATGGGGTCTTTCTCGAAGTCGTGCTTCTTGTCGCTGTTCTTCTCGCACACCATGTCCATGTGGGCTTGCAGGATGACGGTCTG
>CAMYYV010000107.1 GCA_947303625.1 uncultured Bacteroidales bacterium | reverse complement strand
AAGGTCTATGTCACCCTCAATACCTTATTATATAATGACGAGCTGGAACGCGCCCGGCAAATGGCCTACGACTGCTGGAACGCAGGCGTCGATGCCCTCATCGTGCAGGATATGCAACTCCTGCAGCTCGATCTGCCGCCCATTCCGCTCCATGCCTCCACTCAGTGCGACAACCTGACGGTGGAGAAGGTGCAGCAACTGGAAAGCCTTGGCTTCAGCCAAGTCGTTCTCGGTCGCGAGCTGAGCCTGAAGGAAATCCGTGCCATTCGTGAGAAGACAACGGTACCACTCGAGTTCTTCGTCCACGGCGCCTTGTGCGTGAGCCACAGTGGGCAGTGCTATCTCAGCCAATACATCGGCAACCGCAGCGCCAACCGCGGCGCCTGTGCCCAGCCTTGCCGTCTGCCTTATGACCTGCTCGATGCTGAGGGCAACGTCCTCGTCAAAAACAGCCATCTGCTCTGCCTGAAAGACCTCAACAATAGCGCGCATCTCGAGGAATTGATGGATGCGGGTATCACCAGTTTCAAGATCGAAGGCCGGATGAAAGACGCTGATTATGTGAAGAATGTGACGGCATTCTACCGTCAGAAACTGGACGAGATCTTTACACGCCGACCCGAATATGCCCCATCGTCGTGTGGCCATTGTCAATACACCTTCGAGGTTAACCCCGAGAAATCGTTCAACCGAGGTTTCACCGATTTTTTCATCAACGGGCGGCAGAAAGGCATCGGCTCGCCCTTCACGCCCAAGTCGATGGGCGAATACATCGGCGAGGTGACGTGGTGCAACCCCTTGCGCATGGAAATCGCTACCGACAAAACCCTTCATAATGGCGACGGTCTGTGTTTCTTGAACCAGAACAATGAATTGATTGGCCTTCGTGTCAACACTGTCGCCGACTGCGTCCCCGCAGTCGGAAAACACGGTCCTAACCACAACTGCGAGGACGCAGTTGCTGACATTGTCACCGTCTCTACAAACCGTCCTCATGGTACACATCGAGGTGCGAGGATCTATCGCAACCTCGACCTGGAATGGCAGAAGCAGGTGGATGCCTCGGCGGGCAATCGCAAGATTGACATTGAATTGACCTTGTCCGAAATCGAAACGGGGTATGAATTGATTGCCAATTGTACGGATGCATCGCATGCGTCCGCACAAAACGGACACACGCGGTGTGTCCATACAAGGACGACGATACAATGCGACAAAATCCTCGCCAACAACCCCGAAAAGGCTATCGACAACATCCGCAAAAAGGCCCTGCAGTGGGGCGACACCCCCTTCAATCCCGTTAACTTGGAATTACAATTCGCTGCGCCGCGCCTCATCCCCGCTTCCGTCATCGGCGAGATGAAACGACAATTGGTTGAAAAACTGATTAATGCATTAATTGAAAACCATCGGGATAACCGCGAAATTCGCTGTACGGACACATCGAATGTGTCCGCCACATCGAATGTGTCCGCCACATCGAATGTGTCCGCTGAAAACGGACGCATGCAATGCGTCTCTACAAGGTTAGATCCCGACGCCATCCCCGACCACCTCATGACCTGCCACCACTGCATCCGCTATGCCAACGGGATGTGCAGCAAGGAAACGGGTCAACGCGCCACGCCGCTTTTCATCCGCAACGGTGCCCACACCTTCCGCCTCGAATTCGACTGCCGCAATTGCAGGATGTATGTATGTCCCGAAGAAACAAATAAATAAACCCAACATAAGATGAATCTCTTCCAACTATTCAAGAACGTCAGTCCCTTTGTGAAGCCTTACAAATGGCTGGTGTTCATCACTTTAATCCTGACCCTCTTGGGCTCACTGATGGCGCAGGTCAACGCCATCGTGCTTGATTGGACCGTTGATAAGGTCAACGGGCTGGTGAACGATAATGTGGAATGGGGTGCTCAAGCGGTACGTATCATCACCATCATCTCGGTGGTGCTGCTCGGCAAGGAGATCCTCTCCGCCTTGATTACTTTCGCGCAGAACTACTTCGGCGAAAGGATGCGCATCTTCGTCAGCCGCGATCTCGCCCAAAGCGTCATCGAGAAGGTACTTACCTTCAAGATGTCCTTCTTCAACACGGGCGAAAACGCGACGGGCAAGCTCCAGGCTCGTATCGACCAAGGTGTGAGCAGCCTCTCACGCACGGTGCAGAACTTCTTCATCGACCTCTTGCCGTTGTTCACGAGCGCTATCTTGGCTTTGATACTGATGTTTATCGCCAATGTCTATGTCGGCTTGGTGGCTTTGGCTATCGTGCCTGTCTACTTTTGGATCACCTACCGTCAGGCCCGACGACTGAAAGGATGGCGCCGCGAGATGCGTTCGCACCTCGAGACCAAGAGCCAAGGCATCAAGAACATCATCGACTCCATCAATGTCATCAAGAGCTTCAACCGTGAGCAAATCGAAGGCCAGAAACAGCTGGATATCCAAAACCAAGTCACTGAAAACCAGATGAAAACGCGCAAGGTGGCGTTTTACTACAACGGTGTGAAGAGCTTTGTGAAGCAGGTCGGCACGGTGCTGGTCATCATCCTCACAGCCTATCTTGTGTTGATGGGTTACCCGGGCATGACCATCGGTAAGATCATGTACCACGTTATGCTGTTCAGCAACGTCATTGCCCCCATCACCCAGTTGCAGCGCATCTTCGACGACGTGAACGACGCTCTCATCTACGCCGAGGGATTCTTCGGCATCCTTGATGCGGACGATGAAGTGGAACCTTCGGGTACCTATCGTCCCGAGAAGATTCACGGCAAGTTCGAAATCCAGAATGTTGATTTCACTTATCCCAATGGAAATCAGGCTCTTTTTGGCATCAACATGACCATCGAACCCAATAAAATCACGGCATTTGTGGGTCTATCAGGAGCGGGTAAGAGCACCATCGTCAATCTGTTGGATAAATTTTATGAACCCCAAGTGGGCACCATCACCCTCGATGGCGTCGACTTGCGCGAATACGATACCAAGTTTCTCCGTGACAATATCGGTCTCGTACTGCAAAAGAACCACATCTTCGACGGCACCATCGAGGAGAACATCCTCTACGGCAAGCCCGATGCAACCCACGAAGAAGTGGTGGAAGCCGCCAAGAAATCGTATATTTACGACCAGATCATGGCGTTACCCATGCAGTTCGAAAACAAGGCCTCCGACCTCTCGGGAGGTCAGCAGCAGCGCATCGCCATCGCACGTATGTTCCTCAAGAACCCGCCCATCATCTTCCTCGACGAGCCCACCGCCAGCCTCGACGCCATCTCGACCGAACAGATTAAAAACAGCCTCGATGCCATCAAGAAAGACCGTACCGTCATCATCATCTCACACAGTATCTCCCAAATCATCGACGCCGACCTCATCTACGCCCTTCAGAACGGCCATGTGGAAGAGTCAGGCAACCCGGACGAAATCTACAAGAAAGGCGGTATTTATAAGGAAATCATCGATGCTTCGGCACGCAGCCTGAACATCGAGAAGATTGCGAGGACGATTGACGATGGGAAGGATGGGAAATAATAAACAATGCATTAATTGTAGTATTTTTGCAACGAAAACTAAAAACAGATAATCATGAAGAAACTCGTTTATGCAGCGATGCTCCTGCTTGGTATGGGCATGATGGTTTCTTGCGGAG
This sequence comes from uncultured Bacteroidales bacterium, assembly GCA_947303625.1. Taxonomy (GTDB): domain Bacteria; phylum Bacteroidota; class Bacteroidia; order Bacteroidales; family F082; genus Limimorpha. Next base: position 1,425 of record CAMYYV010000107.1, on the reverse strand, counting down.
GCGATGGCCAAGACAAGACGAACAACAACAAAGAACCGACAAACGTCGAACCGCAGCCAGCTGCACCTGTCGAAGAGGCAGAGCCTGCCGATACCCGTCCCCGTGTGTATGCCTGCGCTTTTGACGGTTATGTCAACATCCGCGAGACTACCGAAGCCAAGGCTCCCGTCGTTGGTGTGTTTAGGAATGGTTCCGAAGGCGCTGTCCTTTTGAGCGTCGAGGGCGAATGGACCAAGATTGACTGCAATGGCATCGTGGGATATGTGCTTAGCAAATATGTGTGTGAGAAGCCTTCAGAAGCCGTGGATGAAGGTATCACCATGGATTGGTTAGAAGGATGGTGGGAAGACGGTGAATGTCACAGCCTTCTCGTCTTTGACAATGGCGGTTACATGGAATTCAGTTGCATGTTTAATGAAGGTGATTATACTAGTAAAGGCTCGTTTATGTTACAAGGGTCTTCGTTGGTGCTTACCGAAGCAGTAAACTTTGTGAATTGGCCTGAAGGACCTGACTCCGATGCTGAGTCGTTTGCCCTTGACCCGATAAAGAAAACGATTGTTGGATACAAAAAACAGCAATTGAAAACCAAAGACTTGTATGCCTATTTAGACGAGATTGGCGAGGAGATGTATGGTGATTTATATCTAACAAAAAAAGAATTCAATAATTTAAAGAAACACGTCTTCGACAAATTCAATGGCTATTAAAGCAATTGTTTTTTTGAAAGAAAATTCTCCTATTTTTCAAAACCAATCCAAATATTCTCTATTTTAGCCGATTCTTTTTATGACGGAAGAACTACGGTCTCGCAGTCTCGCGTCCAGTAGTCCCGTGTCAAAAGAATCTTGAAATTCTGAAATTTGAAATCAACAAATTACGAAATATGAGCACCAACTTTGACCCACGCGCCAACTACGAGCTGACCAAGCAACAGGCCGGCTATGTCGAGCGCAAGAAAGCCACACAGGAAGACTATGACCGCATAGGCTTCATGTCGGGACTGGAAGTGCACCAGCAAATCAAGACGAAAGAGAAGCTGTTCTGCCACTGCCCCGCCGGACAATTCAACAAGTTTGAGGACTACGATGCCGAGCTGATCCGCCACATGCGCCCCACCCTCTCCGAGCTGGGCGAATACGACGGCACGGCCTTGATGGAGTTCAAGACGAAGAAGGAAATCGTCTACCGCATCAAGAACGGCACCGCCTGCACCTACGACATCGACGACACCCCGCCGTTCCCCATCAACCGCGAGGCACTGCATAACGCCATCATCATCGCCCTGCGTTCCAACCTGAACATCGTGGGCGAGGTGCATATCACCCGTAAACAATACCTCGACGGCTCCATCCCGACGGGCTTCCAGCGTACCGCCATCGTGGGCGTGGAAGGCCTGCTTAAGCTGCCGAAGAAGGACATCCG
>CAMYYV010000106.1 GCA_947303625.1 uncultured Bacteroidales bacterium | reverse complement strand
AGACGTCAACGTCCTCGTCCTCGACACCGAGGTTTACTCGAACACGGGTGGTCAGAGCTCCAAGGCTACGCCTGCTGGTGCTGTGGCCAAGTTTGCTGCCTCCGGTAAGAAGGTCCGCAAGAAAGACCTCGGCATGATTGCCAAGAGCTACGGCTACGTCTATGTGGCTCAGGTCGCCATGGGTGCTTCGCAAGCCCAGTACTTCAAGGCCATCAAGGAAGCTGAGGCTTATCCGGGCCCGTCGCTGGTGATTTGCTACGCTCCGTGTATCAACCACGGCATCAAGATCGGTATGGGTCACTCCCAGATGGAAGAGAAGCTCGCCGTCGACTGCGGTTACTGGCACCTCTGGCGCTTCAACCCCGCCGAGGAAGAGGAAGGCAAGAACGGCTTCCACTTGGATTCGAAGGAACCCAACTGGGCCGACTTCCAGAAGTTCATCATGGGTGAGGTGCGTTACAACTCGCTCGTGAAGACCTTCCCCGAGGAAGCCAAGGAATTGTTCGCCAAGACCGAACAGTTTGCTAGACTCCGCTACGAAGGCTACAAGAAGCTTAGCGAAGGGAAATAATTATTCCCCAATTCTAATGAAAACAGCGTATCCCATGTGGGGTACGCTGTTTTTTGTCTGCCACAATGTGCGGCTGCCACGATGTGACAGCCCTACAGCCCCAACGGTAAACGTTATTCTATGGGTCTGTAGGGCTGTCGTACCACTGCAGCCACATATTTGTTTATTGCCATTATTCTGTTTTACGAAAAAACAATACCTTTGCGCAAAATTGAATGTCAATGCCATACAATCTACCACAACGGAAATCACCGCGTGCAACATGGCACGATTACAATGGCGGTAGGTATTTCGTGACCTTTTGCACGAAAAACCATGATTTGTATTTTGGCGATATTGTTGATGGTAAAATGGAATTGTCGGAAATTGGGGAATTTGCGTTGCGTTGCATCGAAAGAATTCCAGAAATCAATGATAATGTCGCAGTTCCAGAATTTGTGGTGATGCCAAATCATATTCACATGATTGTTATTGTGGATAATCCAATTGAATGGCCTGACGATGAGCGGCTGCCGCAATGCGACAGCTCTACAGTCCAAAACGAGAACATGATGCATGATTCCGGGGCTGTAGGGCTGTCCTATCAGGGCAGCCGCTGGGAAGAACCAATCATTGACGATTCCCAATTAGATAAAAACGAAGAAATGCAACGCCGTTCTTATTGTTGTGGTCGGTTGTCGCGAATCATAGGGCAATACAAATCCGCTGTTACGAAAAATGCCAATGAACATGTCATTTCATTTGCATGGCAACCACGTTACCATGATCATATCATCCGTAACATTACAGAAATGAACCATATTGCCGATTATATCCAAAACAATCCTATGAAATGGGAATTGGATCGGTTTTATAAAAAACGGTGATTGTTTTTCGTTGGGTCTGTAGGGCTGTCGTACCACGGCAGCCGAATCGTACCACGGACAGCCATAAATGAACAATAAAAAAGGACGACTTAAAGTCGTCCTTTTTATCATTTTGTTGATTGTCTTCCGTTTATTCAGCCGGAGCTTCAGCGGGAGTCTCAGCAGGAGCCTCGCTGGCATCAGGCAGGGTCGTCGTGGAAGCAGGAACCTCAGTCGAAGGAAGGGCTGGAACGATGTTCTCAAGTTCGCTCTTGGGAGCACCTTCTTTGGAGTTCTTGGGGAGTGTAATGCTCGAAATGAGGCAGAGCACCACCAAGATGGCACCCAATGTCCACGTGGCTTTTTCAAGGAAATCGGTCGTCTGACGCACGCCCATCATCTGGTTGGCACCACCGAAGTTGGACACCAAACCGCCACCTTTTGAGTTCTGAACCAGAACGATCAATCCTAATAACACACTGACAATCAGGATTAAAATTACTACTAATGTGTACATGTTTATTGATTTAATGTTTGACTTTCTTGAGCTCTTCAATTTGGGCTGCAAAATAACGACTTTTTTCTGGATATTTCAAGCTTAATTTTTCATAAATTGAAATTGCCTTGTCAATATAGCCCTGTTTTTCATAGATTTTGGCCAGAGTTTCACTGACGATATTCTCTTGGTCGATGATGCTGTTTTGCGCCACCGAGATGGGATTGTAGAACTCTGCTTTAGGTCTGGATATGCTTGGATTTTCAAGTATAAACTTGTCTATCAGTTCTTTACGAGAGAGTTTCTTTGGCTTGGGCTGCTCGGCTTCCTTACGATGTTTCTCGTCTTCGATTTCTTTCAGTCGGTTGGCGATGATGGCTTTTAGCTCGTCTAACGATTTACGTTTTTCTTCGAGTAAAGCCATCTCGGCCGAAAGCTCTTCCTGGCTGCCGCTGAGGTCGATCTCGGGGATGATGAACACCTTTTCGCGGATGATATTGCTGTTTTGCTCTTCTTGTGTCTCGACGGGCTCAGTTTTGGAGGGCACGTTGTCAACAGGAGCAATCTCATCGGGCAAAGCAGGGATTTCAGGTTCACTTTCGAAGCGGTGACGGGCAATTAATGTGAACAGGCGCAGCTTATCGCGGTTGGGCACAAGGGCTGCCGTGCGTCTCAGCTGACTCTCATAGCGTTCGTCATTCGTGTTCTGATAGGCGATGGCCAATAGGGTCTGCCCAATGGCAAAATAGGGATAGTCTGCCACCAGCTGTTCCATCTCTTTCACAGCCTCGCCTTTCAGCATCTCAGGCCGTGTCATGTATCCTATCAGTTGCTTGCTGTCCATCTTTTCAGTTTAGAGTTGAGAGTATAGAGTTGAGAGTAGTTGTAAGTTAAAGATTAGAGTATAGTGTTGTTCGTTATTCATCATTCCGCATTCCAAATTACCAGTTTACCAATGCCTTATTGAATATGTCTTCCACCAATTGGTCAACGATGGTCGTAGTGAGTGCCTCTTGCACCGAGTTTAGGTCTTGGTCGCTGGGGTAGTCCTCATAACGGGAGAAGGTTTGCTCAAAGTCTTTCGATTCGTCAAGGCGGTTGCTGAACCTTACTTTTACGGTGATGGTGAGCCGGTTCATGGCTGCGGTCTGACCTGTGATGGCCGCGGGATTGGTCTTGTAATCAGTGATTTCGCCTTCAAAGGATAGGTCACCACCGGTTTCCACCACATCCAAGGTGGTTTGGTTGGTCATCGCATCGCGTAGAGCGTTGGTGAGGTTGTCGCTCAACAACGGGTTGACGAGTTGGGCATGGTTCGGGAAGTATTCCACTGAAACAGTCTTGGCCTCGGCAGGAATCGATGCGCCTGAGAAGGAATAGATGCCGCAACCGTGGCAGACGAACACCAAAGCCAATACAAGAACCGCTATTTTAGCCTTTATCCTCATAAATCGATGCCGTATTCGTTGATTTTTCTGTAAAGTGTGCGCTCACTGATGCCCAAAGCCTTGGCAGCATCCTTGCGTTTGCCTCGATGGGCTTCCAAAGCCTTGATAATCATCTCTTTCTCGTGATGTTCGAGGGATAGCGTTTCGGGCATACCGTTCGTAGAGCCTGTCGATACGACCCCATAATGCGCTTCCTCTGCGGGAACGAATTCCGCAAACTCCTGCTCGTTATCTTCCGGTTCGGTTTGGCTCACACGGGTTACTACCGTGTCACCAATCTGTGTCACAGGTGTAGCTTGGACGTAGTTCGTTTCAACGGGGTGGCTGTTGCTGATATTGTTGACCTGCGCACGCAGTTCGGCAATGTCTTTTTTCATGTCGAAAAGCACGCGATAGAGCAAGTCGCGCTCACTGACGCTGTCCATAGAATCATCGTGTGGCAGCAACATGGGCAATGTGCTTTGAACCCTGTTAGGCAGGTACTTAGCCAAAGTCTCCGCCGTGATGTTGCGGTCGGTCTCCATAATGGAAATCTGCTCAGTGACGTTTTTCAGCTGACGAATGTTGCCATCCCAACGATAGTTCTCCATCATCTTCATGGCATCGGGTGTCATCGTGATGGCAGGGATGTGGTTGCGCTCGGCGAAATCAGCGGCAAACTTGCGGAACAAGAGCGGGATGTCTTCTTTTCTTTCGCGCAAGGCTGGGATATGGATCGGAATAGTGTTCAACCTATAGTATAAATCCTCGCGGAAACGGCCTTTCTCAATGGCCAAAGGCAAGTCCACATTGGTAGCAGCTACGATTCTGACGTTAGTCTTCATCACCTTGGAACCGCCCACGCGGATAAACTCACCGTTTTCGAGTACGCGCAGCAATCTCGCTTGGGTGGAGAGAGGCAGCTCGCCCACCTCATCCAAGAACAAGGTGCCCTTGTCGGCAATCTCGAAATAACCTTTACGCTCATTGACGGCACCCGTGAAGGCACCTTTCTCGTGGCCGAAGAGTTCGGAGTCGATGGTGCCCTCGGGAATAGCGCCGCAGTTGACGGCAAAGTATGGGCCATGTTTGCGCGCGCTGTTTTGGTGGATGATCTTCGGAAACACGTCCTTACCCGTGCCACTCTCACCCGTGATGAGCACGGTGAGGTCGGTGGCGGCCACCTGTGCCGCAATGCCGATGGCACGGTCCAACTCGGGGTCGGTGCCGATGATGCCGAAAGTCCGCTTTATTGCTTGTACGTCCATTATCTCAAAACTCCTCCCAACTGCTGTTCAAACGCGCCCTGAATCTTCCCCATCGTCTTCTCAATCACCTTGTCGGTGAGGGTGGTGGTGGGCGACATCAGCACGAAGCTCATGGCATATTGTTTCTTGCCTTCCGGGATCTTCTCGCCTTCGTAGACGTCGAAGAGGCTCATCGACTGCAGGATCTTGTTCTCGGCGGCCATGGCGACTTTCTTGACTTCGTCGAAAGTGACGTTCTTGTCGAAAATCATGGCGAGGTCGCGGCGCACGGCGGGGAACTTCGACAGCGGCTCGAAGTGCACTTCCTTGGCCTTGGCCAGGCATTGCATCATCACGGTCCAGTTGAAGGTGGCGTAGTAGACGTCTTTCTTCAGGTCGAAGTGCTTCAAGGTCTTCTTGCTGAGTTTGCCGAGAGTCACAATCTCCTTACCGTCAATGCAATAGGTGGTGGCATAGTCGAAATGCGGCAGGTTGGCTTCCTTGGCCTCCAAAGCGTTGAAGTCGAACTTGAAGTGGTTGAGTACGCCCATGACGTATTCTTTCAGGTCGAAATAGTCGAGGGCTTTGCTCGGGGCGTTCCACAGCTCGGCTTGCTTGTTGCCAGTGAGGAAGAGGTCGAGGCAGGTGTGCTCGTTATAGGGTTTGAGCGGCTTGGTCTCGTCGCCGACTTTGCTTGCATCGAAGAAATAGACGTTGCCGAACTCGAAGAATTTCATGTCGCTGACCTTACGGTTTTGGTTGAAGGCGATGCTCTCCAAGCCACCCCACATCAGGGTCTGGCGCATCACGT
>CAMYYV010000105.1 GCA_947303625.1 uncultured Bacteroidales bacterium | reverse complement strand
CCTGCACCTGAAGGCGGCGCGAATAAGCCTCCACCACGCGGGCAATCTTGCTCAGCCCCGTGATGTAACCGTTGGGAATATAACCCACATGCGCCTTGCCGACGAACGGGATCAGGTGATGCTCGCAAAGCGAATACACCTCGATGTCCTTCACGATGACCATCTGTCGGTAGTCCTCCTTGAACTTGGCCGAGAGCAGAATCTCCATCGGGTCTTGATTGTAACCTTGCGTGAGAAACTGCATCGAGCGCGCCATGCGCAAAGGCGTCTTCTGAAGACCCTCACGTTGCGGGTCTTCGCCAAGGATGCGGAGGATGGCCTCATAGTGCTCTTGCAGCTGGGCCAGCTTCTCCGGGTCGTACTGTTCGATGGCTTCGTAGCCGAAACGCTTCATAAGCTTTTCGTCCATCGTCAGCCAATTTTTTGCTTAGGCATCGCCACCGTCGACTGTTGTCCCATGACGCACTTGCCAGTGAACTGGGCACCCACTTCGATGAGGAGCTGTTTGGTGGTCAGGTCGACCTCCACCTTCGAGGTGGATTTCAGGGCGGTGAGTTCTTCGGTGGTGATATTGCCTTTCACCACGCCCGACACTTCAGCCTGCTTGCAGGTGAGGTCACCTTCCATGACGCCGGTCTGCCCTATCACGACCTTGCCGTTGGACTTGAGGGAGCCGATGAGGTGGCCGTCGATGCGGATGTCGCCATTCGACTCGATGTCGCCTTTGATTGTGGTACCGTTACCGAGAAGGTTGCGTACTGATGATTCCATTAAAGCCATTTTCTTACTTTTTAGTGTTAGTTCCGATGAATGTATTGTATTCTTCCATGTCTTTCGACTGATAGAAGATGGGATAGTTCTTAATAGAGATGGTGACGGCAGAGTATTTCGTCTTGTCGATGCCGCCGAAGACATAGTCCGACATGGTCATCGAGGAGAGATACAGCGCAGCCTTTTCCTCGTTTTCGAAATTGCCGATGGTGATAAGGGTGCGATTGTCGTCGAGGATGAGGTTCTTGATATTGAACGATCGTGTGCGGTGTTCCTTTTTGTTGAAGTCGCTGAGGCGCACCAGCAGCGGGTCAATGCGTACGCTCTTCGAGTCACACACGATCATGACGAAGTGCTCGATGTTAGGCTCGTAGGTATAAGGCGAGGCCTTCTTCACCTCGGGCTTCTCCCCTGCTTCCTTGCTGTTGATGTCGTTGAGCACCAAGCCCAAGCTGTATTCCTCGTTGACGTTTTCAAGCACCCGTCGTGCGTAAGGTGTGATGCTGCTATTGGGGTAGGTGCGCACCAGGTCGTAAAGTGCAAAGGCCATCGTGTCGATGGAGACGAGGCGTCCTTGGGCCACGGCGTGGAGGAAAGCGAAGCGCGGCATGAAAGCCGTGTCGGTGGCATAAAGCTCCATGGCGCGTTCGGTGTTCATCTTCACGCGGTAGTATTGTCCTTGCTCAAAAGCCTCGTAGGTCTTGGTATAGAAGTCGGAGGCCTCTTTCTCCTGAGCCTGCAATTTCTTGAAATATTCGGGGTCGTTGATAAACTCAGCATAGCTCGACGTAGGATATTTGTCGAAGATCTTGCCTTTATAGACCAGCGACTCCTCCTCGTGGTTGAGGTCTTTGTGCATCTTGTAAAGTGCATACCATGTGGGTAGCTCTTTCTCGTATCCTGGATAGCGGGTGTCGAGTTTCTCGTACGACTCGATGGAGCGCGGCAGGTCGTTAAGGCGGTCCATATAGAGGAATCCCAGGTGATAGAGTCCGTCGGCGATGAGCGAGTCGGCCACCTCCTTTTGTTCCATGGTGAAAGGCAGGTCTTGGAGGTAGTATCCACGGTCGTGGGTGGTGTAGGAAGTGCTGAGTGAGTCTGGCTGGGACTTACCGGGTTTACCTTGTGAGGATGACGCAACTTCGTCATCGCCAGCAAAGAATGCCGTCATGCTTCGCTTGTCGCTAATGCGCCAGTTGTCTTCGTTTTTGCGCATGCCCCATTTGCGAGTGAACTCGGTCATGCCTTTCGAGACGGACGTGGGGTTATAAAAATACCACGACGATCCGCTTCCCGTACTGGTTTCCGACTTGGGTCGCTCGATGTCGCCCACAGCGGAGCCCATCAGGGCGAGCTGTTCCTCATACTCGCGCTTTTCCTTCTCTATCTGTTCCTGCTCTATGACTTGGGCGATGATGCGGTCGATGAGGGCGTTGCGCGAGATGCTGTCCATGGCAGCCACACGCAAGAGGCTGTCCTGGTCGCGGACGACGGAGGCATACATCACCAGCTCGTTGAGGGTATGCGAGATGTTCATGATGCTGTCGTAGCCCTCGTATTCGCGGTTCATGCTGGTCACAGCGGTGTCATAGTAGGCCTGGGCTAGTTCGTAGTCGCTGCGCTCAAAGAACATGGAGGCCACCTTGAGCGACGAGTACATGCGTTGCAGCTGGTTGTCCTTGTAGGCTGCCACCGACTTGCGGAGGTAGTTGATGGCCTTACTCTCGTCGCCTTCGCGGAGGGCAAGTTCGGCCATGGCGTAATAGATGCGGTCGCGATAGTCTTCGTTGTTGGGGTCGCGCAGCATCTTGTTCATCATCTTGTAAAGCTCCTTGGCATTATCGGCGGTGCCCATCTTGGCCATGTTCATGCGGGCTTCAAACTGCATCTCGTATTCGGGGTTGCGCTTGACGACCTTCTTGAACTGTGCCGTGGCACGTTGGGCGTCGCCTTGTTGCATGTAGATCTGTCCTAAGATAAACATGGCTCGGGTGCGCAGGTCACGGTCCTTGTTGAACAGCAAGCCGCTCTTGAGGTAACGTACGGCATTGTTGTAGTCCTTCACGGCGATATAGTAGTCGGCGATGGTGAAGTCGACGTTGCGCATCAGCTCCTTGGGGGGCTTGGTCATGCCGGCGGTCTTGGCTTGCAGTTGCTCGATCATGGCCACAGCCTTGGGATACTCTTCTGTTTGGATATAAGTTTTGATGAGCCACAGGTTGGCCACGTAAGCGATATCGTTGTAGCTGAATTCGGTGGCCACAAAGTCGAAGGTGCGCTTGGCAGGGATATAGTCGTGCTTGTAGAAATGCGCCTTGCCCATGACGAGGTAGGCGTCGTCGATCCATCTCACGCGCTCGCGGCTTCCGAACTTCATCGAGTGTTTCTGCACGCAGATGGCAGTCTTCTCCAAGGCGCGGTCCATGGTGGCATTCATCGCCGTGCCGTTTTGCTGGTTACCGTAGTTGTAGACACGGAGCACCTTGGTATAGTCGTCCTTCACGGCGGAGCGCAGTTGCTTGTCGCCATCCTTGAGGCTCTGCTCACCGTTGAAATACACGTTGTAGTGGCTGGTCAGGTTATGGTACATGCGACGGGTAAGCGTGTTCTTCTTGGTGGAGCATCCGCTCAGCATCAAGGCTATCACGCAGCCTATCGTCATGAATATGTAGGTTCTTCTATGCACTTCGTTGTCGTTTTACAAACAATAACTCCAAAAAGCTTGGATTATTACGGTGACGTTCAAAAAGCGTCATTGGCGCGAGCCATACCATTTCTTGGCCTCGATGAGGAGGACGGAATCAAGGACAGATTCAGTGGCACCCGGCAAGCCACCCTTGATTTTCGCCACGACGGTATCGTTGGTCTTCTCGAACTCGGTGAGCAGCAGGTCGTCGAAATCGTCAAGACGGCTGTTCATGATGCCGGTGCTCTGGTCTTCCAAGACTTTCATGGCTTTGTCCTTATATTCGTCCATCGAGAGGTAAGGCATGAGGGTCTCGACGATCTTGAGGCTGTCTTCCGACCAATCGACGACGATGGGCTCATCAAGCGAACCCAAGGAGTATTTCTCGCAGAGCTGGGGCAATCCAGCCTGTATTTTGTCAATTTCGTGGGTGAAGTCGTGGGCCAGACGTTCGGCGCGTTCCTTCTCCACGTTAGCCTTGATCTTGGGGATGTAGATGAACGCAAGCACGCCCACGATGAGGAGAACGGCAGCCACGATGATGATCTTCACAATGGAGTGGCTCTTGGTGATGGCAGAACGCACGTCGCTGATGCTGTCGAAGCGTTGCTCGCGCGAGAACTGGGTGCAGTGGGTGGCCACGCCGCCAAACTGCTTCGAGATGTTACGTTCGCCGATAAACTCCATAATCTTGCCTAAGGAATAGATGTCGGCACGGTTGTCGACATCCTCGCCTTTGATGATCTCGGGGGCTACAAACTCCATCTCCTTGATGAGCAGCTCGCGGTCGGCGTCTTGCTTGGTCTCAGGCACGCCAAGGTCGATGAGTTTGGCACGGCCGTCGTTGGTCACCATGATGTTCTCGGGGCTGAGGTTGCAGTGCACGATGCCGTTGCGGTGAAGGTAATAGAGAGCGTCGCACACCTCGGCGAGGACACTCTTCACCTGTTTCTCGGAGAGGGTACCTACGCGCACATGCTCAGCGAGTGACTTGCCGTCGATATATTCCAGGATAATGCAGTCGCCATAGCCTTCGATTTGCACGAAGTCCAAAGCCTTGCGGATATATTTATTGTCGAGTATCGAGGTGGTGTCATACTCTTGGCGCAGCGAAGCACGGCATGCTTCATCGTTGATGCACTCGGGCTTCAGCGCCTTGACAATGACCTTCTTGCCGTTGAACTTGGCCACGAAGATACGGCTGTTGCCATAGCGAGAGGTATGGATCAGACGAAGGTCGGTGTAGTCGGTTGAAAAGAGGTTTTCTTCCATTCCTATTAATATATTTGGGCGCAAAGATACGGGATTTTTCCGAAACTTTGGCAAAAGCGGGTGGGAAAAAGATTAATTGGTTGAAAAAACACACCAAAACAAGAAAAACAATGTGCCATTTTGTCAGTTTTTTGTATTTTTGCCGTTTCGTAAATGCGGAATTTGAGCAAACTGCGGGACGCAGTTTGTAACAACGAATTGATAATTAAACAAATACAATAAGATGAAGATTTCTTATAACTGGTTGAAACAATATGTCAACTGCGATTATCCGGCCGAGAAGGTCAGCGAGCTGTTGACCTCCACGGGCCTTGAAGTGGAAGACCTCGAGCGTTTTGAGTCGGTGAAAGGCGCCCTGAAAGGCGTCGTCGTGGGCAAGGTGCTCACCTGCATCGACCACCCCAACTCCGACCACCTGCACATCACCACCGTCGATGTGGGCGGCGAAGAGCCCCTACACATCGTGTGCGGTGCCCCTAACGTGGCGGCAGGACAGAAAGTGCTCGTGGCCACCATCAACACTGAGCTTTGGATCGGAGACGAACATATCACCATCAAGAAAGGCAAGATCCGTGGCGAAGTCTCGGAAGGCATGATCTGCGCTGAAGACGAACTGCAACTCGGCACCTCGCACGACGGCATCATGGTGCTGCCCGACGACTACGAAGTGGGCCGTCCCGCCTCGTTCTATTTCCCTGTGGAAGAGGACTATACGATTGAAATCGGCCTCACCG
>CAMYYV010000104.1 GCA_947303625.1 uncultured Bacteroidales bacterium | reverse complement strand
TCCTTGGCGAGGAAGGCATAGTGGATGCACTCGCGGTAATAGTCCTCGGTATAGTCCACGCTGTCGCCGAGCGGCAAATATTGGTAGAGGAAGCTTAGTGCTTCTTCTTCGTTGAAGGTCTTTTGTTTGGCTTCTCCCGTGCAGCTCGAGAACAGCAGGGCGGAGAAGGTCACGAGTATTAAAAAGGAGTTTTTCATTAGAATGGGTTATTTGCTGCAAAGGTAGTTTTTTTCAGAAAATACACAAAAATAGCTTGTTATTTACATAAAATGTGTAATTTTGTCGGCAAAATGGTGGTAATATTACCACCAAATTAGGTGGTAAATGTAATTCTTTGTACTGATGGAAGCGAAAAAACTGCAAGCAGCATTGGAGATGTGGAATGCCATTCAACCCTTGTCGGAGAAAGACAGGGAAAGGTTGAGCCGAAAGTTTTCCGTTGATTTCAACTACAACAGCAACCATATTGAGGGCAATACGTTGACATACGGTCAGACCGAATTGCTTTTGTTGTTTGGGAAGGTCATCGGTGAGGCTGATTTTCGGGAATATGAGGAGATGAAAGCGAGCAATGTGGGACTGAAAATGATGACCGTTGAGGCTGTCGACCAAGACAAGCCACTCACTCAAAACTTTATTCGGACTCTGCATCGTACGTTGCTCCGTGAGGATTACACTGTATATAGAACGCTCCCTGGGGGCGTGCAGACCAGTTATGTCATTCATGCGGGGCAGTACAAAACCCGTCCTAACAGCGTCATCACGCGTTATGGCGACAGGTTCGACTATGCTTCTCCCGAAGAGACACCCGCGTTGATGACTGAATTGGTGGATTGGTATAACCAGACCGAGCAAGAAGGTTCCCTTTCGCCTGCCGAATTGGCCATCCTTTTCCACTATCGTTATATTCGTATCCACCCCTTCGAGGATGGCAACGGCCGCATCGCTCGACTTTTGATGAATTATATCCTATCGCGACATGGCTACCCGATGATCGTTGTGCGCAGTAGGCTTAAGCGCGACTATCTTGAAGCATTGCATAAGGCCGACTTGAAAGTAGGCAGTGAGCCTTCAGAGGGGGCAAAGGCTACTTTGAAGCAAATCAAACCTTTCCAGAAGCACATGACCGACCTTATGGCGCATGAGATCGAGATGGATACGCTATTTGTAACCGAGAAATCAAGAGATGTGTGGTGGTATGACGGACAAAGAATCAAGTTCCGCACTCCAACCTATAGTAAGATTCTATATGAATTGATGGAGGATTCTCATCCCACTTATGCATCGTTGCAGAAGGCGACAGGAGTGAACCGCTCCGCACTTCAGAAAATGGTTCAAAACCTGATTAAAAAGGGGTATGTTGAACGAGATGGCGAGGGTGGCTGGCGCGTGTTCATCACCCCGTCTATGTAAAAATGTTGGCTAAAAGGTGGTAAGATTACCACCTTTTAGCCAACATTTTCTCCAAAATCAAACCATAAACTCTTCCAAAGAGGAGAACAAAATTTCATGCAGTTCCTCTTTGTGCTCGGGCGTGGTCTGCGTGAACAGGAAGCCCCAGATGCTCATGGCAGGGTTCTGGATGTCGCGGGTCTCCAAAACGCCGTGGAAGTGCCGCTTGATGCGTTCGAAGTCGAGTTTGCGGTTGGTGTCGTAGGGCTTGTCCAAGACGATGAAACTGAACACGTCGTTCTCAATGCCGTTCCACATGGTGGCGTAGTCGGGGTGCGTGCCTTCGAAGTAGGCCTGCACGGGTAGCAGATTGCAGGTGTGGCGCGTCAGGTCGTTGAGGCACATGCCAGCAAAACGTAAGGGGTTGACCTCAATCGGGATGGCGCGACCCATGTTTTTGTCCACACGGAACTCCACATGCATGGGGAAGTTCTTCAATTGCAGCACGCCATTCAGGTCGATGCAGAACTGGTTGAAAGCCGGATAGTTGGCTTCGAATATCTGCTTGCTCATGCAATAGAGGCGGTCGCTGACGTCGGTCTCGTTCTTGAAGATGTGGTGGAAGATGTTGATGATGTTGGGCTTACCCTCGGCATCATAATAGGCATCCACGGCATATTCCTCGCCTTCGATGAACTGCTCCAGCACGAAGTTCTCGCTGCGCACGACGGTCTCGGGGAACACGGCGCACTGCTTGGCGAAGTTGCGGTCGATGTCATCCAAGGCGGCTTGCCATTCTTCCTTGCTGCGGACGATATACACGCCCACGCTGAGGAAGCCCACTGAAGGTTTCAGCACCAAGGGCAGCGGTAATTCATCTGGATTGAGGCTGCGCAAGGCCTTCATCTCCACTTCTTTGTAATAAAAGTCGGGATAGATTTGCTGGCAAATGCGGCGGAAGGAGGCCTTGTCTTTCAGGATCTTGACCTTCTTCACCAATTCCGACTCGGGCAACTGGGCATAGAGCCACACCAAGGCGTTCTCCGAGACGGCATAGAGCTGGTTGGTTTGGTTGTATCTTTCGACGAATTGCTTGTCGTCAAGAAGGTTGAGCTTGTGGCCTTGCTGCTTCAGCACCTCGGCCATGTCGTTATGTAAAACAGGGATTTGTTTCTCTTCCAGATAGGCCACCAAAGGGGCGGAAACGTATGGTTTTTCTAAAATGATCATCTCAAAATGTTTTGCGTTCTGTCGGGGCCGTAGGATACGAATTTAATCGGCACGCCGACGTAATCTTCTATGAATTTAATGTAATCTTCAAGTTTTTGCGGGATCTTGCCTTCAATCTTCTGCTGCCATCCGGGGATTTCGGTATAGACGGGTTCCATGGTCTCGGTGCAGGCGGCGAAAGGCAATTGTTTGGTCTCTTGTCCGTTGTAGCGGTAGGCGGTGGCGACTTTCACGGTCGCTAAGTCATCCATCACGTCTGATTTCATCATCATCAGGTCGGTGACGCCGCTGAGCATGACGGCATATTTCAATGCAGGCAGGTCGAGCCAGCCGCAACGGCGCGGACGGCCTGTCGTGGCGCCAAACTCGTGTCCGTTCTGGCGGAGCATCTCGCCTGTCTTGTCAAACAACTCGGTGGGGAAGGGGCCTGTGCCCACGCGGGTGCAGTAGGCCTTGAAGATGCCGTACACCTTGCCCACGCGGCTCGGGGCGACACCCAATCCGGAGCAGACACCAGCGGCGATGACGTTCGATGAGGTCACGAAGGGATAGCTGCCGAAGTCAACGTCGAGCATGGAGCCTTGGGCGCCTTCAGCCAGCACTTTCTTGCCGTTGTCAAGGGCCTCGTTGATGAAGTATTCACCATCGACGAACTGGTATTGTTTTAGGTAATCAATGCCTTCAAACCACAGCTTCTCGTACTCGGCGAAGTCAAGACCGTCGAGTTGGAAGCCCTGCATCTCAAATCCTAGTCCAGCGATTTGCTGCAGGTGGATCCTTTTCAGGTTCTCGTATTTCTCGTGGAAGTCGGGTGCGTTGATGTCGCCGATACGCAGGCCACGGCGGGCGGTCTTGTCGGTGTAGGTCGGGCCGATGCCTTTCAGCGTGGTGCCGACTTTCATCTTACCCAGAGCCTTCTCATTGGCGGCATCCATGGCACGGTGCGTGGGGAGGATGAGGTGTGCACGGTTAGCGATCATCAGGGTTTGGCGCAGGTCGAAGCCGGCTTCGCGTAACCCTTCGATCTCACCTTTTAAGATATGCGGCTCGATGATGACGCCATTGCCAATGAGGTTGATGCAACCCGGTGTGAGCACACCCGAAGGGATGTTGTGCAGCACGAATTTCTTGCCTTCAAACTCGATGGTGTGTCCGGCATTGGGACCGCCTTGGAAACGGCAGACGATGTCATAATTCGGGGTGAGGGCATCGACGACCTTGCCTTTGCCTTCGTCGCCCCATTGGAGACCTAACAGTATGTCGATTTTATTCATTGTCAAGTTTATTTCGGTTTTATTTCTTTCTTTTAGTGCTTTTGGCTGCTGGCCTCTGGCTTCTGGCAGCATTATGAGAATATGAATGACTTTCCTTCTGATAAAGCTGCCAACAGCCAGTAGCTAGCTGCCAGTAGCCATTAACTTTTCTTATGTCCATAAAATATCAACGAATGATGCGTGATCTCAACGCCTAACTGTTCCTCAATGGAACGCTGGATCTCAAGCAGGCGCGGGTCGCAAAACTCCATGACGGTTTCCGTTTCGATGTCGATGAAGTGGTCGTGCTGGCGGAACTTGTAGGAGCGCTCGTATTGCGCACAGTTATGCCCGAACTGGTGTTTGATGACCAATCCGCAGTCGAGCAGCAGGTCGATGGTATTATATAAGGTGGCCCGACTGACGCGGTATTTGTTGTCTTTCATTTGGTTGTACAGCGAGTCGATGTCGAAGTGCCCGTTGGTCGAGTATATCTCCTTTAGGATGGCGAATCGCTCTGGGGTCTTGCGTAGCTTCCTCCGCTGCAGGTAATCGATGAATATCTTCTTGACAGCCAGATAGGTATTGTCAAACGAGTCTTTCATTTTTCTTACATCGTGATGAGGCGCAAAGATAAGAAAACTTTTCAGACTGATTCTAAATAATGGCAAATTTTAGTTGTTCTTGCGCACCACTTTTTGGATGTCCTTGAGTTTGTTCAGCTTGCTGATGAGCTCGTCGAGTTCGTTGGTGTTGTGCACATAGATGGAGATGGTGGCCTCCACCACGTCCTGCTTGGCCTCCATGTGGAGCAAGTGTAGGTTGAGTTTCAGCTCGTTGGAGAGCAGGTTGGTCATGCGGTTGAGCAGTCCGGCGGTGTCTAATGCGGTGATTTTCAGCTCGGCGAGGAAGGCGATTTCGCTCTTGGGTTGCCATTTGGCTTTCACGATGTTGTTGCCGTAGCGCGACGAGAGCTGGATGGCCTTGGGGCAGTTGCTGCGGTGGATCTGCAGCGGCTCGCCGGGGAAGCTGAAGGCGATGACGTCGTCGCCTGGGATGGGGTTACAGCAGGTCGACACGTTGAAGTCGAACTCGCCCGAGGTGGTGAGGGCCGGTGTCTCGTCTTTCTCTTTGCTGTTGCCCAACAGTCCAAAAGTGAGGAAGCGCACGAAGCTGCCGTTCGACTGTGGCTTGAGCACGCTGCGAATGAGCCGCTCGTCGATCTTGCCGATGGCCACGTTGTAATAGAAGTCAATGGAGCTGGTGAGGTTTTCGGTCGACATCACTGCGTTGCGGTTGGCTTTCGAAGGCTCGAGACCGATCTTGCGCATGATCTCCTCGTATTTCTGCTCGCCCTCTTCGCGGAAGCCGCGTCGGTATTCCTTGATGCCGCTCCTGAGTCTCGACTTGGCTGTGGCCGTGGCGAGAAACTCGAACCATTTCTCCTGAGGATGTTGCGACTCGGAGGTGATGATCTCCACCTGGTCGCCCTTGAAGAGCTTGCGGTCGAGTTGGGACAGCTGGTTATTGACGTTGGCCGCGATGCTGTGGTCACCGATGGCGCTGTGGATGTAATAGGCGAAGTCGAGTGCGGTGGATCCCTTGGGCAGCGTGATCATCTTGCCCTGTGGGGTGAAGACGTAGATCTCGTCGGAGA
>CAMYYV010000103.1 GCA_947303625.1 uncultured Bacteroidales bacterium | reverse complement strand
CCATTCATGTGCATGTGGATTGCAACGGAAAGAAAGCCAAGATTGCATTGGAGCCCTCGGTTAGTCTGGTATACAACCACGGACTGAAAGAACAAGAAATCAAAAAGGCTATCGACACTTGCTTCATTTATCGCGATGATTTCATAGCAGAATGGCATAAAAGGTTTGACTAAAACAATTAATAAAATGGAAAAGATAAAAAACATCTGGTTTGACGAAAAAAGAATCTACTTGAAAACCACCGAAGGCCGTGTATTGAGCCGTCCTTTGGAAGCTTATCCTGAATTGAAAGAAGCCTCAATGGAACAACGCAACGACTTTACCATCGATGAAGAAAGGACCGCCATCCGTTGGGAAGAGTTGGATGCCGACATGCATATCTCAAGCTTCTACGAAACAAGCGAACCGAATGACCAAAACGAGGTAGCAGAAATGTTCAAACGTTTCCCATGGCTCAATGTATCGGAAGTGGCTCGCGCCATCGGTATTAACAAAAGTCTTTTGGCTCGTTACATCTACGGTATTTCTAAACCAAGCGAACAACGTTTACGGCAGATTCGGCTAACTCTACACGCACTTGGCACGGAACTACAAACTGCGTGATTTTTCCCTTAATAATACTATTTTAACCAACCTTCCGTTTATACAGAAATTATAATTAAACCATGTCACTGATACTTTTCATTTTAATCGTCCCGGCGCTGTTCACCATCCCTATCGCGTTCTGTTGGAAGCAGTTCGAGAAGGCCGGACAAAAGGGCTACTACAGCCTCATCCCCTACTACAACATCTACATCATGCTGAAGATCATCGGCAAGCAGAAGAAATTCTGGTGGTGGTTCTTCATCGTCTTCCCCTACATCAACATCTTCATGCTACTGCTCATGCTCATCGAGTTGGGCAAGTGCTTCGGACGATTCAAGATTTGGGAGGAAGGCATGGCCGCTCTCTTGCCTTTCATCTTCTTCCCCATCATCGCCAAAGACGACAAATACCTTGACCCAGCCACGACCAAACGACCCAAGAAGTCGACAGCCCGCGAGTGGTTCGATGCCATCGTCTTCGCCGTAGTTGCCGCTCTCATCATCAGGACCTACGTCTTCGAGATGTTCACTATCCCCACGTCGAGCATGGAGAAGTCGCTGTGTGTAGGCGATTACTTAGTGGTCAGCAAGATACACTATGGCCCCAAGGGCCCAAACACTCCGATTTCGTTCCCCTTCGTGCACAACACCTTGCCTTGGAGCAAGACGAAGAAATCGTACGTGGAATGGATCAAGTTGCCGTATCACCGCTACCCTGGCGTGTCGACAATGAAACGCTACGACCCCATCGTGTTCAACTACCCCGCCGGCGACACAGTCTGCGAGAACTACCAAAGCAGCGTCAGCTATTACGATCTGGTGCGTGAATACGGACGCGAAGCCGTGAAGAGCGGTAAGGTAGTCCTAAACCTCAACGAGACACCCACCCCATGCGGCAAAGTCATCGCCCACCCCGTCGACAAGCGCGAGAACTATGTAAAACGTCTCATTGGAATGCCGGGCGACAGCCTGAAAATCGTCGACGGTGTGGTGTATATCAATGGCGAGAAGGCATTTGAACCCGAGAATATGCAACACAACTATACCGTGGTGACCACCAC
Source organism: uncultured Bacteroidales bacterium (assembly GCA_947303625.1). Taxonomy (GTDB): domain Bacteria; phylum Bacteroidota; class Bacteroidia; order Bacteroidales; family F082; genus Limimorpha. Next base: position 3,983 of record CAMYYV010000103.1, on the reverse strand, counting down.
GGGCGGCATCAACAAGCAGACTGTAGAGAAATACGATATCACCGAAGGCTACCCCATCGATGCCAACACCTTTGTCCTCAACATCAGCGCAAAGGTGGCCGACGAGCTCATCAAGCTGCCCTACATCACCTCGGTAATGCGCAACGTGGAACCGCCAGGACAAGGTACCAGCACCAACATCTTCCCCAATCGTCCCGACCTCTATCCTTGGAACGTTGACAACTTCGGCCCCATCTACATCCCGAAGAAGGGCGCAACGGTGAAGCTCGACCTCAATACCCTGCCGTTCTATGAGCGCATCATCCACGCTTACGAACTGCACGACCTAAAAGTGGAAGGTAATCAAATCTTCATTGACGGAAAGCCTGCCGACAGCTACACCTTCGAGATGGACTACTATTGGATGATGGGCGACAACCGCCACAACTCCGCTGACTCCCGTTATTGGGGCTACGTCCCTGAGAACCATATCGTCGGCAAGCCCATACTCGTTTGGCTCTCAAGAGACAAGGAAAACGGCGGCATCCGCTGGAAGAGGATGTTCAAGATTCCAAAATAATAAATACTACAACGCGTTAATAATATAACACCATGACAACAAAGCAATTAGGGGACATCCTTAACAAAATGTACAATTCGGCAGAAGCAAATAAAGTTACAATGATTCTTCTTTTTGGAGTGAAATACGCCGAGGAAATCAAAAATGCCGCCAAAGAATCCAGCATGAACAATGTAGTCAATGACATCATTGAACAATCAAAGCTGCCAGCATCATACGCGACAGAGATCAAGAAAGCTGTAGCATTATCTGCTTTTGTTGAAGTAAAAGCACCGTGATTATTTGACACATAGTATTACATTGTCACAACAAAAACAGGTTGTCTTTTTGGCGACCTGTTTTTTTGATCCAAAAAGCCACATTTAAACAACATTTTGTGTATTTTTGCATTTCACAAACGAAAACAGAAAATGAGCGAAAAGAACAACCGCAGAGAGAACACCTTCAAGAAGAAACAGGACGAGCCAGAGATGGAAGAGACCACACCTTCCATCGTTGAGGAAACCGAAGAAAAGAAAGGCAAGAAAAAGGAGGGCAAAGAAAAGAAAACCAAAGTCAAGGAGCCCAAGTCGAAGAAAGAGCCGAAGGAGCCGAAAGAAGCAGGACGACTGCAAAAGATCATCGGCATCTTATTCATCTGCCTAGCCGTCTTCCTCGGCATCGCTTTGATCTCCTATCTGGTGAACTTCTTCAGCGGACGCTATCAAGAGCTGGGTGTTGGGCAACAGATACTCAACCAAAAAGAGCAGACCGACACCCTCAAAGGCAGCGGAGGCCTGTTTTTGGCCCAAACCCTCATCAAAGAGTCGTTCGGCATCGGTGCGTTCTTTTTTGTCTACTTACTGACAATCATTGGGTTGCGTCTTACCGAAGTGGCCAAAATCAAGATGTGGAACATCTGGAAGTGGGCGCTCTTCTGTCTGGTATGGATGCCGCTGTTCTTCGGTTTCATCTCACAATATGCGCCTCAATGCGGCATTCTTGGCGGTGCCGTCGGCAAATGGCTCAACGGCATACTGACCCAATACATCGGCACTGCGGGCGTCATCATCGTCCTCGCCTTCCTGTTCTTAGTGTTCATTGTCTACCAATTCAACCTCACACTTAACTATTTCAAACGCAGACGCGAGAAAAAAGAAGAAGAGGCTCGCAAACAGGCTGCCATACTCGCCGAACAACGTATCAAGGAACAATTTGATTTGGACAACAACACGACGGATGGCGGCGAAGACATCGACCCCGACTCCATCGATGACGAAGAAGACGATGAGGAGGAGAAAGACGACGACACACATCTGCCACCCACCACTTCCTATACCAAAGACCCGACTTTCGTCATCGTCAATCCGGACGACGACACCCCAAAGACCGAAAGCAAAGAAAACACCATCATCACCCCTAAAAAAGAAGAGGATCCTGAAGAGTTCAAAATCACGCTACCTCCTTTGACGTCGTTAGGAAACGAGACAAAGTCAACGGACACTTCGCAGGAAAAGACCGACAACGAGGCTGGAAATGTGGAGTTAGTCATCGAAAACGCATCGACAGAAAAGACCGTGGACGAAGGCAAAAACATGGAACACCACACCATCGACACGCCTTTCGACCCTCGTTACGAACTGCGCGACTACAAATTCCCTACCTTAGACATGCTTAACGACTATGGCGGCGGAAAATCGGAGATCGACGAGGAAGAGTTGACGGCCAACAAGAACAAGATTGTGGAGACCTTGGGGCACTATGGTATCGCCATCGACAAGATCAAGGCGACCATCGGTCCCACCGTCACTTTGTACGAAATAGTCCCTGCAGCAGGTGTGCGCATCTCGAAAATCAAAAACCTTGAGGACGATATTGCCTTGAGCCTTGCCGCCTTGGGCATCCGTATCATCGCCCCCATCCCTGGCAAGGGCACCATCGGCATCGAAGTGCCCAACAGCAAGCCCGAGACCGTCTCGATGCGCAGCGTGCTCAGCTCCGAGAAGTTCCAAAACTCGAAATACGCCCTTCCTTGTGCCATCGGCAAGACCATTTCCAACGAGACCTACGTCTTCGACCTTGCCAAGATGCCTCACATCCTCATGGCTGGTGCCACAGGTCAAGGTAAGTCGGTGGGCCTCAATGCCATCATTGCATCTTTGCTTTACTGCAAGCATCCCTCGGAGCTAAAGTTCGTCATGGTTGACCCGAAAAAAGTGGAACTCACGCTTTACAACCGCATCGAACGTCATTATCTGGCCAAGCTCCCCGATTCGGAAGACGCCATCATCACCGACGTGAAGAAAGTAGTGCGCACACTCAACTCCTTGTGCATCGAGATGGACCAGCGCTACGACCTCCTGAAAGCCGCCGAATGCCGCAACATCATCGAATACAACGAGAAGTTCAAGGCACGTAAGCTCTTGCCCACCGAGGGTCACCGTTTCCTGCCCTACATCGTTCTGGTCGTCGACGAATTTGCCGACCTCATTATGACGGCAGGCCGCGAAGTGGAGGCACCGATAGCCCGTATCGCCCAGCTGGCCCGTGCCGTCGGCATCCACCTCATCATCGCCACCCAGCGTCCTTCGGTCAACATCATTACGGGCAGCATCAAGGCCAACTTCCCCGCCCGTATCGCTTTCCGCGTCATCTCACAAGTCGACTCGAAGACCATCCTCGACCAAAGCGGCGCCAACCAACTCATCGGTCGCGGCGACATGCTGCTCTCCACAGGCAACGACCTCGTACGTCTGCAATGCGCCTTCATCGACACGCCTGAGGTGGAGACCGTCACCGAATTCATCGGCAGCCAACGTGGCTTTGCCGAGCCGTTCCTCCTGCCCGAGGTGCCTGAGGAAGAAGGCGAAGCTGCTGACATCGAGGATGACGGCGATCGCGACAGCCTCTTCGAAGAAGCCGCACGTATCGTGGTCCAGACCGGACAGGGATCCACCTCGATGATCCAGCGCAAGCTGAAACTTGGCTATAACCGAGCCGGACGCATCATCGACCAGCTGGAGGCAGCTGGCATCGTCGGGCCGTTCTCAGGAAGCAAGTCACGCGAGGTGAAAGTGACCTCCGAGGCCGCTTTGGAACAGATTTTGAGGGATCTTTATAACAAAGACAACGGAATCTGACAATGAAAACAAGAAACATCATCGTCTGCCTTGTGTTATTATTTACAACACAAGCAGTTAGTGCACAAAACAATGCCGAGACGATCATTCGTCTCATGGTCGACCAAGTGAAGAGCCACAAGAATGTAGAGATGGTCTTCAGCTATAAAATCAGTCCAGACGGAAAGAATTATAGCAGCAGCGAAAAAGGACATGCCTGGCTGCAAGGCGAAGCCTACAAAATTGAGATGGCAGAGCAACAAACCATCAGCGACGGCAAGACCATCTGGTCGTATCTCGTCGACGACGAGGAAGTCATGGTGAGC
>CAMYYV010000102.1 GCA_947303625.1 uncultured Bacteroidales bacterium | reverse complement strand
TGATGTCGAGGTTGCCCATCTCGCAGGTGCGGATGGTCTGCATGTTGCAGAGACCCGTCAGGATGACGGGATTGTAGTCGCCCAAGGTGAGCACGTCGCTCATCAGGTCAGAGGCGAAAGCGGTTTCGTGTTCCTCGTCCAAGCGGTCGTAGCCGCAAAGCACCTTGGCGTTCAATAATTCTGAAATCTCTCTGAGTTTCATTGGAGTTGTTTTTTATTGCTTCTAGCTTCTGGCCTTTGGCTTCTGGCAGCTTCATCTAAAGCGTTTCGCGTCTTGCTTTTCATGGAACTGCCAGTAGCCAGAGGCCAATAGCCTTTTAATCATTATAATGTATTTCTTTCAGGTTTTCTTGAATCATTTCCTTGAGATACTGCATGATATGGATATCGTTCATCGACATGCCATCCAAGGCTTCTTTGATTTCATCCGTGTCGAAGACGAACTCGCCATCGTCGGTGATGTGGGTGTAGATAAAATGGATATCCTCGTGGGCTGAAAACAGCATCACCAGCGAGCCTGCCAAGTCGCCCATGGGCGGACGGTCGAGGTGGTCGTGCTGGAACCAGAAGTTGAGCACGGTGCCTTTGCCGACTTCACTCTCAATCTTCATGCCACCACCGGCATTTTCGGTGTTCATCTTGATGAGCGGCAGGCCCATGCCGACCTTACGCGTGGTGCGCGAGGTGGTCCAGGGATCGGTCACCTTGGCCAGGAACTCGGGACTCATGCCCTTGCCGTTGTCCTTGATGGTGAAGGCATAAATGTTATCCTTGAGGCTGTCGCGGATGGTCAGCTCCACTTGGGTGGAGTTGGCCGCCGTCGAGTTTTCCATCAGGTCGTATACGTGTAGTGATAGTTCTTTCATAGGGTATTTTTTGACACGGGACACGGGACTTTTTACCCTGACCGCTGACCCAAACCCTGACCATCACACCTAGGGTGGAATTGGTCATGGTCATGGTCAGTGGTCATGGTCAAATATAAGTCTCGCGTCCAATGTGTAAACTAATGTTATTCATTTACTTATCCAAATAGAAGTTGTAGTTTTTCCTTGGGTTCAGTGTCGATGTAGCGTCCGTCCTCGCCGTGCAGGGTCTTGCGAAACTCGTCGAAGGTCTTGTCGTACATGTGCAGCACGCAATGCACCTCGCCAATGATGTGGAGGAAATGCGCGTCGCTGCTTTTGGTGAAGTTGAACTTCTTCAGGTAGGCGTATTTCTTCAGAAAATCAGGCTTGGTGACATGCTTCGATATCTCCAAGGCATCGGCCTTGAGGTCGGGCGGAATGAAGCCCAGCTGGCTGATGAGGCTGCTTGCCGGCTTGTTGACATGCGCCGGTACGAACAGTCCGCCAATTTCGTGCACCACGTCATAGAGTTGGTCCAAATCGGCATCCAGTGCCGACCACAGCAACCATTCTTCTTCGCCAACCACTTCCTCGTTTTCGTCCACAATCAGCTGATAGCCGAACTTCTCCTCATCCAGAGGGATGTGGGGGAGGTGCGCATCGATGAACTCCTGGAATTGGTCCAGTTGCTCATCGGTTTCAAAGTAGGCGAGGGCATGGGCTTCTTCCTGCGTGGTGATTTCTACGCCACCGATGATGAGGATGCCGTTCTCACGGCCTATCTTTTGGGTCACCTTCACCTGACGGGTCGTGTTGTGGTCGCAGATGGCGATGACATCGAGATGGAGTTTCTTGGCCTGCTCGACGATGGCTGAGGGACTCATATAGAGGTCGCCGCACGGCGATAGTACCGTGTGCAAATGCAGGTCCGCTCTATATGATTTTAACTCCATGACGTTTTTTTTGTCACAAAACAATCAAAACAATGCAAAACCTTTTGTTTGTGCAAGGCGGCTCGCAACCGCTTGCCGCCGGAAAGCTGCCGGTTGGCAGGCTTTCCTCAATCGGTTAAGATGTTTTGTTGGTTTTGCAGGTTTTGTGATTAATTATGCAACAGGTTGTATACCAACCCTGCAATCTCATACGTCGGCAGGGAGGTCTGCAGGATAGGCAGGTCCTCGTCGTTGCTCTGCTCGATGGTCTCGTCGTTGGGGACAAGGTTCTTCACCAGGATGATGCAGGCCAGTTCCTTCAGCGAGGCCACGGCCATCACGTTCTTGTGGGTCTGCAAGGTGATCCAGATGTTGCCTTCCATGGCGTTGCCCATCACGTCGCTGAGGAGGTCGGAGATGTAGCACCCGTCGATTTCCTTGTCGAGGCCTTTTTCGCCAGCCAAGACTTTGAGGTTGAGCTTTTCAACTAATTCTTGTACTTTCATTTGTTTATTGTGTTTGATACTTGTGTCGTTTATAAAGGACTGCAAATTTAGTAAAAATATTAGACATAAAGAAAAATCGCACTCCGAAAAGTGCGATTTCCCTAAAAGTGTTGTTTTTGCTAGGTTTACGGCAGGATTTCAAATTCGATGCCGACGTTCCAAGGCGAGGGCTGGTCGGGGTTACCGATGAGAGCATCCTCCTTCACAATGACGGGCGACAGGCGGTAGCTGCCATAGAAGCCGATGTTGATGGCGTTCTCGATGCTGAAGCTGATGCGGGTGGTGGCACCGTATTCGAAGAAGTTCATGGCCCTGCAACGGTTATAATAGGAGGTTACCTTTTCTTTATAGGGTTGCGGGTCGAGCGGCTGGTTTGTGGCGTCAATCCAAACGATGTTGTCGACGGTCTTCACGCGACGCAACACGTTGATGCCACCGTAAACACCCAGGTCCCAGTTGACACCCCACAGGGGGATGACAACACGTTGCAGCACTTCGCCGCGTACCTGCATTGAGCGCAGGGTGGTCTTGCGTTCTGTGATCTCGTATGTGGTGCAGTTTGTGTAATAAGGTGTATGGGTCACAAAGCGATTCCAATCCAGACTAAAGCCACCACCTATTTTATATGATTTGCCGTACAGCCAGCGACGGCCATATGCGAAATGACGGTTGAAGCCGTTCCAAGTGGGGGTGTAGAGGTTGTAGTCATATTGGAAGTAGTAGGTGCTCAACCAGCCTTCTTCCTTGATTTTTGGGAAGGTGCCGTCCAGACCATAGAGTCTTGTGTTGGCTTGCAATTGGGTATCGCCGCCCATGCCGCTGATGGGGCAGGAATCGTAGAAACCATTGTAGCTGACATTCAGTTTCTTACCTTGTCCAAAGTCCCTATTATAGAGTTTGATGCCTGTCGAGTCGGGGAAAACCCTGTAGTAACCCAAGAGCACACCGTCGTCGCCTTGCACGTTGATGAACATCTTTTGGTTTTTGATGGCCTTGGGGACGTCAATCTTCACGCCGTCTTTTTCTTGGATGAGGGAGAAGGAGCGTTCGGCGGGTTTCTGCTCATTGGTGAAGTAGGCAGCTTGTGGCACGCCATAGCCGAAGGCATAGTCGAAGTAGGGATAGAGGTCGGCGGATTTCTCAATCTCGGCCTTCATCTGCAAAGCAGTCAGGTTGCGTTTGGTTTGCCAGGCGCAGGCGCAGAAGCCAGCCGTCAATGGGCTTGAGAACGATGTGCCATAGGCGGGTGTGAAGCCGCCGCTGGGATTGGCGACCTCGGCCATACCAAAAGCTACCACATTGGGCTTTCGGCGCTTGTCGGCGGTGGGACCGTAGGAGCTGAAAGAGATATGGCTGTAGTCCTCCAAATCGGGGTCGATGCCGCCAACGCAGAGCACATTCTCGGCATCGGAGGGCGTGATGATCATCATCCAACGGCTGTCATCGCCTTCGTTGCCGGCTGAGTTGCATACGAGGATGCCTTTCTCGACGGCTTTGTTGGCCGCCTTAGCCACATAGGACGTGCCGTCCATATCCTTGGTCCAGTGGCGGTCCTTGCCGTAGCCAAGCGAGCTATTGATGATGTCGGCGCCGTTCTTGTCGGCCCATTCGGCACCTTGCGCCCACCACACCTCTTCTTTAAACGGCTCGGGGTCAATCTCGGTGCGGGCCAGCAGGAACTCGGCGCCCGTGGCGAGTCCCAATTTCTGTCCCATGTCGTTGATGCCGGCGATGCAGCTCAGCACCATAGTGCCGTGGGTGCTCCAGCCGTAGACGTCCTCCTTCTTGTTGGGGAAGTTATAAGTCTTGATTATCTGGTTGTTGTCGCGGAGATGCTTAAAAGCGGGGTGGGTGTTCACCTTTGGGAAACCGCCGTCCATGACGCAGATGCGCAAGCCTTTTCCGTTGATGCCTTTATCAACGAAATGCTGTCCTCCGAAACGCTTGACTTGGTCGGTGAGCATGCCCACAGGCTTGCCATCGTCATCGCCACGTGTAACGGCAATGCAATCCGGTATTGATGCCATGGTGCCGTTAGAAATGATTTCCTGCACGCGGTCCACAAAAGGCAATTGTGCAATCAAGGCGGCATTGTCGTCAGTAGCCTCAATGCCCAAGGCATTCAGCCAGCGCGATTCGCCAAAGACTTCGGTGGAGTAGGAGCCTACCGCATCGACGTAGCTGTCGTTGAGCGGGTAGTTGCTGATGTCGTAGAGGTCGGCGCCGCAATTTTGGTAGCGTTCGATGGCTTTGGCGTCGAAATAGGAATAGGGGTCGAATTGGGTGTCGTTTTTGTCGGTGAAGAACACCCAGTAGCATTTGTTTTGTGCCATTCCCAGGCTGCTGAGCAGGGCAAAAATGGCGATAAGGAAAAATTTTCTCATAAAAAATTGAAATTTGCTGCAAATGTATGGAATTATTTTCTACTTTTGTGCCATAAACCTCTAAAACTATACGACTATGGAAAACTTGACCAAAGAAAAATTCGAAATCTTCATGATGCTGTGCGCTTCCGGCATCGATGGCAACATTTCCATGAACGAGTTGGAACGCATCTGCATGCAGTTCGACGAGAAGAGCTACAATGAGGTGTTTGAGGCTTGGAAGACGATGACCAGCCCGGCTTGGTTGAGCTTCTTTAAAGAACATAAGGACGAGTTTTTGAAGACTCAAGAGGAAAAGGTGGCCTTTATGGCTGACATCAACGACATCGTCTCGGCTGACGAAGGCGAAACCAACCTCAAGGAGCAGAACTTCATGAAGGTCCTTGAGATGCTCATCAACGACGAGCTATAATTGAATCGTTTCGTTTATTGCATTGGCTTTAAAAAGCATGTCATTGACTCCGTCGAATCAATGATTTCCTGCGCTGTTTAGTGCGATTGGATGGAATCTATGCTTTTTAAAGCCACCGTATTTTATAAAAACACCCTTTTTCTAAATTAGAATCATTCTAATTTACAAATCCGATACTTTTGTTGTTTTTAACCATTTGAAAAACAGCAAAATGCAAAAGTTCCAAAACGCAAAAAATCTTTGTCTATTATTTGGAATGAGCCGTTTATTTCCCTAAATTTGCAGCGTTTTTCGAGAGGTGTGTCCTTTCGAGAGACAAACAAGAGAATCAAACTCAATACATAACCATAAAAACTAAACCAATATGGCAAAAGTTAAGTCTTTAGCAGAACTGAAAGCTATGAGAGAAAAGCTTCAGTCCAACCTTGACCTTCGCGAGAAGAGCAACGATCCCGACTCTTTGGTGCAAATTAAGGTCGCAATGGCTACCTGCGGTATCGCCGCCGGTGCAAAACAAGTTATGGAACACATGATGGAGAAGGCCGACGAGCTGAAAATCGGTGTCGTCTTCACCCAGACAGGCTGCATGGGCTACTGCCACGCCGAGCCGACCATCGAGGTGAAGTGCCCCGGCAAGGACCCGATCGTCTTCGGTCATGTCGACAACAACCGCGCTGACGAAATCCTCACCAAGTATGTGATGAACAACGAAATGGTCGAGGGCGTCATCCCCGTGAACTACGAAACTATCTAATAATTTAATTCGGAGGAATTTATATGGCAAAAATCAAGATGCACGTGCTTGTCTGCGGC
>CAMYYV010000101.1 GCA_947303625.1 uncultured Bacteroidales bacterium | reverse complement strand
AGGCACGGACACGCCCATGCTGGGGTCGGTGACATCGGTGTTGAAGACACCGATTCTGCGCTTGGTGACATTGTAGGCGACCGCGATGAAGTTGGCTTCTGCAGGCTTGCCGATGGCCTCGGCAGCGGCAGCCTCGGCATAGATATCCAACACATCGTCGGTGACAGTGACCATGCTCTCGAGCATCGGCGAGTCAATGCGCTCACCGTTGCCGATGCCCTCCAGCTGTGCCAGGTCAACGGCCTTCACGTCATCGGTGACGGCAGCGGCAGCGGCCAGCTGACGAGTGAGCATATTGCGGCGAGTCATGCCGCGATTGACCTGCGGGAAGAGCGAGGCAAGCTGCTCATCGCTGAGCTGCGAGACGAGCTGCTGCAGGTCCTTGAAGAAGGCGCGCTGCTGCAGCTGCGCTGCCGTCTTCGGGTTCTTTACGGATTGGGCGAGCCCACGCATGTAGGCGATACCGTTCCACGAGGCACCGATGACGGTGCCGACTTTACCTTTGAATCCACCGAGGATTCCTTGCTTGATTTTTCCCATAGCTTTACTTGTTTTTAGGGGTTAGACATTAGTTTTGTTTGCCCGTTCTCGGGTTTCTCTTCTGGCGGGCAGGACGGTTGATGACACCCAAGGTACCAAAGCCGACGAGGACGACCTTGGAGCCTGTGCTCAGCATGAAGCCGTTGTATTCGTCGGAGCCGATGCCGAAGGCGTCGTGATTGACGCTGAAGGACTGCGAGCCGGATGCGCCGACCGTCACTGTGGAATGCACGAGGAAGATCTTCTTCTGCGTGACATTGAAAACACAGATGGTCGGGTACTCGTCGCCGTGCTGAGCGCGCCAGTCATTCTCGGCATCCCATGTAATGGTGATGTTCGAGCGCGAAGCGGTGATAGTTACATCGGGCAGGTCTGCGGTTGGAGCGTTGCCCAGAGAAGTGATGTCTGCCAGGTCAGCATGTTTCGCGCCTTCAGCGATTAGCGGGTCAGCGGACAGCTGCTTCACTAGAAGGTTACGGCGGGACATGCCCTTGGCTGAGTTGGGGAACAGGAAGGCCAGCTGCTCGTAGGTCAGTTGGCCAACGAGATCCTGGACTTCCCTGAAGAAGTCGCGCTGCGCCATCTGTGCAGCGGTCTTGGGGTCTTTCTGCGATTGTGGAAGGCCTTTCATGTAGGCGATGCCGTTCCACGAGGAGCCGATAACGGTTCCCACTTTGCCTTTGAATCCGCCTAAGATTCCTTGTTTGATTTTTCCCATTTTTCAGAGTTTTTGAATGATTGTCGATTTAGGTTTTAGCTTGCGAGGTTGGTAGGGACTTGGTAGGGACTTGGTCAGGAGCAGAATCGGGCGTTTTTTCGTCCGATTTTGGTTTCTTCTTAGGTGGCCGTTCGGGCCGCTTTGTGACTGCCAAGGTGCCAAATCCGACCTTTGAACCACGCTGGCCAGTGGCGAACATGAATCCCGAGAACTCGTCGCGCTCACGCCCGTAGGGCTTGAGGTCGACTTCGAAGGATTGTTTGCCGGACGGCTTCATCATCACTGGAGAGGCCACGAGGAACAGCTGCTGCTGTGTGATGTTGGCCACAAGGATGACGGGATAGTCGTCGGGGTGCTGGTCGCGGTAGTAGGTAACGCCGTCCCACGAGATTTGCAGGACGGTGCGGTTGGCAGCGACCGAGACCGCCGGAAGGTCGGTCGTCGGAGCGTTGCCGAGAGTGGCCAGGCTGTCGAGGTCGACGGTCTTGGACTTGTCGACGACAGCCGCGTAGGAAGCCAATTGCTTGACGAGCAGGTTTCTGCGAGTCATGCCCTTGGGCTTCTTCGGATAGATGAACTCCAGGTCCTCGTTGGACAGCGACATGGCAAGGGAGATAAGCTCTTTGAAATAGCCTTGCTGCATCTTCTGACTGCCAGACTTACCCTTCCGATAGTTCTGAGGGAGAGCCTTCATGTAGAAGATGCCATTCCAATAGGAGCCGACCACCGTGCCGACCTTGCCCCTGAAGCCTCCGAGGATGCCTTGCTTGATTTTTCCCATAGCGTTTAGATTTTAGTGTTTTCAAAAAAAGCCGCCCGACGGGACGGCTTTTCCAACAATTAGTCTCTTATGAGAAAAAGAAAAAACTTGCTTAGTCGCGCTTCTTGGGACGAGCGGGACGCTTGGTGACGATCATCGTTCCGAAGCCCACGAGGGCGATCTTTGAGCCGGTGAGCATCATGAAGCCGCTGAAGGTGTCGGTGGCTTCGCCGTAGGCGGCCAGGCCGACGTTGAAGGACACTTCACCGGATTCGCCGAGGGCGGCGGTGGAGTTGACCAGGAACACCTTCTTCTTGGTGACGTTGGCCACGAAGATGGTCGGGTACTCGTCCGCATTCTCTGCACGTTCGGTGGTGGCACCATCCCAAGAGATGGTCAGGTTCTCGCCAGCGGCAGTGATGGCCACATCCGGCAGGTCGGCGGTAGCCGCATTGCCGAGGGAGTTGATGTTGCCCAGGTCGACGCTCTTCACGTCGCCATCAACGGCAGCGACCTCAGTGAGCTGCTTGACCAGCGCGTTGTGGCGGGTCATTTTGCTGGGAGCCGTGGGGAACAAGAAGGCCAGCTGTTCTTTGGAGAGTTGGCCAGCGATGTCCAGGACTTCCCTGAAGAAGCCGCGCTGGGTCGTCTGACCAGCGGTCTTCGGGTTCTTGACAGATTGGGCAAGGCCACGCATGTAGGCGATGCCGTTCCAGCTGGAGCCGATGACGGTTCCAACTTTACCTTTGAATCCTCCGAGGATTCCTTGCTTGATTTTACCCATGATAATTGAATTTTAGGGGTTAGTGAATAGGTGAATTACATACCATCACCATCATGGGCAGCGCGGCAGATCATAATCTTTATATTGTTTTGGACTGCGGCGAGAACGCCTATTTTGGTGACGGCAGGGCAAAGATAAGGGAAATGGGCAAAAAAATTGATTTTCAGAATGTTCCTGATTTATTTTGACGCGATTTGACAGTTACGCTTGACGTTTTTTTGTAATATCTTTGCGGTGTTTCTAAAAACAATAGATTATGAAGAAAATTTTAATGCTGGCAGCAGTGTGTCTTATGCTTTCTTGCAGCTGCCAAGAGAAAACAGAAAGCAGACCGCCGACAGGCGGAAGCCGCTACACGGCGAGCGTGATCAAGTGTCTTTCAGGAAGCGACACCGTCGGTGTCGTTCTGAATGTGAGCCGAGTCATCGACGGCGACACCTTTGAGGGTCGGTTGGATAACGGTGGAAATCCGGGTGTGAACCCATGGGCGATAGAGCTGACGCGGATTGTTATCCGCATCAACGGCATCGATGCGCCTGAGCGAGGCCAGTTTTACGGGGATGTTGCCACACTGCATCTTCACTGGCTCATCAGCGGGAAGGCCGTAGGCCTGAAGCTGAAGCAGCGCGACTCATACGGGCGATGGATTGCGACGGCCTATCTGGACGGTGCAGATATCGCCGAGGAGCTGCTGCAGCAGGGTTTAGCCTGGCATTACAAAGAGTACGACAGCAATCCGCGCTACGCTCAGCTGGAAGCTGAAGCGAAGCAGGATGGTCGTGGCCTTTGGTGCGATGACCGAGCCGTTCCCCCTTGGGAATGGCGAGGAATGAGCAAGTACGAGCGCGACGCATATAGATAAGGAGGTGAGATATGGAACTGTCACAGTTATCATTGGAGAGGCTTGAAGGCGTTGATGAACGCCTGAAGGCTGTCGTTATCGAATGCGCTGTACGGTGCTCCTTCCCTTTCAACGTGTCTGAAGGACTGCGCACCGAGGAGCAACAGCGCGAATATGTCCGGCAGGGGAAGTCTCGAACGATGAGATCAAAACACCTCAACGGGAAAGCGGTAGACCTCTACCCTCTCACCATGAATCGAAAAGAGGTGGATTGGTCCAGGTTCGAGGAGCTGGCAGACCTGATGTTTCAGGTGGCCAGCGACCAGGGCACAGAAATCGTCTGGGGTGGCAACTGGAAGACCTTCGTCGATAAGTGCCACTTCGAGTTGAAATAGCTTTACTTGTTTTTTAGTTAATAATATGTTTGGAGAAGCCCAGCCAAGATGGTATGGGCTTCTCTTTTTTACACTCTGAAAGATGAGACGACTGCGCCTTTTGACAAAAACAAGGTGGCTAAAAAAGCAAGTGCCCTAACGGCAAACGGAGACCCGCAACGGCGGGACGTAGTTTATTTAGGGGCTTGGCTTTTTTAGGCACCGTACCCGAGAAGGTGATATTAAGCCAAATTACCGAATAGAATTGCGCCAAATTACCGAACGAAATTAAGCCAAATTACCGAAAAATTTTTGGCCAAATTACCGAACGGAGGTTAAAATGATTATCTTTGCCGCGAATAATCAATAAAAAAGCGGATGTTATGGTATATAAAAAACGCATACTAGACAAACTCCTCGAACGTAAACTTAGAGGTTGTGGAGCCGTTCTGATGGAAGGTCCTAAATGGTGTGGAAAAACCACTACTTGTGAACAACAAGCGAAAAGTGCACTATATATGACGGATCCGGAACACAAGAGCCAATACCTTCGATTGGCTAAGATCAACATCAAGAAACTGCTTGAGGGTGACAATCCCAGACTTATTGATGAATGGCAGGTGGCACCCAAGTTCTGGGATGCCATCCGCTATGATGTTGACCATCGAGAGGGTGATGGATTCTATATGCTTACGGGTTCTACTGTTCCGCCTGAAATAGACAAAAACGATGACGAAGAGAAAGAAATGGAGCATTCAGGCACTGGCCGAATTGCAAAGCTAACCATGCGTCCGATGAGTTTGTTTGAGTCAGGCGAATCGAATGGTGAGATAAGCCTTAAAGCTTTGTTTAATGGCGAAGCGGACGAGCTGTATAGTGAGAACAATCTTGATTTGTCGCGCATTGCTTATCTTATATGTAGAGGCGGTTGGCCAAAAGCAACATTGCAAAGCGAAGACATCGCGCTCGACCGAGCCTTTGAGTATTTCGATGCGGTGGCCAATGTCGATGCATCTAAGGTGGATGGAGTTCAACGAGACTCGGAAAGGGTAAAGAGGCTCATGCGCTCATACGCACGGCAACAAGGAGCACAGACAGCACTTTCTGTAATCAGAGAAGATATGCTGGCCAATGACAGCAGTACCTTGGACGAAGATACCGTGAATAGTTATATCAAAGCTTTGAAGAAGATATTTGTTATTGAGGATATGCACGCCTGGAATCCTAATCTTCGTTCTAAGACTGCTATTCGCACGAGTGATACCCGATATTATGTTGACCCTTCGGTGGCTACTGCTGCACTCGGACTTGGACCACAAGATTTGATTAACGACCTTGAAACCATGGGATTGTTTTTCGAGACCCTTTGCGTGAGAGACCTTCGTGTTTATGCTGATGCTTTAGACGGAGAGGTCTATCACTACAGGGATAAATCAGGACTGGAATGTGACGCAGTACTACACCTGCGAAATGGCAAGTATGGGCTTATCGAGATTAAGCTTGGCGGTGATGATCTCGTTTCAGCTGGCGCAGAAACATTGAAAGAATTATCCGATAAGATTGATACGACAAAGATGAAAAACCCATCCTTCTTGATGGTGTTGACAGGAACAGGGGACTTTGCATATCGTCGGGAAGAAGACGGCGTATTTGTAGTGCCCATAGGCTGCCTAAGAGATTGATTCTAAAACAATTTATAACTAGCCGTCACAAGGATTATAGATTTTTGTGGCGGTTTTGTTTTAATGGATGATTTAGGGTGGTGGTTGGGGACGTGGTGGTACTCAGGAGCGTAGCGACTGCACTGCATAAATGCTCAAAACAGGGTGGTTGGTGGGGATTGATGGTGGTTGGCCAGAGCGGAGCTTTGCGGAGCGA
>CAMYYV010000100.1 GCA_947303625.1 uncultured Bacteroidales bacterium | reverse complement strand
GTATCCTCCTCAACCTCGACAGCGAGGACGAAGGCGAGATCTTCATCGGCTGCGCTGGTGGCATGGACACCATCGTGAAGGTGTGGTACGAACTGGAGCCCGCTCCGGAGGACAGCACCGCCTACCGCATCACCGTGAGCGGCCTGAAAGGCGGCCACAGCGGCGACGACATCAACAAGAACCTGGCCAACGCCAACAAGCTGCTGACCCGCATCCTGTGGCAAGGCACCAACTGGTTCGACCTGCAACTCTACGACTTCCAAGGTGGCAACCTGCGCAACGCCATCGCCCGCGAAGCCACAGCAGTGGCCTTCGTGCCAAACGACTGCCTGAAAGACTTCGAGCACTATGTGATGGACATGGAGAAGCACTTCAAGCAAGAGTACCAAGTGACCGAACCCGGACTGAAAGTCACGGCCGAAGTCGCCGAGGTGCAGCCCGACGTGGTCATCGACGAGATGGCCCAGTACAACCTGCTGAACGGCCTCTATGCCTGCCCTCACGGCGTCATCGCCATGTCGCAGACCATCCCGAACTTCGTGGAGACCTCGACCAACCTCGCCTCCTGCAAGAAGAAGGAAGGCTATTTCTTCATCCAGACCTCACAGCGCAGCTCCATCGAGTCGTCGAAGCAAGACATCGCCAACATGGTGGAAGCCGTGTGGAGCCTCGCCGATGCCGACGTGGAGCACACCGACGGCTATCCGGGCTGGGCACCCAACCCCAACAGCGCCATCTTGGACGTCGCAGTGAACTGCTACAAGAAACGCTTCAAGAAAGATCCTAAAGTCAGAGCCATCCACGCCGGACTGGAATGCGGCCTCATCGGCGACAAGATCCCGGGCATGGACATGATCAGCTTCGGTCCCACCCTGCGCGGCGTGCACTCACCCGACGAGCGTTGCGAAATCGCCACCGTCCAGATGTTCTGGGACTTCATGTGCGACATCCTGAAGAACGTGCCTGCGACTGCTGAAATGCCTAAGCCAAAGAAAATGTCTACCGTAAATAAGGCTGCTGCCAAGAAAGCACAAAAAGCTGCTAAGAAGGAGACCAAAAAAGCTACTAAGAAAGCTACAACTAAGAAAGCAACCGAAGAAAAGGCCGATGACGAGAAGGCGGCGCGCACAAAAGCACCAGAACATAAGTCTCAAGCCAAAAAAGCCGTTGGCAGCAAGAAGACCGCGTCTGTTCAGAAAGCCGCTGTCAGCAAAGCCACAGCCAAGCAGGCTGCCGCCAAGAGAAACCCTATGAAGAAAGGCAAATAATAGAAGTTTAACCTACTTTGAAAGAGTCCGTTGGAGTTATCCGACGGACTTTTTCTTTGCAATGCAACAAATAAAGCTCATATTCACATCAAAATTTGATGTGAATAGCATCGTATTTCGCCTTATTCATGCACCTACAAAGCAAAAAAGGCTGTCTCCAATTGGAAAACAGCCTTTTTCAAATCATACTATGAGTTATTTAGTCTTATCCGGCCAAGCAGGAATGTCAGGAATGTCAGGATAACTCTTCATCTGCTCAAGGATGACCTCAATGGCCTTGTTGAGTTGGTCGTCGATGCCCTCAAACTCACGGGCAGGATCGTTGTCGATGACAATGTCGGGATCGACACCATATCCTTCAATGACCCAGTTGCCTTTTTCGTCGAAAGGAGCGAACTCGGGACGGGTCAGCGAGCCACCATCGATGAAGGGCAGGCTGCCACGGATACCAACCACACCGCCCCAGGAACGCATACCAATGGTCGTACCAATCTTGTGCTTCTTGAACTGATAGGGGAACAAGTCGCCGTCGGAAGCGGAGTACTTGTTGAACAGCAACACCTTAGGGCCAAGCATCATCTTGGTAGGCTTGGTCTCAGGCTCGCCATTACGCATCACATCGTACATGGAAAGCTCGCGGCGCAGACGCTCCACAATCATCGGACTGACATTGCCGCCGCCGTTGCCACGGTCGTCGATGATGAGGGCTTTCTTGTCGAGTTGGGGATAGAAGTACTTGGCGAACTCATTCAGGCCTTCCACACCCATGTCAGGAATGTGGATGTAACCCACCTGTCCGTTGGTTGCCTTGCTCACCTTCTCCACATTGCCTTGCACCCAATTGTAGTAGTAAAGGCCGGTTTCGTCGGCAATGGGCTTCACCACCACATCGCGGGCACCACTCTCCGAGGCCTTATTGTTTAAGGTGAGCAGCACAGCCTTGTCGGCTTTGCCGATGAGAGCGGCATACATGTCTTTCATGTCCTTGGTACTCTGCCCATCGATGGCGATGATGTAGTCGCCTTCCTTGGCGTTCACACCTACTTCAGTCAATGGCGAGCGGGTCTTCTCGTTCCAGTTCTCGCCTTTCAGGATCTTGTCGATCTGATAGTAACCCGACTTGTCGCGATGGATGCGGCAACCCAGCATACCCATAGGGATGCGCTCAGGCTTCACGCGGTCGCCTTCACCCACATAAGCGTGACCGATGTTGATTTCGCCAATCAGTTCACCAATGAGGTAGTTCACGTCGTTACGGTCGGCGCAATAGGGCAACAGTTTACCATACTTTTCCTTCATGGCAGGCCAATCCACGCCGTGCATATTGGGTGCATAGAAGAAGTCGCGCATCTGGCGCCAAGCCTCGTTGTAGATTTGCGTCCACTCAGTGCGCAAGTCGACCCATTTCTTCATGTTGGTGAGGTCGATGGCATCATCGCCCTTACCACCTTCACCAGGTTTGCCACCACCAGGCATGGGGCCTTTAGGTGCGTTAACCACCTTGTAGCCACGGCCTTCACGCATGAGCATCTTGCTACCATCGGCTGAGAGTTCGTAGCCAAAGCCACCAATAGACGTGCATTTTTTCGACTTGGCGTCAAAATAACCGAGACCACCGCCGTTACGACCGGCAGCCACATAATACAAGCCATCCTCAACGCCTGTCAGGTTCCAATATCTACCCGCGTTGACGGGGAGCACCACCACCCTATTGCTGATACCCTCGAAGTCAATCTTCACTCCCTTGACTTCTTTCTTGCCTTCGGGCTTTCCTCCTTCGGGTTTTCCCTTCTTGCCTTTGCCAACGGAGGCCCCTGAGCCTGTCGAAGGGCCGTCTTTGGGCTCATCTTTCGCTCCCTCCATCTTCACTTCATCGTTTTCAGTCAAGAAAGGCGATGGAGTATCTTTCTGTAAGGTAATCAGATAAATCTTCGACATATCAGTGTAGACATGATTCCATTCGAGCCAGCCATAGGTCGGGCGGAAATCGCGTTCGGAGGTGAAATACAAGTATTTGCCGTTCTTGTCGAAGGCTGGTGACGAGGAATTGTACCAGCCGTCGGTGACCGTCTCATCCCTCCCTGATTCGACATTATAAATGTGGATCTGGCTGACGGAGAAGGTACTCGGCATGGCGTATGCAATCCAACGGCTGTCGGGCGACCAGCAGAAGTCGTCCATCTCGCCAGCTAAACTGTGTGCCACCTCTGTAACCTTCTTGGAAGCCACATCGACCATGTTGATGCGGTTCATCTTGTCGTCCCAAAGGATTTTCTTGCTGTCGGGCGACCAGAGGAGACTATATTTATATGTGTCGGAGTCCTTGGTCAGTTGGATGGCTTCTTCCTTGCCGTCTTGGGCTTGGATGTAAATCTCGTCCTCGCCTGTGCGGTCACTGATATAAGCAATGTATTTACCATCGGGCGACCAAGCCACGTTTCTGTCGTGGGCGTTGTCACTTTGGGTCAGATTCCTCGTGATGCCCGACTTGACCGGTACCGTCCACACATCGCCGCGGGCTCCGAAAGCCACGCGCTTGCCATCGGGAGAAATCGTGCTCGAATTGATGAACTGGCTGGCATCCACATACTTGGTGCGCGTCGACTTGTTGTCGTTAGCCATCTGCACAGGGATGGGATACACTTTGCCATCGGCGAGGTTGTAGCGGAACAGTTGACCACCATTTTCATAGACGATGTCCTTGTCGCCTAGCGAAGGCCACTTGATGTCATAATAGGTGTAGTCCGTCACCTTGGTGGTCTGTTTCGTGCTGCGGTCGTAGCAGAACAGGTTCATCGTGCGGTCGCGGTCGGAGCAGAAGTAGACCTTGTTGCCGACCCACATCGGGAAGATGTCCTGTGCGTTGTTGTTGGTGATGTTCTCGATTTTCTTCGACTTGAAGTCATAAATCCACACATCGTCGGCCATACCGCCACGGTAGTATTTCCAAGTGCGGAACTCACGCATCACGCGGTTGTAAGCAATCTGCTTGCCATCGGGAGAATACGAAATCCAGCCGCCTTCAGGCAAAGGCAGTTGCTCAGCCAAGCCACCGTTGATGTTGGCAATGAAGAGTTGACCCACAAAGTCGTCCCAACTCTCCTTGCGGGAGCGGAAGACGATGTTCTCGTTGTCCTTCCATGCCATGACAATGTTGTTCGGACCCATACGGTCGCTGATGTCATCGCGTCCCAAAGTGGGTGTATAAGTCAGACGCGTGGGTGTACCACATTCAGGATAAGGCATGACGTAAACCTCTGTGTTTCCGTCATATTGTCCCGTAAAGGCCAAATGTTTGCCATCAGGCGAGAAACGAGCGAACATCTCATAGCCGTTGGCATCATTAGTGATTTTGTGGGCAATGCCACCTTTTATGTCGACGGAATACAAGTCTCCGCCATAACTGAACACCACGTTGTTGCCGTGGATGGTCGGGAAGCGCAACATTTTGGCCTCCTCTTGTGCAATTAAGCTAATTGAGCCTAACAGCAGAATCGAAAGAAATAAGTGTTTGATTTTCATAATATTGAAGGATTGTTGTGCACTATAGTAGGAGTACAAAGATACAAAACTATCCTATCAAAACAATGAAAACGGAATTATTCTCCAACCCTCACTCGCCTTAAATCCAGCAGATTCGTCGGATTGCTACCCATGTCCTTCACGCGCTTGTTCACAAAACGCAGCACCTCGTCGTAGAACAACACCACCACAGGCGCATCCTGCATCATCAGGCTGTCCATTTTGGTATAATATTGGGCACGTTCCTGCAAGTCATTGCAAAGCAAGGCTTTGTTATACAACTTGTCAAATTTGGGATTGGTATAATGCGTATAATTTGGTCCTGACGGAGCAAAGTTTGAGGTAGTAAATAAGGAAAGGTAATTCTCGGCATCAGGATAGTCTGCCACCCATGAGGAACGGAAAAACTGCAGACTGCCATTGGACCTCATGCTGCGCAACGTGGCAGGGGGTATTACCTCCATTTTACATTGCAACCCGATTTGTTCCACTTGGCTTTGCACAAACTTGCCAATGTCGGCATAGTCGGCCACGGTGGTGAGTTGCAAAAGATAGCCTTGCAGATGGTTATCAGCCACCAAGCGCTGCGCCTGCTTCAAATCGTAACTATAGCCGATGGTACTGCTATGCCCTGGCAAACCCACAGAGATCATTCCGCCAGTTCCAGGCTCACCAATGCCATTGCGCAGATAACGCAACATCTTCTCGCGGTCAATGCAAAGGCTGACCGCCTGCCGCAATGCACGCGCACGGTCGGGGCCAAGCGGGTCGTTGGGGTCGATGAAGAAGGAGAAATACTCGGTGTTCAAATAGGGTTCGGTAATCAACTCAATTTTGTCTTCGTACTTCTTGCGCAGGTTGCCATCGTAGGTCAGCAGTTCGTCCTTATAACGCGCATCAATGCCCGACATGAAGTCGAACTTGCCTTTGATAAACTCCAAAAATGCCACTTGCTTGTCAATAAGGAAACTGACAGAGACGGCATCAATATAGGGCAGCCTCTCCCCTGCCGCGTCGCGCTCAAAGTAGTTGGGATTCTTGCGGAAAACGAGTTTCACGCCTTCCTTCCAATACTGGAACTTGAACGGCCCCGTCCCGACAGGATGGCTGCGGAAGTCATCGCCATAATACTCGACAGCTTCGTGCGGCACCACCGAAGCGTAGGTCATGGACAAAATGCCCAAAAATGGCGGGAACGGCTTAGACAGCTCGATTTGGAAAGTGGTGTCATCCAAGGCTGTGAAGGCATAATGGTCATCATCATGCTTGACCGATGAGAAAATCCACAAGCCTGGTGAGTTCAGGCTCTTGTCGACCACGCGGTTGAAGGAATAGACAAAGTCTTGAGCGGTTACCAAACGAGACTTAAAGGTCGGCCCTTCGACAGGCTCAGGGACCTCAACTGGCGAAGGTCGTTGAGCCTGTCCAAACGCCGACTGTACATAAAAGCAAGTGTCGTCATGAAATTGCACATCATCCCGCAGATGGAATGTGTAACGCAATCCATCCTCGCTGATGTCCCACGACTTGGCCACCATCGG
>CAMYYV010000099.1 GCA_947303625.1 uncultured Bacteroidales bacterium | reverse complement strand
CTCCTGGCCTTCGTTGGCCTCTACGCCCAGACCGAGTCAGAGCTCAACGCCTGGAACGACGTCAACGTCTACGAAATCAACCGCCTGTATCCCCGGACGAATGTCGTCCCTGAAGGCGAGCAATGGTCGCAGTGCCTCAACGGCGACTGGAAGTTCCAATGGGTCGACACGCCCTCGAAAGCCCCTGCCGACTTCTATAAGGAAGGCTATAACGCTTCGGGTTGGAAGACCCTCAAGGTGCCGGCCAACTGGGAGCTGAACGGCTATGGAACACCCATCTACGTCAATGTGGACAACGAGTTCCGTCCCAACAATCCGCCTCTGGCCCCGACCAAGGACAACCCTGTAGGCTGCTATCTGACGGAGTTCAACCTCCCTGAGACATGGAAAGACCGCCTGACCTTCATCAACTTTGGCGCGGTGAAATCGGCCTATTATGTTTGGGTGAACGGACAGTTTGTGGGCTTCACCGAGGATGCCAAGACCAACGCCGAGTTCGACCTCACGCCTTATGTCAAGGTGGGGAAGAACACGCTGGCGATGAAGGTGTATCGCTTCTCCAACGGATCTTATTTCGAGTGTCAGGACTTCTGGCGCTTGAGCGGCATCGAGCGCGATGTGGTGCTGTATTCCAAACCCTCGCTGAACATCTACGACTATGAGGTGCATGCTGGATTGGACAAGACCTACCAAAACGGCACTTTCGCCATCAAGGTCAAGCTGCAAAGCAAGACCAATAAGATACCGAAAAAGAGTACTTTGGTCGTCGGTGCCTACGAGGGGCCAGAGACAAAGGGCTTTCCCGAGCATATCCTGTTTACGCTCGCCAAGCCACTCGATGAGTTGACCTTCGCGCAGGCAGACGACGGCTATTATTACGCCGATGCGGAGCTGTCGGTCGACAGCAAGGAGATAGGGAAGGTGAAGCCTTGGTCGGCGGAAATCCCTACCTTGTACCAGCTGAGGATGTCGCTGATGGACAAGAAGTCCAGAGCCATCGAGAAGCTTACTTCTTCGTTCGGCTTCCGCACCTCGGAGATCAAGGACGGCAAGCTGCTCATCAACGGGCAGTATGTGTTAATCAAAGGTGTGAACCGCCACGAACACGACCCCTATACGGGTCATGTGATTTCACGTGAGGCGATGGAAGAAGATGTGAGATTGATGAAAAGCATGAACATCAACACGGTGCGCACCTGCCATTATCCCGATGACCCGTATTGGTATGAACTCTGTGACAAATACGGTCTTTATGTCTGGGACGAGGCCAACTGCGAATCTCATGCCCAAGGCTATGGCGAAAAGAGCCTCGCCAAAGACCCGCAGTATAAGGAAATGGTTTGGTCGCGCAACCGCAATATGCTGGAACGCGACAAGAACCATCCTTCGGTCATCATGTGGTCGATGGGTAACGAGTGCGGCAATGGCGTCAACTTCGAATACACTTACGACTGGATGAAGCAACGTGATAACTCACGCCCTGTGACCTACGAGAGAGCCGTCTACGATCGCAATACCGATGTCATCGGCCTGATGTATGCCAGCCCGAAGTACCTGCAACGTTTTGTGGACGAGGGGCTGGATAAACAAGGCAGGCCCTTTATCATGGTGGAATACTGCCACGCGATGGGCAACAGTATGGGTGGTTTGCAGGACTACTGGGACGTGATTGAAGCCAACGAGCAACTGCAAGGCGGTTGCATCTGGGACTGGGTGGACCAGAGTTTCATTGTCCCCGACGAGGAGGGCATATACTGGCACGCGGTTGGCGGCGATTTCGGTCATGCCTACGGCGTGGGTGATGACGATGCTTTTTGCGCAAACGGTGTGCTCAGATCTGACAGATTACCTCATCATCACGCTGACGAGGTGATGAAGGTTTATCAGCCTATCAAGTTTAAAGCCATTGATTTAAAGGCTGGCGAGTTTGAAGTAAAGAATTGGAATGCTTTCACGGATGCTTCTGCCTACGACTGTGATTACACCATCTTCTCTGCCGAGAGGGAGTTGCTGAAGGAGAAGTTTGACCTCAATCTCAAGCCTTACGAATCGCAACGGATGAATATTGAACGGCTTCGTATTTATGGCCATCCCGGCGAGGAGTTCTTTGTGAGTTTCTCTGTGAAACTGAAGAAGGACCTGCCGTATATGCCTGCAGGCACCGAAGTCGCTTATGATGTGTTCAAGTTGGATTGGCCCTCGGAGGAGCTGTTGCCCTTGGTGCGAGAGAAGCAGGTACAATTCAATGCTGGCAATGGTTCGGTTTATAACGATGATTTCATGGTGACTTTCGACAAGGCCACTGGTGAAATCTGCTCGTATGCCTTTAAAGGCGTGGAGCTTTTGAAAGGCAATGTGAAGGATAATTTCTGGCGTGCACCTACCTTGAACGACGAAGTCGATGGTTGGGCCTTGCCGCGATGGAAAAAAGCTGGTTTGCAGCATTTGACTGCCAAAAATGCAGGCCTGCATTTTGAGCGTATGGATGCCAACATGGCATCGGTCAATTCAGTTATTGAGTATTATGATGGCATGGGCCAGTTGCAAGTCGTGGTCAATAAGTTGTATCTCATTGACGGAGAGGGTAATATCGTTGTTTCCAACCGTGTTGAGCCAATGGAAACGGTGACTTCTTTGCCGAAGGTCGGACTGCAGTTCCGTACACCTGTTGATGTTGATTTCAAGGATTTGAGATATTTTGGAAAAGATGCAGAAAACTATCCTGATCGTAATGCAGCTGGCAAGATGGGATATTACGATGTGGCATCAAGCGAATTGTTTGAACTGCATGTCGTTCCTCAAGACAATGGAAATCACGCCGATACGCGCTGGATTGCCTTAGATAATGAAAAGGGCGATGTCGGGCTGTTTGTGACAATGCCCGAACCCTTCAATTTCAGCATCTACAACTACAGCGACGACAACCTTACCACTGCCCGTCGTATGAAACAGGTGAATTCTACTGATTTCTTGACGGTGAACATTGACTACAAGATGGCACCTATCGGAACGGCGACTTGCGGTCCCGGTGTGGATGAGAAGTATGTGCTTAAGAATCAGGTGTACGAATACACCGTGTTACTTCGCGCTTACGACAAGTTGCAAGACCCGATTGAGTTGAGCCGTTTTCAAGTGCCCGATGTGTCAGAAGTCATGCTCCCGATGCCCGAAATCAAGGCGACGATGGCAGGGAAGGAGGACTTCCGTATGTACAACCGTCCGTTGACCATCTATATGACCTGCGCCGACCCCAAGGCGGAGATCCATTACACCACCGACGGCAGCGAGCCTACCATGCAGTCGCCTGTCTATAGCAAGTCGTTCGTCATCCTCAAGACCACCACCATCAAGGCCAAGGCCTTCAAGAAGGGGAGCGTGTCGTCGTTCGTGGCCTTGCGCCAGTTCAACCGCTTGAACATCAAGAGCACGACCTTCGTCACCCCGCCTGCGGAGCGTTACAGCAAGGATGCCGACATCGCCCTCATGGATGGCAAGAAAGGCATGGCGGGCGACTGGGCCAACGACTGGCTCGGCTTCGAGGGTGTCGACATGGAGGCCACCATCGAGTTGGCCGTCCCCACCAATATCAGTATGGTGAAGGTAGGTCTCTGCCATGAACCTTCCGACTGGGTGATGTGGCCCAAGGACGTATGGGTGAGTTTCTCGAAAGACGGCACCGAGTTCGGCGAATGGCAGAGGGCCGAGCTGCCCGTCTTCGACCGCCCCGACCGCATGAAGGGCTTCGGCCGCATCGAGGCCCGTGCCCGCGTCAACGAGCGCCAGGCCAAGTTCGTCCGCGTCAAGGTGGAGAACCAAGGCGTCCTGCCCGAGTGGCATCCCTATGCCGGGCAGAAGGCATGGATCATGGTGGATGAGGTGGTGATTGAATAGTTTAGAGTTTAGAGTTTAGAGTTTAGAGTTGGGGCGGACCTGCGTGTTCGCCCTTTTGTGTCCCAGCAGGCATGTCATCCCTGCGTTGGCCTGTGCGGTGGCATGGAAATCGAAGATTCGGCGTAGCCAATCTATGCCTGCGTCAAAGAGGGTGGAAGGTTCAAGTGATGGCCTTATACAGCGCCAGCCCCTTTGCTGTCAGCAGGTATTTCTGCCGCGGATGGCGGGGTGAATGGGGGTAAAGCATACAGACAAAGCCTTCTTTAACAGCAGGATTAAGATGGTATTCCAAGAAATTGGGTCTATGCTTTAGTCCTGCTTTTTCCATCATCTGTGAGACAGACAGTTTTTCATAACCAATTGCCATGATTAGTTCAATAATCAATGGATTGTCGGTGTGAAACAGATTCCGAGCTTGTTCGGGTACTTGTTCGGGTACTTGTTCGGGTACTTGTCGGGTACTTGTTCGGGTGCTTGTCGGGTCCGCCAAATTGGGTTGCACACTCCATTCTTTCGTCGGATGGATATGCAGATAGCGGTTGCGGAGGTCCCATTGTTCGCCGAGGAGCAGGTTACGGAAGAAGCGTTCCAGATAGACAGGGGAGTAGTCGATACCTTTCACGGCGCTCTTGTAGTTGGCGCGGACCAGGGCATTGCGGAAGTACCAGGAGTATTTTGCAAACAGGTCGTTCTCCACGTCAAAGCCTATGGAACGCAGATACTGAATGGTGAACACTGCCGTGGTGCGGGTGTTGCCTTCGCCGAAAGCGTGGATTTGCCATAGTCCGGAGACGAAGCCGGCAATATGTGTGATGAGGTCATCCTGTGAGAGGCCTTTATAGCTGAACTCACGTTCTTGCTTGATGTCGTAGTCCAGTGCCCGGCGCAGGTCCTCCCAGTTCAGGTAGTTCACCGTATCGCCTTCCAGCACCCATTCCTTTTTGGTGATATCATAGTCGCGCAGTTGGCCTGCGTGCTTGAAGACGCCATCGAAAATGCGGCGGTGCAGCGAGACAAAGCCATTGGCGGTGAAGTCGACCGTCTTCACAGAGAGTATCTTCTTGATGTTTCTCGATGCCTTGTCGGCTTCATTCTTGTCGTCGTCATGGGCTTCGCGCGCGGCCTTGCTTTCGTAATAGTTGTCGAGCAACTTGTCGACCTGATCCATGGTCAACTCGCCTTCGATGTTACGTCGTGCCAAGTCGTTGAGGTACTCCGAGGTCGTGAGTCCGTCGACAGCCTGCAGGCCGATGGCCGTGCTCCACGCGTAAGCGGCCTCGCGTTGTGCGGGTTCGCCTTGCCGGATGTATTCATCGAAGTCTATGTAATGCTGCTCTTTGGCCATGGGGCATCATCTTGAATCAGGCTTCAAAGATATGAAATTTTGGTGGATTGTGGGCGGATTTTTCTCTTTTTTCTTCGGGTATCAGCAGCCATGTCATGCCAACGTGGGCGCCCCTCCCCGTTTTGGCTATGCCTTCCCGCCCAGCCCAGTGAAGCGCAGGCGTTCCCGGCCTCAGAGCGCCACACTCACGCCCCTAGGCGTCATCGCGGCCCCCGAGCCGCGATCTCCTAAGCGGTATGGGTGTTATTGCATCATGTTATTTTTCAACACTATACCCGACAGCAAACGACAACAAACGACTGCTGTCGACAACAAACGTTTGTTCAACGGCTTACTCTTGACAAGGTTTTCATCTTTGCAACAAAATAATTCATTAGATGAAAACAAAGAAGTACAAACAAGCCATTATTCCTAGAGCAGAAACGCCAGAAGAATGGACTAGGCTCAAACTACAGCGGTTACGCACAATCATTTTTGAACACATTAGGAATAATTATTCCGGAAAGACTGTTTTTAATCTTGATACAGGGTTACCTATTACCATTTCAGTTACTTCGGCTAGAAAAACCGCTTTTGGCGAAGCCGTCTATTTCAAAAAAGCTGCTGCAACGCTTATGCTACCCGACCTCATTAAATATGCCGAATATAACAACTGGGGAGACCCCAAAGCCACTGATGGACCAAACATCATCGGATACTTGAACTTCAAATGCAAGTGCATAATTGATGGGAAAAAAGAATGCATCCGCTTGGCAGTCCAATTCCAAAAAGGAGGAAAATACTATTACAACATTGAAATCAACAAGAAGAAAGCCCACACCTGAAAGGAGCTAAGCTTAACCTTATCCGCGGTGTGGACTTTCAACATGACAATCGTATCCAGCGATTACCCTACTTGAAGGGAACACATACGATTGGTTTTGTGCTGCAAAAATACGACTTTTCCATAAACCCGCAAGATTC
Organism: uncultured Bacteroidales bacterium; assembly: GCA_947303625.1. Classification (GTDB taxonomy): domain Bacteria; phylum Bacteroidota; class Bacteroidia; order Bacteroidales; family F082; genus Limimorpha. The sequence goes on along the minus strand of CAMYYV010000099.1, from coordinate 373 downwards.
TTTCTTCCTTTTTCTTGAAAAATAGGAAGCGAAAATTCAAGGCCGACATCATCGGTCCTGACGCACAAAGCGGGCGCTTCCCCGCCATGTCGGCCGTGGCCCACGCGCCCAGCCCGGTGAAGGTTAGGCGATCCCACTCTTGGTGGGCTAAGCAGCCATGTCATGCCGAGGTGAAGCCGAGGGTATCTATGGCTTCCTCAATACAATTATTGTGCTTTCATCCTTATTCTGTTGTATATCATTGGTTTTATACCTAATTATTTTCGTTCTAAATAATAGGATCCGTTTGTATATAAGCAGAGAATCAGCATTTTAACCTGTTGATAACTTTGTTGATAAAAACTTGCCAGAAAAACAATTATATTTTGGCGAG
>CAMYYV010000098.1 GCA_947303625.1 uncultured Bacteroidales bacterium | reverse complement strand
ACGTTTCATCCGATTCCGCCGAAGTCCATTGAACAGAACCAGAAGATAACGACACCGCAAAATTACAAAAAAGGTTGTTTTATAGTGCTCAGGCCAGCGTTTTTATACATTGTTTATGCCTAGTATGTGGAGGCTTTTTTCCCAACCCGCAAGAGACATTGGATTAATTTCAAAACCCCGCCAGCTTCATAGTCACGGTGGGTATTAGCAGCAAGGCACCCAAAACGATCAACACGAGGATGAACTTCCAGATGAAACGCACCCATTTCTCCCACGGGATGCGGGCTACGCCGAGTGCGGCCATCAAGACACCACTGGTGGGGGTGATCATGTTGGTGAAGCCATCACCGAACTGGAAGGCTACCACCGTGGCCTGACGCGAGATACCGATCAAGTCGCTGAAAGGCGCCATGATGGGCATGGTGATGGCGGCCTTGGCCGAACCACTCGGGATAACGATATTAATCAAGGTCTGAATGCCATACATGATTTCCGCCGAGGCGATTTTTCCCATGTTGCTCATCGACTTGGAGAGACCATAGAGGATGGTGTCAATGATACCGCCGTCCTGAAGGATAATGACAATGCCGCCCGCCAAGCCCACGATGACCGCCGCTGAGAGGATATCGCCCATGCCTTCGAGGAAGAGCTTCGCAATGTCGCTCGCACTCTTGTCGACAGCCAAGCCGCTGGCGATACCAAGCACCAAGAACAATGAAGCAATTTCCATGATGTACCACTCGTAGCCCATCACACCTACCACCAAGAAATACACCGTGGCAAAGAGCAGGGTCAACACGAAATAATGCACCGTTTTGCGAAGTGTGATGACGCTCAACAGGACAAACACCGCCGTGCCGATGGGCAGCAGTGGCAATGTGGTCTCGTTGTTACCGATTTTCAAAGTGGTCATCGGGTAAAGCACAGAGAACACGATTAATACCGCGGTCAAGAAGGCGAAGACCCACCAAGCCTTGCGGGGCGTGTAGCGCTCCAGCTCCTCCTCTGGCACCTCGGCCATCTTGCGCCAATAGGCATCGTCCTCGTACATGATGGACGACTGCGGGTTTCTCTTGACTTTTCGGGCATAAAGCAACACAAACACGAGGCCGACCACCGTCAATATGACCCAACAAACGGCACGGTAGCCGATGCCCGTAAACAACGGAATACCAGCGATGCCCTGCGCAATGCCGATGGTGAACGGGTTGAGCATGGCACCCGAAAAGCCGATGTGCGCCGCCACATACACCATACAAAGACCCACGATGCTGTCGTAACCCATTGAGATGGCCAAAGGGATGATTATCAAGGTGAAAGCAATGGTTTCCTCACTCATGCCAAAGACACTTCCAAAGAGGCTGAACAGCAGCATCACCAAGATAATAACGACATTATTCACCCCGATTTTCCGCATCAACTTCCAGCGTTCCAGACGTTTAGCAAATTTTAGAAAGGAGAGAATACCCATATCGATGGCGCGGCTCTTGTTCATAATCCAGAAAGCACCACCTATTATTAATATGAACACGATGATATTGCTTTGCTTTTCAAAACCTTTATAAAAGGCCGAAAAAACCTGCCAAGTCTGCGGCTCAGTATTCAAATCGCTGGCATCCAAACCTTTGGATGGATCTTTGGGTTGTCTAAGAAGCTGCAGAGCTGTGGAGTCCATGCTGCCCAGTTCTTCCACATAAAAGAATCTCATCACCGTGTCGGTGCATTGACCCGTCTGTGGGTCTACGACAAGTTGTTTCACATATTTTCCACGAGGGATCATCCATGTGAACACCGCTGCAATGACGATGATAAAGAAAACGATGACGAAAGTATGTGGGACTTTGCGTTTTTTCATAGACAAAGAATTGAAGGCACAAAGATATTGAATTATTCCTTATTTTTGCCGCAAATTGAAAAATCAGCGAAGTTTATAATCAAATCTATAGAAAATGAAAAAGGTACTTACGTTCTTATCGCTGGCTCTCGTGATGATTTTTGTCATGCCAGCCCAAGCACAACAAAAGAAGATGTTCACCCCTGCCGACGCTTCCTACAACAACCGCAGCGTTTATGCCCAACGGCCCAACCAACTGAAATGGGTGGGCAATTCCACCATCCTGATGCAGGTGCGCGACAACGAAATCATCACCATGATGCCCGACAGCAAGAAAGAAGCCACCTTCCTCACCCTCGATGAGTTGAATGCCTATACCAAAGGTGAAGGTGTCAACGACATGAAGCGCATCCCCCAGCTGACTTGGATCAACGACTACCAAGCCTACTTTTATGCGCTGGGAGACAATGGCATCAACCTCAATAGGATGGACATCAAGAATAAAAGCATTGATGCCGTCACCTCCATTCCTTCGGGCGCAGGAAATCAGACTATTGACAACTCCACTCTGAATGTGGCCTATACCATCGACAACAACCTCTATGTGGCCAAAGGCAAGGAGCAAATCCAAATCACCAACAATCCCGAAGGCGTGGTGGCCGGACAAAGCGTGCACCGCAACGAGTTCGCCATCAACGGTGGCATCTTCTGGTCGCCCGACGGCAAACTCCTCGCCTACTACAGCATGGACGAGCGCATGGTGACCGACTATCCCTTGGTCGACATCCAAACACGTATCGCCACCACCAATCCCATCAAATACCCCATGGCAGGCATGACAAGCCACGAGGTGACCCTTCACATCTACAACATCGCTACGGGCAAGGAAGTTGTGGTGAAGACGGGCGAGCCTGCTGAGCAATACCTCACCGCCATCACCTGGAACCCTGACAACAAACGCATCTACATCGGCGTGTTGAACCGTGAGCAGAACCACCTGAAGTTCAATGAATACAACGCCATCACGGGCGACTTCATCCAGACCATCTTCGAAGACCGCGACGAACAGTATGTGGAGCCACAAGGTCCCGCTTACTTCCTCCCAGACAACCCCGACCAATTCATCTGGAAAGCCCAGCGCGACGGCTACTACCACCTCTACCTCTACACCATCAGCAAGAAGACTGTGAAGCAACTTACCCATGGCGACTTCGTCATCACCGACTTCAACGGCTTCTCGAAGGACGGCAGCAAGATTTACTACCGTTCCACCGAAGTCAGTCCGCTGGAGCGCCATTGCTACATGATGGACATCCGCAGCGGCAAGGTGACAAAACTCACGAAGGAACACGGCACCCACGACATCGTGCCTTCGGGCAACGGTAAGTACTTCCTTGACTACTACACCAGCACCGACGTGCCGTATAACGTCGACCTGCAAGACAGCAACGGCAAACTGGTCAGGCGTTTGCATGAAGCTGAAAACCCGCTGAAGGACTACAACATCGGCGAGACCACCCTTGGCACCTTGAAAGCTGAAGACGGGCAGACTCTTTACACACGCCTCATCAAGCCTTACAACTTCGACGCCTCGAAGAAATACCCTGTCATCGTTTATGTGTATGGCGGTCCTCACGCCCAACTCATCACCGATGAGTGGACGGCGGGTGCAGGCATCTACCTCAACTACCTCGCCCAGGAAGGTTTTCTCGTCTTCACCCTCGACAACCGTGGCTCGGCCGACCGTGGCGAGGCCTTCGAGCAGTGCATCCACCGCCAGTGCGGCCAACTCGAGATGCGCGACCAGATGGTGGGCATCGAATGGTTGAAGACTTTGCCTTACGTCGATGCCGACCGCATCGGCAGCGACGGCTGGAGCTATGGCGGCTTCATGTCGACCTCGCTGAAGATCAACCATCCCGAAGTGTTCAAAGTCAGCGTGGCCGGCGGTCCCGTGCTGGATTGGAAGTATTACGAGATCATGTACGGCGAACGTTACATGGACACACCCGAGGAGAACCCCGAAGGCTACGAGCTGACCAGCCTCGAAAACAAGACCGACAAGCTCGAAGGCAAGCTCCTGATGATCCACTGCACCACCGACCCCGTGGTGATGTGGCAACACAGCCTCGTCTTCGTCGAGAACTGCATCCACAACGGCAAACAGCTGGATTACTTCGTCTATCCAGGCCACGACCACAATGTCGCAGGTCCTGACCGTGCGCATTTGGTCACCAAGATTACGCAGTATTTTAAGGATAACCTTTAATGAAAAAAGCCTCAGCGACGCTGAGGCTTTTTTCATATTGTTTCTATCGCAGCACAATTTTCCGTGTCTCGCCCGCAAAGGTAATGAAATACATGCCTTGCGGCAATGATGAAACAATAATTTGTTGGTTTTCTGCGGTGATTTGGCCTGCCAACAGGGTTTGACCCATGAGGTTGGTGATACGATACGTTTGGTTCTGTAGAGACGCAAAATTTTGCGTCTCTACAAACAAAACGCCGTTGGTAGGATTAGGATAAATCACCAAACCTGTCAAAGGGGCCGAAGGGCCGCCTTCCTCAATCCCATACCCTTCCGGAACCAATTGGACATCCTGCACCAAGGTCTCTCGGTCGGCAACGGTCAAGGTAAGCGTCTTGGGATAATAACCCTCACAAGAATAAACGACCTCGTAGGTGCCTCCTTTGATGGGACGGTGGTAGTCGCCAACAGGCCAATGACTGCTGACAGCAGACCCGTGATGGTCGTGGTTACGAATGGTGACATCGGCCTCCAAAGGTACACCCGTGACCGAATCGGTCACCGTGCCATGAATTCCATAGAGGCATTGCTCCAAGTAACGCAACATGCTTTCGTGGTTATAGGTCCAATACATGGGCATTGTCGACGGATTTGGCGTATAGGGGATGGAGCATTCGATGGTCACCTCGCGACATTGCTGGTAATAGTTCATGTAATCCTGGCGGCTGCCATAGATGGGATACCACACATAACCGTTGACGATGCCGTTGTCGAAACCGCTCATATACATGGTATCGTGTTCATGGGTCAAGTCGGCATATTCATGACACACCAATTGCCACCATTCGTCATCCGGATGCAGCGGTTGGTAGGTGTCCCACGGATAGTTCAGCACCTCAGATCCGCCATGAAAGTTCGCCGCCATGGTAAAGGGGTATTGCTCAGCAAGCTCCATCATCATTATGGTTTCAGGCTGATACTCCTTGCCATCAGGATGAGGACCGTTGTCGAAGTCGGGATAGTTGCGGTTGAGGTCGGCATCGTTGGCATTGTTGCGACGGGCGCCATAGACGGTGTTGTTGCCCCCGTGATAGGTGCCGTCGGGGTTGGTGCAGGGCGAGATGAAAATGTCGAGCTGGTCGAGCAGTGCGAGGATTCGTGGGTCGTTGCTGGTGCAAAGCTCATCGATGAGACGCAGCATGAGCATCATGCCTGTCAGCTCGTCGCCATGGATGGTGGAAGTGTAGAGGAACTTGGGCTTGCCGTCAGGATCGCCGTTGTTGAAGCGGCAAAACATGAGCTTGCGTCCGCTCGCCAATGTGCCCAAATCGAAGTATGTGCATCTTTCAGGAAAATCCTCGGCGTATTGCTTCATCATGTCCTGGTAGGCCTCATAGGTAGGATAGGCATCCCAATCGTAGGCCTCGCGGTTCGTGCCGTCCCACATGGCGTAATGTTCTTGCATGGAAGGCGGCATGAGCAGCGTGGGCTGGTAGCCCATGGCAAGGAGTTGGCGGTACTGCTCTTCGTTGGCATAACAAATCAGACGGTTGCCTTCCAGTTTGTCGACGGAACAAAGGCGGGTGAGCCGCTTGGCCTCTTCACATTGTTGTAAAGGTAGGGAGAAGAAATATTCCCCTCGTGTGGCCATCAAGGCTTCGAGGTCGGTTTGGGCCATGGTCATTTTCCCCGCCAACAGTAGGAACGCAAGGATGGCAAATAGCCGTAGGTTTTTCATAGATTATATGGGTATAATGTTGTTCGTGCGTTTGCCATTTGTAGGGACGCATCGCATGCGTCCGCCGGTTGCATTGGCGGACACACGCGGTGTGTCCCTACAGGATTATCGCACCACAAATTTCTGCGTTTCGCCTGCAAAGGTAATGAAATACATGCCTTGCGGCAATGACGAAACATTAATCTGTTGGTTTTCAGCTGTGATTTGGCCAGACAATAGGGTTTGGCCTATCAGGTTGGTGATATGGTATGTTTGGTCTGGTAGAGACGCGATTAATCGCGTCTCTACAAACAAAACACCGTTTGTAGGATTAGGATAAACAGTTAAGGTCCCTGAGCCTGTCGAAGGGCAGTCCTCCTCAATCCCATGCAATTCATCATAAATCGCATCACAGTCCTCGTCGCCGGGTTTGAAGACCAATTCGTCCTCAACCCAATAGCAGCGCAGACCTTCCACGCGTACGCCATCGCCGTTATCCATCAGCCTCTCGGGGAAGAAACTGGTGAGGTGGCCGATGCCGCACACGATGTCGCCGCTGAAGAGGCCTTCGGGGTCGCTTACACGCATCACACGATAGGATATGCCCTCGTATTCGGTATATAACACGTCATCTACACGCATAGTAAGAGTCTCCGTGCCGACCTTAATGACCCAACTGTCGCCTTCTTGGGCACCAAGGTCATACAGCACGGTGAACTCTTCCAAGGTCTTGTTCCACCAATACAGCTTGCCGTCACGCTCATAGACATACTCGTGTGTCTCTTCAGTGTGAACGCCCTTGTCGTAAAGCG
>CAMYYV010000097.1 GCA_947303625.1 uncultured Bacteroidales bacterium | reverse complement strand
TCGCAGAATGGGATTCCAGAAACCCGTATCAGGCTTTCTCCGTCGACTTGTCGGCTTATGCAGGTCAGGAGATCTTCCTCGGTTTCCGCCATTTCACCAATGTGTCCAACTATGCCTTGTGCATCGACAACATCACGGTCACTAACGCGGTGTGGGCAGGCACGACCAGCCAGACATACGGCTATTATGTCTATCGTTCCACCGATGGTCAAAACTACGAGTTGATTGGTATTGCCACTGGCTCGGCCATGCATTTCGATGACAACGACATGAGTTCTGACACCTATTATTATCAAGTGACAGCCATCAATACGATTGTTGGCGGCGAATGCGAGTCGGCTCCGGCAATGGCTGCGGATGGCATTCATGACTATGTTGTGGCGCATACTGATGGTGTGGAGGAGATGGGGAATGGCATCTGTCTGTATCCAAATCCGACCCATGGTGTCTTGTTTGTAGAGACGCGATTTATCGCGTCTCAACCCAACGCATACCACATTACCAACACCATGGGACAAACTGTATTGATGGGTCAAATCACAAGTGAGACCCAACAAATCGATGTGTCCCTACTGCCTGAAGGAATGTATTTTATTACCGTGGAAGGCATGACACAAAAATTCATTGTGAAATAAGTATTTTGAAAAAGGGACGCAATCGCGCCCCTTTTTCAAAATATCTTCCTATAAACGTGGCATTCCGGCGTCTCCTGCCGTTGGTCCAGATAGTCCTGGTGATAGTCCTCGGCAGGGTAGAAGGGCATCACTGTGCGTATCTGTGTGACGGGACTGTAGCCCATCTGCATCAGCTCGCCAAAAACTCGGATGGCCGTGTCGCGTTCCTCAATAGTGTTGAACCAAATGGCGGAGAGGTACTGCGTCCCGATGTCGATGCCTTGGCCGTCGACTTGCTCGAAATTATGGATCTCAAAGAAATAGCGGACCAAGGCTTCGTAAGAGACCTGTTCGGGGTCATATTCCACCTCGATGGTCTCTAAATGCCCCGTGGTACCCGTCTTGACTTGTTTGTAACTCGGGTTTTCCATGTCGCCGCCCATGAATCCGACGGTAGTCTTCGTTACCCCCTTGAGGCGCTTGAAGTAATACTCCACACCCCAAAAGCAGCCTGCTGAGAAATACGCTTTTGCCATGTTATTCTTTGATTACCTTTGTGACGGTTCTCGTTCCGTTTTTGTCGCTGACGATAAGGAAATAGAAGCCTTTTTCCATGTCGCTCATGTCGATGGCCTCGGACTTTTCGGTGCTCATGATGCGTTGTCCGACATGATTGTAGACCTCCACTTTCTCGATGTCGTCAGCCTCGATATGCAGGACGCCGTTGGTCGGGTTGGGCCACACCGTTAAAGTCCCTGCGGTTCCTGAGCCTGTCGAAGGACCGCCTTCTTCCACGCCTTCCAACACCATCAAGGTAAGGCCGATGACGCTATCGCAGTCATGGCCTTCAAGCACATAGGTGTAGTAACCGGGTTCGGTTAAGGGTCGGTTAAAGAACCAATAGGGGAGACTGTTTTCGAAAAGATCGTCTTCAATCAAGGTGAGCGAGGCGCAGCTCTCGTAGGCCCCGATGTCGACGCGGCCTTTTTGGAGGCGTGGGTTGCCTGCGATGTCGGTGTTGCCGAGGCCCGTGGTGTTGGGCTTGCCTGCGTTGAGGCAGATGCTACGAGGCTTGATGCTCCAGTCGTCGCGGTGGTGGGCTGCTCCTGCACCTGAGGCGGGATGGTTGAAGCGGACGTAAATGCCTGGCTCGTCGCCGTTGTTTTCGTTGGGGATGTCGTAGTTGTCAGACCCGTTGACGATGCCGCAGACGGCGCAGTGGTCGAAGTCGCTGAGGCCAGCAAACTGGTTGGGCAGGCCGTTGGCCACATTGCCCCAGACGATGCAGTTGTAGTATTTGTTGTGGCTGTTCTCGTGATAGATGCCGCCGACGCTCTCGGTGGCGAGGTTCATCACGAAGTCGCAGTTGTAGGCGGTGAACTGGCCGCGGGCATACATGCCGCCGGCGTCGTTGGCGGTGTTGTTGCTGATGATGCAGTTCTTCAGCGTCGGGTTGGCGCTGTTGTAGAGGTAGATGCCGCCGCCCTTGGTGGAGGCGACGTTGTTGCTGATGCGGCAGTTGGTGTATTCGGCGCCGACGCGGTCGCACACGCCGCCGCCCATCGAGGCGCTATTGTCCATGATGACGCAGTTGTGGAGCGTCACGTGGGCTGTGCCGCCTGTCGAGTTGATATAGATGCCGCCGCCGTACATCGTTGATGTGTTGTCGATGATGGTGCAGTTGTTCAGCGTGACGTAGTTGTTGAGATAGACTCCCGCGCCGCTTCCGATGTTGCCGTGTTGGATGGTGAATCCGTCCCAGATGGCTAATGAGCCCGAGGTGAAGGGCTCGTTCATCATCAGCACACGCCGTGCGTTCTGGCCGTCGAGGATGGTGGGATTTTTGTCGAAGTCGCGGAGGGCGAGGTCGAAGTCGGGGCCTTCGATGCCTTCGAAGCCGCCGTAGATGCGGTTGTTGGCTGAGATGGAGAAGGCACCTTCCGTGTCGGAGGTGTCGCCGTAGTATGTGCCCGCCCTCACCCACACTTTGGTGGCGCCACCGCTTGAGAGATTGGCGGCGAAGTGGAGCTTGTCGGTGGCGTTGGCCCACGACGAGCCGTCGCCGGTGCCGTCCTCGCTGACATAGATGATGCCATTGTCATCGGCTTGGATGCTGACAGGGAAGATGTTGCTCACCACGGCCTGCCCTTGGTTGAAGCCATTCACGTCGTAGGTCGAGTAGTAGCCGTCGCCGCTGCCGCTCCAGCCGAAGTTGAAGTGCATGAGGTCGTTGTTGTCGTAGCCGTCGCACACGAAGGCGTGGCCGCTCTCGCCGTTGTTGCCCGAGTAGTAGAGGGGATGCGACTGGTCGAGGTCGGCCTTGAGCATGGCGATCCAGGCGTCTTCTTGGTAACTGGCCTTTTGACGGTATTTGGCACCGCAGTAGCCGAAATAGGAGCGGAGTGCCGTCTCCACGTCGGCACTCTGTGCGCCGCTGCCCGAGGGCCCATAGTTCATGTTGACGCTCACGCCGCAGTGGTATAATAAGGTGGCAACAGCGCTGTTACTATTCCATACGTCATTGGGCATGTTGCTCCATTGGTAGGTGGTGGCGCCGAAGTTGGCACTCTGCTCGCCGTATTCGCTGTGTGTATAGCTGTGCGATCCGAAGCCCGTCTCGGGATAATCCCAGTATTTCATCACCTGGGCCATGGCGGTGGCCACACAGCCAGCGTAGGCATGGCCGCAAGGGCCGCCACCCCAGCCGCCCCAGCCGTAGCCGGGAGCTTCAGGACAGTATTCGTTGTAATAGCAGTCCTGGTTCCAGTGGGTGCTGACCAAAGGGGCTACGGAATTGGCCTCGCGAGAGCCGAAGATACCTTGCGCCGCCTCATCCCATTGACGTTGCACCTTGGCTTCGGGTTGGATGCCGTTGGCCATGGCGAAGTCGATCATCTCGGAATAATGCCGAATCCATGAAGCGAAGTTCTCAGGAGCCTCCGTCATGTCGGGGAAGGCGCCTTGGTCGGACCATGCCAGCACGGGTGGCAGGACGGTGTTGTTCGAAATGATTACAAATCCCTGATCGCTGATGTTGTAGATGTAGATTCCTTCGTTTGTGACAAGGCTCAGATCCTGACCTTTGAAGGCTTGTCGGGAAGCGGCAAAGGCTTCGGCGGTTTTATGGGCTAAGGCCTCGTCAACCCTGGCTTGCGAGAAGGTATGGGAAAAGGTGGCTAAGACCAATGCTATTACGAGAGACAGTCTTTTCATGGATTAAAATTTGCCGCAAATATAGGGTTTTAATTTGATTGTCAGGCAGGATTGTGATGGAGTGGAATATATTTCACAGTAGTTATTTGTCCAGTGTCGTTTGGATGGCCTCCATCACTAGGTTCTCCATGATGAGGTAGGTGTCGGGGTTGGGGTGACAGCCGTCGTCGCTGAGGGCTTTGGGGAAGCCGAGTTCTTTGTCGGCGAGGGCACCATGATAGTCAACGTAGACGATGCCGTTGGCCTCAGCGTAGGCTCTCAAACTTTTGTTGATGTCGGCGATGGTCTGGCCGGCGTCTTTGATCTCTTTTCTCCATATGAATTGTTTACAAGGCGGTATCGAGCTGATGATGGGCACGATGCCGTTGGCCTTGGCCAGCTCGCACATGGCGACGATGTTATCGACCACCTTGTCGGGTGCCACCCAATAGTCGTTGTGCGCCACGTCGTTGGTGCCAGCCATGATGACGACGACTTTTGGGTGGAGGTCGACGACGTCGGCGGTGAAGCGCACGAGCATCTGTGCCGAGGTCTGTCCGCTGATGCCCCTGCCGCAGAAATTGTTGCTGCTGAAGAAGTCGGGATGGTAGGAGACCCAGAGCTCGGTGATGGAGTTGCCCATGAAGACCACCTCGGGCCATTTCTCATTGGCGATGATGCGTTCGTTGTCGGCCTTATAGCGTTCGAGGCCGAACCAGTCCTGGGAATAGCCGAAAATCGACAGGGTTGCAAACACAATAAGGATGAGCGTTTTTTTCATGAGAGGATACGGTATTTTGGGGGCAAAGATAAGATGTCAAAAACCAGAGTCCTCTCAATCCAGCACCCTGGCACCGAGTTTCTCGAGCGGCTCGTCGGGAATCGTCTCCCAGGTCTCTTTGGGCTCAACGCTTTCGTCGAATACGTCTGAGACGATGGTCTGCTTCTTATGCGTGAGATAGTTGATGCTTACCACCTCGTTTTCGCCCGAAAGACGTGACAACGCTCCTGTGTCGGCACCGATAAGATAGAAATCGTTGTCCTGATATCTGTATCGGAATATATTGTAATCGGTGTTTACAGCGCCTGCCGTATAGAAATGCTCAACGTTGAGCGACAAAACGCCTTTCTCCGAGATTTCCATCTCCAACTCTATAAAATAGGATTCGTCTTCGGTACCGGGGATGGTGTTTTCATATTCCTTATACAGATTGAGCTTCCCGTCCTTGGTACCGAAATAGATGCCCATCACAGGGCTGTTGAAGTTGTATTCGAAACCGTCGTCGCGAACCCGCATGTTTTCGGCAAGACGAGGTGTGGCCACCACGACCACGTCCTTGAGGCCGTCTTGGTTGAGGTCACCCCAGGCGATGCCCATGGTGTCGCAGTTAGCAGGGAAGACCTCGATTTCAGTGGCAACGGCTTTAAAAAGCGTCGTTTGTGGCTTTTCGGCAGGCTGCTCTGTCGGGTTCTGCTGCTCTTGGCTGTTGGAAGAATTGCATGACATCACCGCGAACAAACCTAATGTGAGTGCGGCAATCGAAAGGATGATTGTGTGTTTTTTCATGGTAACTTTTATTTGAATTATACTTGTTTTTTCTTCTAAATTTGGGTGCAAAAATAGTTATTTTTGGGACAAACGATCATATCAATTCTGAAAATAAGCTTTGTATAATGTCGCTCACGTGACAGAGCCTTAAAAAGGGGAAAACGAGTGCTGAAATAGCGCCAATTGGCGAGCCTGAAAAATATTTCCCAAAAAGGCTCTATATCTGTGCATTTCGTAAGGAATTTTTTTGTACTTTTGCAGCCGCTTTCAAAAAGACCTATTTTTATGATTAACATAACCTTCCCTGACAATAGTGTCAGACAATTTGAAGCCGGTGTGACACCGCTGGATATCGCCAAGAGCCTGAGCGAGGGTTTGGCGCGTAACGTGCTGTCTGCCAAGGTGAACGGTAAGATGTGGGATGCCATGCGCCCCGTCAACGAGGACGCCACCATCCAGCTCTTCACCTGGGACGACCCCGAAGGCAAGGCCACGTTCTGGCACTCTTCGGCTCACCTCATGGCTGAAGCCATCGAGGCCCTTTACAAAGGCGTGAAGTTCGGTATCGGCCCCGCCGTCGACGCGGGTTTCTACTACGACATCGACACGGGCGACATCACCCTGACAGAAGCTGACCTCGTGGCCATCGAGAAAAAGATGCTTGAGCTGGCCCGCGAGAAGCAGACTTTCGAGCGCGTCGACGTGAGCAAGGCCGAGGCCTTGAAGTATTTCACCGAGAAAGGCGACGAATACAAGGAAGAGCTGATCAGCGAGCTGGAAGACGGCACTATCACCTATTATAAGAATGGTGCTTTCACCGACCTCTGCCGCGGTCCCCATATCCCGAACACGGGCTTCATCAAAGCCGTGAAGCTGACTTCGTTGGCTGGCGCCTACTGGCGTGGCGACGAGAAGCGCAAGCAGCTGACCCGCGTCTATGGCATCACCTTCCCGAAGCAGAAGGAACTCGATGAGTACCTCGTGCTCCTCGAAGAAGCCAAGAAGCGTGACCACCGCAAGCTGGGCCGTGAGCTGGAGCTCTTCATGTTCAGCGACACCGTGGGTAAGGGTCTGCCGATCTGGCTACCCAAAGGCACCGAGCTGCGCCTCCGCCTGCAGGAGTATCTGACCAAGATTCAGAAGGAGTATGGTTATGAGCAAGTCATCACGCCCCATATCGGTGGCAAGCAGCTCTATGTGACCTCGGGTCACTGGGATCACTACGGCGAAGACAGCTTCCGCCCGATCACCACGCCGG
>CAMYYV010000096.1 GCA_947303625.1 uncultured Bacteroidales bacterium | reverse complement strand
GCATGGCAGCAGGTGTCGTTGTAATATTGCTTCTTCGACTTGTTGAGGATGAAGTAGTCCACGTTGTTGTCCCAGACGTTAGGGTACTTGCCGTATTTCGACGCAAGGCGTTGGGCATCATACACATGGCCGAGGCCGGAGTTGTAGGCGGCCAACACGAACTTCACCCTCTCCGTGCTGTCGGTCACCTTGTTTGAGAGGCAGTCGTCGAGGAAACTGATGAGTTGTCCGCCGGCATTGAGTTGTTCTTCGGGCGTGGCATCGTAGTCGATACCGTATTTCTCCATCACCACAGGCATAAGCTGCATGAGGCCGAATGCGCCCTTCTCGCTCTCGAGGTCCTGCCTAAAGCGCGACTCCTGATAGATAAGCGACGCCAGCAGACGCCAGTCCCAGCCGATGTTTTTCGCCGTTTTCTTGATGATGTCGTCGAACTCCGAAAGCGCTCCACTGGTGGGCTTACGCGTCATGAAGACATTGCCTTTGTTGACATATTTGGCCAGGATACGGTTGACGTTGCGCTGCTCGAAGCCGTCGACCCAGCTGTTGAGGGCATAGAGGAGCGACGAGTCGCCCTCGTGGTTGCGGATGGCCCATCCCAGTGGCTGTTCGACGCTGACATTGAGTTTGGTGTCGAGGCCCTTCAATCCGATGGACGCCATACGTGCCACATACTCCTCCACCACGGTATAGTCGATTTGTCCCGAAGCGACGGCCTTCACCAAATCGACGCTGTTGAGGCTGTCGCACTCCACGATATAGATGGTGTCGCCAATCTGGTCGGAGAGGTGCTCCAACAGCTTCACCACATGGCTGCCTTGAGGCAGGTGTATGGTCTGGCCCGCCAAGTCGACCGAAGAACGAAGCAGTTGGTTCTCCACTTCGTTGGCCGTCGACATCTTGTTCCAGTCTTTCGGAAGACGTTGCACGAGCACGCTGCGTTGCATGAGGATGGGGTTGGTCAGTAGATAACGGCGTTTCATGTCTTTGTTGGAGCCTACACCCACTGCCACCATGTCGACCTTACACGAATCGAGCAGCATAAAGCAGGAGTCGAGGTTCTCGTTGACGACCATCTCCAGCTCCAGGCCGTTGTCTTTGCAGAAATCGCTCAGCAACTCAAATTCAAAGCCTGAAGGTGTCGGCTTCTCAGTGTTATAGTTGATTATTTCACAATTGGTTACAGCCTTTAGCACGCCTCTTTCCTGCACATGCTGCAACATGGTTAGGGTGTCAGCATCAGCTTCGCCGTCGGGATTTTGAGACTTGTTTTGGCACGAAGTCAAGGCCCAACAAAAGAACAACAATCCAAGGATGACAGGTGTTTTTATATTCATTTTGTCGCTTTTTGAGGCGGTAAAAGTAGTAATTTTTATGGTTTGAAAGAAAAATGAGGGCACGTTTGGGATAAAACTGTACTTTTGTACCCTTATTCAGCTACTGAAATGGCCAAGAAAATTCAAGATCCGGACTACTTATATTCCGTTTTGCTGCCTTATGTCAATTGGCATACACGTCACTCGTATCGTCGTTTTGAAGTGCACGGAAAGGAAAAACTGCCGAAAGACGGAGGGCTGATTTTTGGCGTCAACCACAGCAATACGCTGATGGATGCCTTGGTGCTTTTGTCGTCGAACAACATCCGCAAGGTCTTCATCGCGCGCGGCGACATCTTCAAAAACCCGATGGTCGCGAAGGTGCTGAACTTCTTTCGCATCTTGCCTATCTTCCGCATCCGCAACGGCGTGGCGGCTGTCCGCAACAACGACGACTCGCTCAACAAGGCCGTGGATGTCGTCCACGATGGTGTCGACCTCTACCTCTTCCCCGAAGGCACGCATCGCACCAAACACTCGTTGATGCGCATGGGCAAAGGCCTGTTCCACATCGCCATTGACGCCAGCAAGCAGTTTGGCGACCAACATCCCGTTTACATCATCCCCACTGCCATCGAATATGGCGACTACTTCCGCTACCGCAGCACGGCGATGATCAACTTCGGCGAGCCTATCAACGTGACCGAGTTCCTCAAAAACACCACAGAAGAAAACGAGGCCGTCAACATCAACCTGCTGAAAGACAGGCTCCACAACGAGATTTCGAAGCTCTTTACCTATATCCCTGACGACGAGGACTACGACGCCATCTGGGAAATCGTGAAGATGAAAAACGAAAAGCGCGCCGGAGGCCTTTACAAGAAGATGCTCCGCAACCGCGCCACCGTCGAAAAGGTGCTGAAATACAAGGAAGAACACCCCGAGGAAGCCAAGAACCTCTTCGAGCGCGTAAATGACTTCACCAAAGAACGCGTAAAGCAAAAGATTTCCGTGATGTCGACGGCAAGAAAATACCCATTGATTAATTTTTTCTGGAAGTTAATCGTCCTGCTCTTGGGCTTGCCTTACTTCGTGGCTTCAGCTGCAGTCACCCTTCCAATATGGCTTACCACTTTGATTATCAAGGGAAAGCTAAAAGACAAAGCCTTCAGCAACACCGTCAGCTTCGGTGTGGAGTTTGTGCTGTTCCCCATCATTTTCATCGTGGGTACCATCCTGCTATTCTGTAACCTACCGTGGATGTGGGCCTTGGGCGGCACGGTGCTGCTCTTTTTCTCCTACATGCTCTTCGTGGACTACTGCGAGCTGTGTCGCCGCTGGATCTCCGACGTGCGTTGGACCTTCAAGACCAAACTAAGAAAACAATACGAATCACTCAACCTCAACAACCTATTCTGATGTCACGACGCTGGATCATCCCTGATATTCACGGCTGCGCCAAAACCTTGAAGGTGCTGCTCGAAAACATGCTCAAGGTCACGAAGCACGACCAACTCTATTTCCTTGGTGACTACATCGACCGTGGTCCCGACAGCAAGGGTGTCATCGACTACCTGATGCACCTGAAGGAGGAGGAGTATGAAGTGCATTTCATCAAAGGCAACCACGAGGACATGTGCGTGAAGGCCTTTGAGGCCGACCAAAAGAAACGTCTTTTCGGCAAGCATCCCGAGCAGAAGGAATGGGAGGCCGTGGGCGCCAAGGCCACCTTGGCAAGCTTCGGCGTGAAGCATCCGCGCGAGATACCCCAGAAGTACATCGACTGGATGAACGATTGCGTGCCTTACATCGAGTTGGAGGAATATATCCTCGTCCATGCCGGCATGAACTTCAACATCGCCGACCCCTTTGAGGACGAAAGCAGCATGATGTGGACACGACGTTTCAAGGTCGACTACGGCAAGTCGCACGGCAAGAAAATCATCCACGGCCATATCCCCGTCGACTACAGCTTCATCAACCATGTCATCGACAACAACCAAAACCACGACTTCATCGTCCTGGACAACGGCGTCTATGTGGCTGACCAGCCGGGATTAGGCAACCTCACCGCTTTCGACCCTGACAAAAAAGAAATCGTGGCGCAATCCAATATGGACATGTGATTTAGCGGGTGCCCACCACCGCTGCATTCTTGAACTTCTTTACCTTTCCATCGAAATTGAACACCTCGGTGACGACGACATAGATGCCTATCGGGACGCGGTTGCCGTTGTCGTCGAGGCCATTCCAGATAACGCTGCCATCCTGTCCCACCAACTCGCCTTTGGCCAAATGACGGATCTGCTGTCCCCCCACATTGAAAATGTAGACGTTCATCGTGTAACCCGCCTCGTCGAAGTGGTAGTTGATGAAGCAAGCATCGTCGTAACCGTCGCCGTCGGGCGAGAAGACATCGGGGCTGATGGAGATGGCATCTTCCGAAGGCTCGGGAGCCTGCATCATCGAGTTGGGCTGACCCGGGGTGCCGAAATGCGCCTGCTCAGCGGCAGAATGCCAGTTGTCGGTGCTCATTGAAGGCTGGTCGAAAGCCACACGCTCCAGCGACACGCCCTTGGTGACCTTCAGCAGCGGATAGTGCATCTTCTCGGAATAATACATGGCATCGACCATGGTGCCGTCCTTGCTCATGAGGATGGCCGTGCCGCCAGCGTTGGCAAAGCTCGGGAACGAGGCCATCTGCACATAGTTGTCGGTCGGGCAGTCGTATTGCATGCCTACAATCTCACTGTTGGTGGAGAGCAAGACATAGGTGCCAGGCAGGAACAAACGGCTGTCGGCTGTAATCTCCTTCAGGGTGGTGTCGGCAGGATTCGGGAAGGTTTGTTTGACAGCGCCAAGCATTAGCAGGCTGAGGTCGAAGGTCTTGTCGGTGTTGTTGTAAAGCTCCACATAATCCACGCCTGGTGTGATGGGGTCAAAGAGGATTTCGTTGATCAGAATGTCGCCTTCGGCAATCTCGTTGGGGATGCCGAAGTGTATGCGGGTGTCAGTTCCAATGGCCGTGCCCACACAGTTGGTGACATTATTTATTATTAATGTATAAACCCTACCCACTTCGAAGCCGTGGTCGAAGACCAGACCAACATAACTGGGGTCGATGGGATTGGTCTCTATCTGGTCAGGATGTTCGTCCAACTCTTCCACGAGGAAATGCTGCAAGTCCATCAAACTAGCTGCATCCATCTGCTGGTCGAACCACAGTTGGACGATGAAGTTGGAGAACATGCTCACGCGTTCCACTTGTGGTGCCACGTTGTTCTCGCCGTTCACCGAGTTGAGCCGGCCAGGGGTACCGCCCGAAACGTCGACGGATGCCGACCAGTTGGAGGCAGCAGCACAGGGGTTCAGCGGGTCGATCTGCTCCACCGACCAGCCGCCGTTGTTCTTGTCGGGGTCGTGGTACCAGGTGTTGCTGAAGTTGACACGCGAAATCATCAGGCCTTCCTTGCTGTAGAGGAACATGGCCGAAGAGCTGTTGCCCACCGAGAAACTGCCGAAGCCGATGCAGTCGCCATACTCGCGTAACTCGGCCACGGCATCGTTGTGACAAAGGATGACATAGCCATGCGGGGCAAGGACATAATTGCCAAAGGTATTGTCGTTGGAGCCGATTTCTATTCTCCAGTCCTTCAAGTCGATGCCGAACTCGGTGGTGTTGTAAAGCTCCACATACTCCCATTCTGGAAGGCCCACCACGGGGTTGGGGTCGGCCATGATTTCGTTGATGACGATGTCGTATTCCGAGGCTTCGTAGATCGAGAAACTGGTGGAAGTCGGCTCCATCATGTTGTTCCACAGGTCTTTGATGCCACTGATGCTCAGCGTGTAGTTGATGCCATTGCCGATTTCGCGGTCAAGCGTCAAAACCACAATGGCAGGATTTGCTCCAAAGGCCACGGAACCCGGCTGCCCAAGGCTATGGTCGATGGAATAATTGGCAGGATTCAATGCCGTGGTTTCATCGAGGGCTTCGTTGAACGAAAGCTGAATGTGGGTCAAGTCGAGCACTCCGCAAGAGAGCAAGACGGGCGGCTCGTGGTCGGCGATACGCGGCCCGACATAGACGTCGTCGAAATAGAACTTCTTGGCATTGCTCGAAGTGAACTTGGACCAAAAGCCAAAGAAGCCACCACGGCCATAGGTATCGTCAACACCTTGTGCTTCAATGATATAAATACCCGAGTTATCGTAGCATGTTTGTATCATCCAGTTGCCTTCACGGTCGCAGTTCACCTTGACAAACACGGCAAACGAAGCGGCGATGGCGTCGTCGGTGCATCGGCAGATGTTTTGTTGCCCATCGGCATCCTTGCGGAACAACTCTATGGCATCATGGCTGCCGCCCTCGCCGAAGCGGAGGAAATAGCCCTGTGTTGCTTGTGTCAAGTCGGCATTGTCGGCACTGAGCCACACGTCGGAATAGTTGTTTCCAGACGGGGCAAATGCCTCACGGATCCAAAATTGCCATTCCATGGTCTCGTACTCGGTGATGGGCAAGGAGAGATAAGCCGTGCCTTCTCCCTCAGCATTGAGTTGGAGCTGGCCGTTGCCATTGACGATATATTGGGCTGTCGTCCCCGACCAAGTGGGATTTTGGGTGAAGTCGCCATCGGAGAAGTCGTCGGTAACCTGCGCCCATAGCGACAAGGGAAGCAACAACAGGAACAGCAGTGTCTTTTTCATAGCATGTTGATTTAGGAAAGGACAAAGATAGTGTTTTTTTGACCTCATAGGAAAAAAAGTTCATTTCCATGTCTTGAAAGGATGGTCCTTCAGCCTGGAATTGTAGTATCTAGCGTCTCCTGTGACCTCTTCTCCCAACCAATCGGGACGGTCGAAAGTGTCAGTTTCGTCACCCAGTTCGATTTCGGCCATGACGAGGCCCTCGTTGTCGCCATGAAACTCGTCCACCTCCCACGTATGCTTGCCGTCAGTGTTTTTGACGAGATAGCGGGTCTTGTCGATACGTCCAGGCTCAGCCAACTCAAGTAGAGCAAGAGCCTCGTCCACAGCGATTTCCTTCTCCCACTCGAAGCGTGACAATCCGGACTCACTCACGGGTCCTTTGATAGTGAGGTAGCCTTTATCCCCCCTGATGCGCACCCGCACCGAAGGCTTGTGGCTGAGATAACCTTGGATGATATGCGTAGCTTGAAATGCCTCCGCCTTGAAGTCGCCACGGACTAAGAACTTTCTTTCGATTTCCTTTGCCATAACCTTTGTGATTACCTCTGCAAAGGTATGAAACATTTTTGCTATTTTTGCACCCAAATCGAAGATTTCAACGAAGTTAAACCTATAGAGGACAAGAAAATGAAAATCGCAGTGGTGGGAGCCACCGGACTGGTCGGCTCGAAGATGCTTCAA
>CAMYYV010000095.1 GCA_947303625.1 uncultured Bacteroidales bacterium | reverse complement strand
AAGCCCACTCTTGTCCTGATGCCCGTCGATTCCTTGTGCAGGTTGTTCAGGTCGTCGTTGCCCGGGTTGATAAGCGAGAGATAGCTGCCGTCGTCGGCAAGGCGCACCGTCTGGCAAGGGGTCTCGCTCACCACGGGCCAGTTCATCTGTAGTTCGGTGCTGTCGAAGCGGTTGCGGTTGGCTTCGTATTGCTCGCGAGTATACGGATTGTCGCCCACCACATCTTGGATGACAGGAATGTTGCGCAGCGTGTATTGCTTGCTGATGGAGCTGAAAAACTGCTCGTACAGGGCGCTGCGATACAGCGAGTCGTCGGTGCCACAGTGGCAGTTGGTGCTGTCGAGATGATAACCGATGTTGTTCACCTTCGACTCATCGATGAACACGCCCTTGTCGACGGCGATGACAGCCCGCGTCTTGAGCTTACGTTTCGAGCGGATGACCTTATAGTTCTTCGAAGGATGCGTCTCAAACCAGCCGTAGGGGTTCACAAACTGTCCATTCTCATCCGTCTGACCGATATGTTGCACATAGTCGGGGATCTCGTTCAAGCCTTCCTCCTTACAGAGCACGAGGATAAAGCTGTATTCGCCCACGCGCGGGTTGCGTTTCCAGCGGTGGTTCACCTCGCCATTGTTGCGATTGTCGCTGATGACCCAAAGGGCATCTTTATAGAGTTGGTCTTCCACGCTGCAACCGTTCTTCTCGGCCTTATCCACAATGGACTGATACCATTCCGGCACGTTGTGGATGGAATTAATCACCTGTTGAATATGCTCGGGGCTGAAACTGTTTTCCGAAAGGTCGGCGCCATAGTATTGCTTCTCGTCGCGTGGGTTGCCCACGATGCGGAAAGCGTCTTTGGTACGGTGGTGCTCGATGGGCTTGAAGCCGATGCTCACGTCCTCCCAGCTACCGTAGAAGTTCTCGTTGGCCAAGGGCAAGGTATCAGCGAACTTGTAGCTCTCGTTTTGGTAGTATATCTTATAATACTTGTATTTCTTCGACAGGGTGAAGAAGCGGAACTCAAACAGTCCCGAGCCGTCCTTGGTCTGGCTCACCGAAGGCAGGGTAATGCCTTCAAGCACGGCATTGTCCATGTCCATGTCGAGGGTGACGGTCTTGTTGCGTCCGAAGTTCGACATCGGGCGGAAGTAGCTGGTCTTCAAAAAGAGCAAGCCCAAGAGCAGCAGTAAAAGCCATAAGTATTTTTTTCTGTTTTTCTTCATATCAAGCCACATTAATATCTGACAATTCTTTGGGTTTGGCTGCCGATTCGCAGCACATACACCCCTGGAGCCACCTCGCATTGGACGTCGAGAAGATTCATGCCCGAGTCAAGCCACACCCGCTCGCGATGCACACAACGACCCATGAGGTCAAAGACCATCACCTCCTCTTCACGTTGCCTGTCGGAGGCCACCAAAAGATACAGCCTATCGATGAATGGATTCGGATAACAGGCGAAACTCATGGGCTCTTCGTTGGAGAGTACACTAAGGAATGCCTCAATTTGTTCCTCCATACGCCGGTTCCTGCTTTGCAGATAGACATCCATCCTGTCGGCATGGACCGTCCAAAGGGAATCGTTGGTCGGGAAATGAAACCTATAGCTCTGATAGGGGATTTCGTCCTTGAGTTCCTCACGCATCGTGGCCAACAAGGGACCCGTGTGGCCATAGTTGAGTCTGTAAGCCAACAGATACCCAAAACGGGCGCGGAAAGTCTCGACAAAATCCTCGTTCTTCAACAGCCTCCTGAAAAACAAGGTAGACGTGGCATTGGAAGGATTGACATGGTCGCTGGTGTCGATGATGTTGGCAAACACATCCCAGTCGCGGAAGAAGCAGCCGTCGCCGTCAAAGAAAACCCACCGCCACTTTCTGCCATCCGTCTTCCAGCAGCGCACGTTGTTGGCCGGCCAGTCCACATTGGCGGAATACAGCTCAAAGACCAGATAATCGATGAAATTGTGCATGTCGATCTTCGAACACAGGTAGTCATATTGCTCAGGCTGCGACAAGTCGGCGGTTTCCATCCATTCGTACAGCTCCCTCCACTCGGCATCGTCGCCGCTGTCCAAAGTCGTCCAGTTCTTGATGATGTCGCAGCTGTCGGGGTTGACGTCGTAATGATCCTCTAAATAATGTCCATCCGTAGCTTCCTCCATGTAATAGATACCCCAATACTCGCCATTCAGGAACACCACCACGGCACGCGAGCCCAACACGTCGATATCCATTTGACGGGCCACACGATGGCTGAAAGCGTCGTTCAAACCCGTATGCAACCAGTTGCTGCATCGGAATGGTTTGAGGTTGAAATGCTTGATATTGTCGATGGGCGTATCACTGAAAAAATTATGCTTGAAACGCTTTTTACCGTATTCCTCGCGAGCAAAGAGCTTCATGCCTTTCTGTTGGTAACGCCGTGAGGCTCCGCCATGGGTTCGCAAGCCCGCCTCCTGATTAATACCCCGATTGTCAGGCTCATAGAACTCCACATTACAGCGGCGCTCCCACTCGATGCCTTTACAGAAATAATTGCCTGTCCAGAGCGGCATCGTGGACGACTGCCAGGCGCCTGGCACGAAGATACCCCTATAATAGCCAAAGAGATCCAACGAATCGGCACAAATCGAAATAGCCGGCAGTCCATGTGTGTCGCAGCCCAAGGCTCGGATAAAGTAGCTATTGGTCACCACAGCACTGATGCGGTTGCCAGCATTATCGAATACCGCCGCACGGATGACGATGCAATGCTGCACCGAATCGACGGCATAGTATTCATTCTCCGGACAGTTGACAATGGTATAGATGTCGGACTTTGAATAGTTACGCGCATCCAGCGTCAGAGGGGCAGAATAGACGGGCGACAGCATCGTGGGACGACTGCCATTAATGGTATAGTGGATATGGTTTTGCGGGTAATAATTGAATAACTCCAAGTCGAAGACATCATCATAGAAACCGCCGTGGGCCGAAAACAACACCGTGTCGTTCTGGGCTTGCGCAGCAAGGCTCAGCAACACACAGAGCATTCCTATAATTCGTTTGAGTCTCATTGTCGTATGATTTTTTGAGTATATGAACCGACTTTCAACACATATACGCCTACATCAAGTCGTGGCTGAAGCACCATCTCGTTGTATCCAACCGTAAGCATGCAAGGCTGAGCGAACACCTTACGACCCATAAGGTCATAAATGGCGATTTCAGTCGCGCCAACAACATCAGCCTCGAAGTTGATGTGGATCTCTCCTGTTGAAGGATTGGGATAACACAACATCGGCTCTTGCTTCAACTCGGGCAAATCCATCAAGAACTCATGTAATGGCTCAAGGATATCGCTCCCTCGATTCATCAAAAACCAATTAACCCTTCCCATGTCGGTATTCCATGCCTCCATACTAGTCGGGAACCCGAATCTCTCCGACTGCAGTGGTACTTCGTCAATGATTGCTTCTTTGATATTATCAAATATCGGCTTGGTAACCTCGTAGCTAAATGCGGTGTCCAACAATTCGTGAAAGCGGTTTTCAAAACGTTCCTTAAAGGTTTCGTTTTCAAGCAATCTCCTGAAAAACAGCGTCGCCCTCCAATTAGAAGGCCAGACTGCATGGCCTTCATCCACCGAATTCTCAAAAGCATAAAAAGTGGACCAACGCAAGCAAGCATCGCCATCAAAGAATATCCACCGCCACTTGCCGTTGCCTAACTGCCAACAACGCATATTGTTGGCAGGCCAGTCCGTATTTTCCGAAAACAACTCAAATATCTGATAATCAATAAAGTTATCTAGATCCATTTGAGTCGACACATAGGCATAATTGTCTGCATCACTCAGGTCAGCCGTTTCCATCCAATGGAACAAAGCACTAAAATTTTCAACCGAGCCATGGTCGACGATGGGATTCCATCCGCTGATGAGGTTGACGTTGTCGATATCCACTCCGAAGTGGTCTTCTAAATAACGTTCGTCGGGCCTTTCATGGATATAATAGACACCCCAATACTCTCCATTGAGAAACAAAACGACAGGCCGCGAGGCCAAAGTCTCCAAATCGAGCCGAGAGGCAATCTGGTTACAGATGTGGTCGTTCACTCCTGAATTGTGCCACGAGGCCGAGAAAGGCTTAAGAACCAAATGTTTGAAGTCGTTATGCGGAATCGTCTCAAAGAATCTGTGTCTAAAGCGTTTCTTGCCATATTCCTCACGGGCGTAGATTTTTACGCATTTTTGCTGAAAGCGACGTCCGTTACCGCCATGGGTACGCAATCCTGCCTGTTGGTTGATACCAGTATTGTCAAGCTCATAGAACTCGACGTTAATCAGCCTTTCCCATTCCCTTCCATCTTCATAATAGTTGCCCGTCCAATTTGGGTTCAAGGGATCGAAAAAGGCACCTGGAACAAAGATACCCGTCTCATAGTCAAACAGATCCAACGAGTCGGCACAAAGCGATACGGCAGGCAGCCCGTGTGTATCGCAACCCAAAGCATGGATGAAATAACTCTGTGTGATCACCTGACTCACACAGCTGTCGTTCTCGTCAAAGGCCGCCGCCCGGATCACAATACAATGCGATACCGAATCGGGCAAGAAAAAGTCCTGCTCGGGGCAATTGACAATGGTGTAAATATCTGAATTTGAATACAACTGACTATCCAACAGCATAGGCCCTTCATAAAGCGGCGAATTGGCATTGGGGCGGTTGCCGTTGGTGGTGTAGCGGATGTGGTTTTGCGAAGCAAGGTTGTGCAACTGCAAGGCGAAGGATTCCTCATAGAATCCGCCCGTGGCCGAAAACACCACCGTGTCGTTTTGGGCCTGCGCCGCAACGACCACAAGGAAAACAAACAATATGAAACAAAGACGCTTGCGCATATCGTTGTAATAGTGTCGCAAAAATACAAAAAAATGTAGAGACGTGGCGCGCTACGTCTCTACATACGTTTTCAATCGGAAATCACCAATTAAATCTTCTCCTCTTCCACACGCAACGGCCTGGGCTCGCCACGACGGATGTCGAGTTCGTCGATGAGATTGGTGGCACCGGCGTACTTGTCGATGATGAACAACACGTAACGGATGTCGACGTTGATGGTACGCTGCAGCTTGGGCTCAAAGTTGACGTCGCCGCTCATGGCTTCCCAGTTGCCGTCGAAGGCCAGACCGATGAGTTCGCCCTTGCCGTTCATGATGGGGCTACCGGAGTTACCGCCCGTAATGTCGTTGGTCGAAAGGAAACACACGACGAGTTCGCCATTGTCGTCAGCATAGGCACCGAAGTCTTTCTTCTCGATGAGTTCGATGAGGCGCTTGGGGGCGTCAAACTCGTAGTCGCCAGGGATGTACTTCTCAAGGATACCATTGGCGGTGCACACATAGTCGTAGTGCACAGCATCGGCGGGCATGTAGTCCTGCACCGAGCCATAGCTCATACGCATGGTCGAGTTGGCGTCAGGATAGAGGCTCTTGCCAGGCTGGGTGGCGGCGTAGTACTCACGCAGGCCCTTTACGAAGACGTGATCGTTCTCGCTCACGGCTTGCATGGCGGCGCGGTAATCTCCAATGTGGTTAATGAGGACTTCCATCATCGAGGTGTTCATGATATAGGCATAATCCTTACCGATCTTCTTGGGCTTCGGATTGTCAAGGAAAGCCTTGATGCTCTCGGGAGTGGCAAAGATGGAGTTGGTGTAGACATCCTCAGCAAAAGCGTCGATGTCGCCCTTGAACTTCTTGTCGATGATCGTGTAAATCTCAGGCAGCTCCTCGTCCTTGAAGGCGTTCTTATAGGTCTTCAGCATCTCGGCGAAGGTCTTCTTCTCCACTTGCGGGTCGGTCTCGGCGAAGAGATCGTCCACATCCATAGCTTGGAGCATCATCAGCGCGATGGCCTGGGCGTCTTTGTCCTTTTCTTCATAGGCCTGATAATAGGTGCTAAAATGAGCTGCGATACCGGCGGCGCCAACGCTTGAAACGAAGTTGGGATAGTAGATATACTTGGCTACCTCACCCATATTCCTATAAGCTTTCTTCAGGTTGGGCAGGGCGTTTTTGTATTCGGTCTTGTTGTTGTCGTTCACCCACTTGGTGAAGTCCTTCTCCAAAGCGACCTTGCTCTCGCTCACCTTGTTCTTGCGAAGCATCAGGCACTGGCCTTGGAAGTTTTTCCAGGTGTTGGCGAGGCCAGCGTGGTTGTCGGCATACATCAGGTTGATGTGCTCGTCCACCTTCATATATTCTTCCATAGCAGCGAGTTCGGTGCCGAAGATGTCGATAATCTCAGGATAGAAGGTGTCGACGTTGTAGTCGATGCCGTAGCTCGACATGTAACGCTCGGTGCTGCCAGGGAAGCCCCAGATCATAGTGAAGTCGTCCTTCTGCACGCCATCAAGGCTGATGGGGAGGTGGTGCTTGGGTGTCAACGGAACGTTGTCCTTGCTATAGGCGGCGGGGTTGCCGTCCTTGTCGGCATAGACGCGGAAGATCGAGAAGTCGCCGGTGTGGCGGGGCCACATCCAGTTGTCGGTGTCGCCGCCGAACTTGCCGATGGATGAGTTGGCCACACCCACGAGACGTACATCGGGGAACACCTGGTAGACGAACATGTAATACTCATTGCCCTCAAAGAAGCCCTTGATGACGGGATTGTACTTGCCCCCTTCCGAAGCGGCAGTCTCCAAGTCCTTCACCTTCTGGCGGATGGCAACCTGTTGTTCTTCATAGTCCATATCACTAGTGACCACGCCGAGGACTTCTTTCGTCACATCTTCCATGCGGATGAGGAAGCTGGCCGTCATCTCGGGAGCGGGCAGTTCTTCGCCGTAGTTCTTGGCCCAAAAGCCGTCGCGGAGGTAGTCGTGCTGGTCGGAGCTGAGCTTTTGCACGGCGCCGTAGCCGCAGTGGTGGTTGGTGAACAGCAAGCCGTGCTCGCTGACGATCTCAC
>CAMYYV010000094.1 GCA_947303625.1 uncultured Bacteroidales bacterium | reverse complement strand
CCCGTCTCCTTGTCAATCACCTGCCCGCTCAAGATAAACTCACATTGATCCGTGGTGGGCACACCATAGCATGCCTGCATGATGAACATCACCGTAGTGAGCGCCGATGCTTTCATCAGCCCTCTTAACCATTTGTATATTCTCATAGCATTAAGGTTTTATTGTCGCAATAACAGAGAGGATTCAAACAGGATATCACTTTGAACCCACTTGCATATCTGCCACGGCTTCCTCTTGAATCTGTGGCTGGATGGTATCGTTTTCAACCGTCACCACATCTTCTTCTGACCTCGCCTCCATTTCAACAGGACCGTTGGGCGTGCCATAGCAGGCTTGCATGATAAACATCACCGTAGTGAGTGCCGAGGCTTTCAGCAAACCTCTCAAGAATTTGTAGATTTTCATGGCCATTTGTATTAATACAGTGGCAAAGATAATAAGAATTTTGGAACGGCAAGCATTTCATGCAAAAAAACACAACACTCACCTTAAAATTTCACTATCCGCTGTGTGCACGAGCCAATCCGAAGTAGATACACACCAGCAGCAAGGTCAACACGAAGTGTGAGGTGTTCTTCTTCCGACAGGCTCATTGGTTGACAATATACGACTTGACCTAAAACATTGTAAATAAATACAATGACAGGGCGGGGCCAATCGACTTGCATTTTTATCTGGATTTCACCCTCTGTCGGATTGGGAAAACAGGTAAATCGGTCGAGATCGGAGATCGTGAAATCGTCATGGAACAAAGGAAACGCTTCCATGTCATCAAGATAATGCTCGACACGTCCCTCAAGGAATGTGTCAATCTCGGCATTGCCGTTGTTCCATACGTCCATGGAGGGAGGATAGCCAAAACGATGCCTCTGGTCGGCGACTTTCGGACGAAGTGTTTCCACAATGCCATGAAAGACAGCCGAAGTGTTTTCGTACTGGAAGAGGCTTCCAGATAGCTCGCGTGCCCTTGACTTAAATGCAGTCTTGAACTCGTTGTTCTCAAGCAACTTCCCGAAGAGCAGCTTGGTCTCAGGATAGTTATCCCACGTGGAAGGAGGTGAGTAAACGGCAGCGTTGAGAAACACATCCATGTCGGGATTGATAATGGTGGCGTCGCCGTCGAAGAACATCCATCGCCAAGGGCCGTCACCCACCTGCCAGCAGCGCATGTTGTTGCCCGGCCAATCCCAATTGCCCACGAAAGTCTCGAAGACCATATAGTCAATGAAATTGTCGACATCGATCATCTCACAGATTCGCTCGTATTCATCGGGGTTTGCAAGATCGGCATTCTCGAGCCAACGCATCATACGGTTGAAGTTGCGGCCACTCCCCTGCTCCACTTCACCCTTCCAATTGCCGATGATATTGCACATGTCGGGGTCAACACCATAGTGGTCTTCCAAAAACCTTTCATCCGTCTTCTCCTGAATGAAATAAAGACCCCAGTACTCGCCATTGAGGTACACCACAATCGGACGGCACAGCGGTGCTTCCATGTCTAACTGACGCGCCAAGGCGTTGCACACGTAATCCTGCGACCCAGAATAGGGCCAAAAAGATGCGAATGGCTTCAGTATCAAATGCTTGAAACTATCCAACTGAGAGTCTTCGAAGAATGCATGGTCGAACCTTTTCTTTCCATAGTCTTCACGCGCGTAGATCTTCATTCCTTTTGAAGGATAACGCCTCGACCGATTGCCATGGGTACGCAACCCACACACTTGGTTGATGCCACTGTTGTCGCGAGGTTCGAAAAACTCCACATTGGCCTCACGTTCCCACTCCCGTCCGCTTTGATAATAATTTCCTGTGTGGTCGGGCGAGGATGAGTCGAAAAAGGTGCCAGGAACAAAGATACCGGTCTCATGGTCGAAAAGAGCCAGCGAATCGGCGCAAAGCGATACTACCGGCAAACCAGACGAATCACTACCCAATTCACGTATCAAGTAGGTATGGGTGACCGTAGCACCAACACGTTGCTCGTTCCTATCGAAAGCGGCAGCTCGAATGACGATAGCATGACGCACCGAGTCAGGGGCATAGACCAAATCATCGGGTGAAATCTGAATCTTGTAGATGTCGGAATCGGAATACAGCTTCCCATCCAACCACAAAGGAGCCTCATAAAGCCTTGATTGAGCCGTCGGCGTGTTGCCGTTGGTGGTATATCGGATATGGCAGGCTTCAGGACAACTCATCTCAAGGAAGAAACTGCTATCATAGAACCCGCCCGAGCGAGAAAAGACGACATCATCGGTCTGCGCTGCCAGAAGCAACGGACACAACAACAAAGTCGACAACAGCATCAAAGGTTTCCTCACATCCATCATAGTATGACAATTCGTTTGACCACATCCCCAATCTTCAACAAATACAAGCCTGCGCGCAGATGGGCATTGACTTCGACTGTATTATATCCTGGTTTTAGGAAAACATCTTCAGCATGGGCTATCCGTCCAGTGGCATCAAACAACTGCAAATCCACGAGAGCACAACTTTCAGAGGCGACATAAACATCGAACAAACCGTTATTAGGATTGGGATAGGCACTCACATCACGAAGCGAAGACGGAGCATAAGCGAACATATCCTCCATCTCCTTGTTGAAACAGCGAGTCCTTTTAGTGAAAAAGACACTGACACTATCCATATCATCCTCCCAACGCTGCACATTTTCCGGAAAACCGAAACGACCAGCTTGCGCTGGAATCTCGTCTTCCACCAGGCTTCGATAATCATCCCAAATGGCTTGCAAGGCACCATAACCAAACACCGTTGATCTCAGTTCCGAATAACGTTCGTAAAACATCGTCCTAAACGATGAACTCTCCATGAACTTATTGATAATCAAACTGCTTTCACCCACATTGGCAGCATGATCCATCGCCCGAAACGACCATCGTGTAAAACATCCGTCGCCATCATAGAAAATCATACGGAACGGCTCGCCACTGCAGCTTTGCCACTGCAACACATTGTTTTGCGGCCAGTCGAGGTTGGCACCATAGACCTCCAAGAGGTAATAATCCAAAAAACACGGCACGTCCATGCGCGAGAAGGCGTATGCCGAGTCTTCTGGGCGATTCAAGTCGGCGGTCTCCATCCAACTCCTGAAGTGACTCCAATCCGTCCCATCTCCATAACTCGTTACACCCCAATATTTTATAATATTAACTTTATCAAGATCGACATCATAATGATCCTCAAGATAGCGTTCATCGGGCGACTCTTCAAGGGTATAGATGCCCCAGTATTCTCCGTTGATGAACACGACAGTTTGGCGCACGTTCAACCCGTCGACATCCATCATGGCTGCCACGCGCTGCGACAGATACTCCTGTCCGCCCGTTTGCCACCAATGGCTGCATCGGAAAGGACGCAGGTTCAGGTGCTTAAAACTGGCCAACGGTGTTTGTTCAAAAAACGGGTGCTTGAAACGTTTCTTGCCGTACTCCTCTCGAGCATAGAGCCGCATGCCTTTTTGCTGGTACCTGCGCGACTTGGCGCCATGCGTGCGCAAACCGCACCGTTGGTTGACACCTCTATTGTCAGGCTCATAGAACTCCACATTGATTGGACGTTCCCATTCCCTTCCTTTCATGAAATAATTCCCTGTCGCCAACGAATCGGCTGGATCGTAGTTCACACCAGGGACGAATATTCCGGTCTCGTAGCCAAACAAATCCAAGGAATCAGCCGCAATGGCCAACACCGGCAAACCATGCGTATCGCAACCCAATGCGCGGATGAAATAACTATGCGTTGTCACGGGGCCAAGGCTGTTGCCCGACTCGTCGAATACTGCCGCCCTAATGGTGATGCAATGACTTACCGACTCAGGGACATAAAACAAACTGCCAACGGTAATCTTGGTTTGATAGACATTCGAGGCTGAATACAGCGACTCGTCCAAACGCAATGGCTCCGTGTAGAGTGACGAACCAACTGTCGGAGTTCCGCCATTGGTAGTGTATCGTATCTGACCTGATTGGGAGCAACTCAATGACAACAGGAAACTCTCATCATAGAATCCGCCATTATCGGAGAAGACGACACGAGCTTCTTGGGCAGACAGTTGCGACATGCTCACCAACAGTGAAAGAAACAGTATCGCCAACCTCTTCCCCATCGTCAGCGATCATTTCTTGATGCTCAGAATCACGCCAAGAGCCACGCCGAGCAAGGCTGCAAACAGCACCTGAAGCGTGGGCGGCAGCAAGAATGTGATGGTATGGGCAGGATACCAAAACAAAGGAATGGTCTTGGCAAAGACGAAGCCATACTGGATGTCCCAGTTGATCTTCTTCGACAGTGTCTCCCTTATTTTTAGCCTATGGCTGAAAAAGCCTCCCAGCGAACCACCCGTCTCTGCAATGTGGATGTCGGTAATTTTGTGGAAAGTCATAAAGACCGGCGCAAACAGGGTATTCATCAGCACACTAGTACACAGAGCTGCAACGAACTTATGCCAACTAAAGCCTTCTTCGTCGATCCATTTGCTCGCATTCTCGAGATGGAATCCATTCTCAAAGAGTGCTCCCGTGCCTGCCTTGAAGATGGTCATGGCAGAGGCGATCACTACGCCCAACACGCCCCACACCAACATCTTGGGCAGCAGGCCAAAGCCTTTCTTCAGATACACACCCTCACGGATGCGTAAGGCAAGCATCTCGCCAAAGGTGCCAAGGATGGCAAACTTGAAGAAACTCATCAGCAAACCATGGCTTTTGGTAGTTTCTTTGAACCAATCCCATGCGCCTGGGATGAAGGCAAAACCACACACCACGGCTGCCACGGCAATCAAAGTAATGACATCAGCTTTCTTCATCTTTTTTTATTATCTTGCCTCTTTTTTTGTCTTGTTCTTTGTTCTGCCAGTAACGTCCCAACAGGCACAGCAGACACACGCCGCAAAGGATACCGCCCAGCACAAAGCCCGTTTGGTCTTCGCCTTTGGCCTTATACAGATAGAAACCATAGCCGAAAATAGACAAATCGACGATGATGCTGAGGATGTAGCCAATGGTACGAGGCGTCTTGCCTGGCTTTTTCAGTAGTAGGTTGTCAATCAAAAAAGTGATGGCAACCAAAGCGGCATACACCAGATAATAGGTTGCTTTTTCAGTAATCGAAAACATATTTCCTTGTTTAGGCCGGTAGAGACGGTGCTGCACCGTCTCTACAAACCAAATAATTATTTCTCAATACGGATGCGAGCATCTACTGCGACGACATTCTTCGGGTTGCCAAGCAAGGGGTTGAGGTCCATCTCGGCAATCTCGGGAGCAGCCATCACAAGGGCACTCACACGGGCAATCTGTTCTGCATACACATCAATGTTGACAGGCTGCTGTCCACGCACGCCTTGCAGTATCTTGTAGCCACGCAACTTCGTCAGCAAGTCCTTGGCCTCGGCCACGTTGACGGGAGCCAGGGCGCTCTGCACGTCTTTCAGCACCTCGATAAAGATACCGCCAAGGCCAAAGAACACCTGATGGCCAAACTTCGGGTCGCGGATGGCACCGATATAGACTTCCGTACCGTCGAGCATGGGATACATCTCCACGGCATAAGTGTCCTTGATGGCCATCAAGCGGTCGAATTCCTTCTGCACGGTCTCGATGTCGCGCACGTTCAGCGTCACGCCACCCACATCGCTCTTGTGGACAGGGCCGACCACCTTCATCACGAGTGGATAGCCCACCTCATTGGCAAAGTCAACGGCCTGTTGCTTCTGGTCCACCACGCGGATCTGCTTTTGGGCGATGCCTGCAGCGTCAAGGAGCTGATATATCTTGTCGGGGTCAATATAGCCGTTCTCGCAGCTGTCGATGACCTCACGGATGCGTTTCACATCAATGGTGGGCATGTCGGGATGCTCAGGCTGTGGTTTGGGTGTGTTGTACACCTTGCAGATGGCGTTGCCCAACACGCATTCTTCCGGGAAGTTGATACGGCCCTTGGAGATGAAGTCCTCGATTTCATCCTTCACGTTGATGATGGAAGGCAACACGGGGAAGATGGGCTTCTTACAGGTCTTCATCTTCTCGTCGAGCAAGTCATAGACCTCTTTGTTGCTGAACAAACCAGGCGAGCCGAAGATGACCACCGAGAAGTCGATGTCGGTGTATTCGTTTTCGACGGTGTCGATGATATAACCGAGCTGTTCAGCCGTTCCTGTGGCGAGGAAGTCGATCGGGTTGCCTACGCTTGAGCCTCCGAAAAGCTTGGCAAGCAATGCCGGGCTGGCAGGGTGTTCTTTGAGTGAAGGCACCTCCATGCCGCCGTCGCTGAGCACGTCGGTGAGCATCACGGCTGGGCCACCAGCATGGGTGATGACGGCGCAGCGTTTGCCTTTGATTTCGGGGTACATAAACACGCCGCACACGGTGGTCAGCTCTTGACGGTTATGGCAGCGCACGATACCAGCCTTGCGGAACAATGCATCGACCACAGCGTCGTTGGTGGCCAAGGCGCCCGTATGTGACGATGCTGCACGGCTACCAGCTGCTGAGCCACCCGACTTGATGGCTGCGATATGGCATCCTTTGTTGATGAGGCTGCGTGAGTGTTTCAGCAGTCGTTGCGGGTCGCCGATCTTTTCCATATAAAGCATGATGACATGACTCGATTTCACAGGGTCGAAAGTCTCGTCCAAGTATTCCAGCACGTCCTCGATGCCGAGTTGGGCGCTGTTTCCCACTGCCCAAACGCTATTGAATTTCAATCCGTTGCTAATGCCGTATTCCTTGATAAACACGGCGGTGGCACCTGAACCCGTGATAAAATCGACACCCTTCGGGTCAAGTGTCGGTATAGGAGTGTCGAAACAGCCGGCGTAGTTCACATTGAGAAATCCTGTGCAGTTAGGTCCAATCAAACTGCCTCCTACGCTGTTGATGGTATCGACGATATGCTTCTCGATGGCGGCGCCTTCGGCGTTCTCCTCCGAGAATCCGGCACTGATGATGAT
>CAMYYV010000093.1 GCA_947303625.1 uncultured Bacteroidales bacterium | reverse complement strand
CCCGACTGGTGGCTCAACATCAGGCCTTCCAACACCGAGCCTTACCTCCGCTTCCTCTGCGAAGCCAAGAGCGAGGCCAGACTGAAGGACATCATCGCCACCGTGACGGGAATCGTCAAAAGTGTAGAATAGACGAAGAGACCACCGCAACGAGGCATTGGCTGATGAAGCACAGACTCTTGGCATTCCTTCTCGTGATGGCGTTTGTCCCCTTGTGGGCACAACAAGCCAACGACTCCGCCCTCATCAGGCGCAACGTCAAAATCGTCGCCTGCACCGATGCCGCCATCTATGCCGGCACCATGGTGGGGTTGAACCAGCTGTGGTTCAAAGACTGCCAATGGGTAGGCATGCACACCATCAACGACAATGGCGACTGGCTCCAGATGGACAAGCTGTGCCATGCCACCACTTCCTACCACACCTGTGTGTTTGGCGACGAGACCATGCGCCTGGCGGGTCTGGACCCAAAACGGTCTGCCCTCTTCGGCGGCGCGTTCTCGCTGCTTTTCATGACTTCCATCGAGCTCATGGATGCCGGCTATGAAGACTGGGGTTTCTCGTGGGGCGACATGGGCGCCGACGTGGGCGGCATCGCGCTCTACACCTCCCAGCAACTGCTGTGGGACGAGCAGCGCATCAGCCTGAAATACTCGTTCCACCCCACCGAATATGCCCAATACAACCCCGAAGAACTGGGACAAAACCTGATCAGCCAGTCGTTGAAAGACTACAACGGCATCACCCTCTGGGCCGCCTTCAACGTCAAGGAGCTGTTCATGGATGACGACAGCGGCTTCCCAGAATGGCTCACCGTCGACTTCGGCTATGGAGCCAAAGGCATGGTGGCGCCCCAGCCCACCGCCGACTTCGACCGCATCAGGCAATTCTATCTCGCGCCCGGCGTCGACTTGGCCAAATTGCCCGTCCAAAACCGCTACCTCAAAGCCGTGCTGCGCGCCTTGAGCTTCATCAAGCTGCCCACACCCGCCTTGGAATACAACGCCACCGACAAAATCGTTTGGCATTGGCTCTATTTCTGAAAAAAGCCGTACCTTTGCAGAAAATAGTCACCGAAATGAAGAAACTAGCATTGATATTGACCGCCGTAATCGCTCTCTTCCTGACCAGCTGTGAAAACCCCAATAAATCGCGTGCCTACATGGACGAAGGCTCCAAGCAGCTGCTGCGCTATAGCAATTACGAGGAGGCCGAGAAACTGCTCTCCAAGGCTATAAAATTCGACAAGAAAAACTACGAGGCCTATTATTATCGCGGCTGTGCCCGCATCAACGCTCAGAAATACCAAGGCGCCATCGCCGACTTTGAAGACGCCATCGCTTTGAAGCCTGACTATGCCGACGCCTATTTTAACCTCGGCAAGACCTACTACCTCATGAACAATGAGGATAAAGCCTGCGAATACTACAAGCTTGCTGACCAATATGGCCGTCCAAACTTAGAGGATTATCTTAAAAGGTGTAATTAGTCGACTTGTCATAAATCGAAACCGACCACCTATAGATTCCATACCGGAATGACATAGGTGGTCGGTTTCGTATTTAGTAGACAAACTCGCCGAAGGTTTCTTCCAAGATGACGTCGCCGTCCTCGTTATAGGTCTTCCAAGTCCCCGACTTCTTCCCTTTGGTGTATTGTCCTTCTTCCTTCAAGGCCGTGCTGGGATAATACGTTTTGGTGGGCCCATCAAGCAACCCGTTGTGGTATTGGCATTCCATCATTAGCACACCCGTGTCGGAATATTTCTTGCATGGACCTTCGGGCTGGCCATCGACATATTGCATCTCCTCTGCCAGCATCCCGTTGTTAGGGTTGTAGAGCTTCGACGAACCATGCACCTTGCCTTCCTTGTTCTCCTCCACCAAGCGTAGTTGACCCGAGTTGGCGTCATAATACTTCCATTCGCCGTCCTTCTTTTGGTTGACGTAACAGCCCGTGGCAATCATACGACCATTGGGAGCAAAGGTCTTGTTCAGTGCTTTCTCGCCCGACTTGTCGAACTCATTAGTCGCTTTCAGGTTGCCCTGTTCGTCGTAATAGCGGAAAGTGCCCTTACACTTGTCGTTTTTAAACTGACCCTCATAGCGCATCTGCCCGTTGGGATAGTAGTCACGCCACTGCCCTTGTCGGCGGCCTTTGGCATCGGTCTGGTTGAAATCCTGAGCCATAGTGACTACCGCAAACATCAGCGCTGCAAGAAGGATGCAATATCTTTTCATGATTATTTCGGTTTTGACGGTGCAAATTTAAGGAAATAACTTATTTTTGCGCCAATTATTGTATGGCAGAATATTCATCCATATTGTTGGAAAACGCCGTGGAGTCGCTTTCGAAGTTGCCTGGCATCGGAAAGAAGACGGCCTTGCGTTTGGCTTTGCATCTGCTCAACGAGGACACGCTTGAGACCGAGCAACTTGCCGACGCCCTGTTGAAGATGAAGCACAACATCATGCTGTGTGAACGGTGTTACAACATCAGCGACACTAAGGTGTGCTCCATCTGTGGCAATCCCCGCCGCGATGAGAATACACTTTGCGTAGTGGCCGACATGCGTGACGTGCTCGCCATCGAGCGGACCGCTTCATACAACGGTCTCTATCATGTGCTTGGCGGTGTCATCAGCCCCATTGAAGGCATCTCGCCCAACGACTTGAAGATTGCACAGCTGGTGCAGCGTACCCATAATGAAGACATCAAGGAGATTATTTTGGCCCTGCCCGCCACCATCGAGGGTGACACAACCAATTTCTTCATCTTCAGGCAGCTGAACGACTTCAAAGGAAAGATTTCGGTGATTTCAAAAGGCATCGCTGTGGGCGACGCCTTAGAATATGTGGATGAGGTGACGTTAGGACGGTCGATCCAAAACCGCATCCCGTTCAGTCAAAAATGACGAAACCCTTGCGGACGCATGCGATGACGGACGCATAATGCGTCCCTACAGGGTTTCATCAAACAAATCCAATTGGTTCTCGGTGAGATACAGCTCTTGCGGCACCTCATATTCGTAAGCCGTGATGAAACGCGCTATGTTCTTCTTGATCAGCTTGATGGGCGTCGTCTTGCGGGCCTTGCAATAGTTGCGCAGCGAGCGGTATTGGCCTCTCGACAGCTTGAAGGTGATCGCGTGATACTGGTAGTTGCGACGCTTCCGTTTCTTGTTTTGTGACATAACACCTTGATTTGATGGCACGAAATAACGAAAAAAAAGCGTCAAAACCAAATAATCGCAAAAGTTTTTTCCTTTGTCTAGGCAAAACAGACACCAACGCAATAAAAAAGCGAAGTGCCGGTCGACCCGACGCTTCGCCTTTCAGTGTTTTATAAGGTTTAAGACTTAGAACTTGAAACCAATGCGGCCAACAAGCATCATAGGATGGGCCTCGCCGTTTTCAAAACTGGCAGTGGGAGCTTCAATGCCTTCCACGATGCTGCTCAATTCACCCTTGACGGGGGCCTTGCCCAAGTCGTAGATGCTGCCGCTGATGACGAGATTCTTGCTCACTTCGATGCCAATACCTGCTTGCCATGCGAGAGAGAAAGCGGTCTCATAGTCGTAGTTGTAACTGTTCTTCAAACCCAATACTTTGGAAACTCCTTTCACATTGTAATCCATAATGAAACGTATGTCGCCACCGATGCCAGCCTCGGCAAAAATACCGAATTGGTCGTTGAGGTAATAGGTGTAGTTCACACCCAACATTGCAGGAACATTGATGTACTTGGGAGAAGACACGGAAACATTGTCGCACAACGATTCCATGTCGTTCTTTGTCTTTTTGTAATAGTCTTTCAAGTCACTGCTGGGGCCATTGTAGAAGCCGTCGACAGAAAGCATCACACTGAGACCTTTCACACCAACACCAAAGTACCATTTCAGGCCTGCATTGAAACCGATGCCGGCACCGCCATCATCATAATTGCTACCCAAGGCAATATTGGAGAACGTGGTACCATCGGCAAATTCGCTCATTGGGAATGAAGCTCCAAAAGCCATGTAACCACGGGTCTGGGCCACGGCCTGACCACCCATGATCATCAAAATGGCCAAGGTGAACACTTTTACTAATTTCTTCATATTTCTATAATTTTAAAGATTAGATTTTCGTTTGAATTAAAACGCGGCAAAATTACGAAAACTTTCGTATCTTTGCGTTCAAAATCGGACAAATTATGCTTCAAGGACTTAAACGCTTTAAGGAGAAACACCCCTTCACTGCATTGATGCTGATTGCCATCGCGGTACGCATCCTCGTCGTGGCCTTCGCCCCAGGCTACGGCTCCAATCATGAAGTGCAACACACCACCCTTTTCCTTGGCTTCGTCGACAAGATCAAGGAGCTCTTGGGTATTGGCCAGACGGTGTCGGCCAAGGTGATCAGCCGTTCGCTTTATGCCTTGGTATCGCTGTTCACCGTATCGATGGTCTACCGCATCTGCGACCTGACCTCTAACAAACAGAATGCTTGGCTTTTAGCGCTGATTCCCACTTTCAGCATCGTCATGCCATCGTTTGGCATCATCGAGAATGCCAACGCCTTCTTGGGTCTTCCACTACTCCTTTACGGTGCCAACGTGGTGTTGCGTCAAGAGGTGCTGAGGCAAAATAACCTCAAAGAAAAAATCCATCGCACCTCGTTTCTGATTGCTGGCCTCATGTTGGGATTAGGCATCTGTGTTTGGTACGAAAGCATCTTCGTCGTCCTCAGTATCCTCCTCATCCTCTTCATCAGACGTAACCCTAAGGGAGCCCTGATGACATTGGCAGGCATCGTCATCGCGATTGTCGCCGTGGGTCTTTTGCTTTGGGCGCTTAATGTCAACCCATTGAAATATATTCAATTATGACTAAAGACGAAGCTCGCCTTCGCATCGCCTCCTTAAGCGAAGAACTGGAGCGACACAACTATAACTATTACATCCTCGCCAAGCCGACCATCAGCGACTACGAGTTCGATATGAAACTCGAGGAGCTGGCGCGTCTGGAAAAAGAATTTCCTGAGTTCCTCTCCCCGACCTCTCCCACCCAACGAGTGGGCGGCGGCATCACGAAAGAGTTTCAGAGCGTTCAACACCGTTATCCTATGTTGTCGCTGGCCAACTCATATAGCCGCGAGGAGATAGCCGACTTCATCAGCCGCATCAAGAAGACCATTGATGAGGATGTGGAGTTTTGCTGTGAGTTGAAATTCGACGGGCTCAGCATCAGCCTGCAATATGAAAACGGTGTACTCGTCCGTGCCGTAACACGCGGAGACGGTGCACAAGGCGACGATGTGACCACCAACGTGAAGACCATCCGCACAGTGCCGCTCAAACTGCACGGTGACTTCCCCGATTTCTTCGAGATGCGTGGCGAGATTGTGATGCCCTTTGAGAGCTTCAACCGCCTCAACGAAGCTCGCGCCGAGAATGGAGACGACCTCTTCGCCAACCCACGCAACGCCGCAGCAGGTACGTTGAAACTACAAGACAGCAAGGAAGTTGCCCGCCGCCGTTTGGACAACTACTGCTACTATATGATGATGGACGACCTTGAAAGCCGCTACCAGACCCATTACAAGAGCCTGCAAGCCGCACGAAAGTGGGGATTCAATATCTCCAACTTCATGGCACTTTGCAAGACAATCGACGACATCTTTGAGTTCATCGACTACTGGGACGTGAAACGCCATGAACTGCCTTTTGCCATCGACGGCATCGTACTGAAAGTCAACAGTTATGCACAGCAGCAGGTCTTGGGTTATACGGCCAAATCTCCGAAATGGGCCATCGCCTATAAGTTCAAGGCCGAGGAAGTGGAGACCGAGCTGCAAAGCGTCGATTTCCAGGTGGGACGCCACGGCACCATCACGCCAGTGGCCAACCTCGCACCCGTGCAGTTGGCGGGTACAACGGTGAAACGTGCCACCTTAAATAATGAGGACTTCATCCGCCAGTTCGACCTGCACTATGGCGACACCGTCACCGTAGTGAAAGGCGGCGAGATCATCCCGAAAATCATAGGCGTCAACCTCAACAAACGCCAGGCAGGCGCCCGACCCGTGGAGTTTGTAAAAACTTGCCCGATATGCGGTACGCCCCTCGTTCAAAACGAAGGCGAAGCTGCTTGGTATTGTCCCAACACTTCTGGTTGCTCACCACAGATCCGAGGCCGCATCGAGCACTTCATCGGGCGCAAGGCTATGAACATTGAGAGCCTCGGCGAAGGCAAGGTGGAATTGCTCTATGAGGAAGGATTAGTCCGTAATGTAGCCGACTTGTACGACCTTACTTACGACAAACTCTTCGGTTTGGAGAAGGTCATCACCATCGAAGACGAATTCAGCCTTTTGCCTATCGCTACACGCAAAGTCAGCTTCAAGGAGAAGACCGCACAGAACATTTTGGATGCCTTGGAGAAGTCGAAGTCTGTG
Source organism: uncultured Bacteroidales bacterium (assembly GCA_947303625.1). Taxonomy (GTDB): domain Bacteria; phylum Bacteroidota; class Bacteroidia; order Bacteroidales; family F082; genus Limimorpha. The sequence continues at coordinate 557 of CAMYYV010000093.1, read as the reverse complement.
CCCTTTGAGCGGGTGCTCTTTGCTTTGGGCATCAAGTTCGTGGGCGAGTCGGTGGCCAAGGTGCTGGCTAAGGCCTTGCACGACATCGACCACATCATCGGCGCCAGCGTCGAGGAAATGACTGAAATCAACGAGATTGGTGAAAAGATAGCTCTCTCGGTGAGGAATTTCTTCGACGATGAACGCAACATTGAAATCGTCAACCGTCTGAAACAAGCTGGATTGCAGTTCGCCATGGCAGAGCAAGCCGCATCCGACAAGGAACTGGTGCTTGCAGGCAAGTCGTTCGTGGTGAGCGGTGTATTTGCACACTACTCCCGTGACGGCATCAAGGAAACTATCGAGGCCTACGGGGGCAAGAACGTGGGCAGTATCTCCAGCAAGACCAACTATGTGCTGGCCGGCGACAAGATGGGCCCCGAGAAACGCAAAAAGGCCGAAGCTTTGGGCATTCCCATCATCACCGAAGCCGAATTTGAAGCAATGATTGGGGTAAAACGCGAAGCGGAAGTGACGGGATTGTTGTTTTGATTGAATTAATTACTACTTTTGCAGAC
>CAMYYV010000092.1 GCA_947303625.1 uncultured Bacteroidales bacterium | reverse complement strand
TCTGCTCGATTTCGTCCAACAGCTCAAACGGGTCCATGCCCGGACGGTCCATCTTGTTGATGAAAACGATGATGGGCGTGTTCCTCATGCGGCACACCTCGACCAGCTTCTCCGTCTGCGACTCGACGCCTTTGGCGGCATCGATGACCACGATGACGCTGTCGACGGCCGTCAGGGTGCGGAAGGTGTCTTCTGCGAAGTCCTTGTGACCAGGGGTATCCAAGATGTTGATTTTGATATCCTTATAGTCAAAACCCATCACAGAGGTAGCCACCGAGATGCCACGTTGACGCTCGATTTCCATCCAGTCGGAAGTGGCAGTCTTCTTGATTTTGTTCGACTTCACGGCACCGGCCACCTGGATGGCGCCACCATAAAGCAGCAGCTTCTCGGTCAAAGTGGTCTTACCTGCGTCGGGGTGGCTGACGATGGCGAAGGTCCGCCGGCGGTTGATTTCATCTATGAACGACATAACTCTTTCGTTTTCAACAAGGTGTTTATAAAACAAAAGCGCAGGTCTTTTGGACTTGCGCTCTTGCGGTCCGGACGAGACTCGAACTCGCGACCTCCTGCGTGACAGGCAGGCATTCTAACCAAGCTGAACTACCGGACCAACCAGAAAAAGAACTCTATTGCTTTGCTTTGCGGGTGCAAAAGTACAACCTTTTTTGAAACTGACAATGTTTTTTCTCATTTTTTTTGAAATATTTTTGAAATAGATTTATATAACATTGAAAAACAATAACTTATATATACACATTTTCGAAATAAAAGATTATCTGACCTCATTCATGACGGCGGCTAAAAGAAAAACACTATTTTTGTACCCTTTAAGCATCTGATTATTATGGATATTGTCGAAGTGAAATCCAGGAGGCAGTATCGGGCCTTTATTGATTTTCCCAAACAATTGTACAAGGATTGCCCTCATTACGTGCCTCCTATGGATGGTATGGAGTTGAAGACCATGACCGAGCATCCAGCCTTGGCGTTTTGTGAAGCCCGCTATTGGCTGGCCTATCGCGACGGCAAGGTGGTCGGCCGCATCGGCGCCATTATCAACCATAAGAGCAACGAGATGAAAGGCCAAAAGCGGATCCGTTTCAGCTGGTTCGACCTCATCGACGACATCGAAGTCGCCCGAGCCTTGGTTCACGTAGTGGAAGAATGGGGGGCACAAGAAGGTCTGACGGAAATCTGTGGTCCTTCGAGATTTTCCAATTTGGAAAAACAAGCCATGCTGATAGAGGGTTTCGACGACACCCCTTCCATCTGCGCCGACTACAACTATCCTTATTACCCAAAGCTTCTGGAACAACTTGGATTCGAGAAGGAAGTCGACTATGTCCAGTACAGGATGAAAGTGGAGACCTTCCCGCCCCGATTTGCCGAACTTGCAGAAAAGCTCTCGCAACGTTACCACGTCAGGTTGAGAACATACAAAAATAAAGAGGAGCTCAGCACGGCGGGCAAGGAGTTTTTCGCCGTGCTCAACGAGAGCTACGCCAACATCTTCAACTTCATCCCGCTCACCGAAGCCGAAATCGACTGGGCCATCAAAGACTTCTTCCAATTTGCCGACCCCTCCCTCGCGTCCATACTGGAAGACGAACAAGGGCGACTCGTCGGCTTCGCCTTCTGTCTCCCCTCGTTGAGCGAGGCCTTCCAGAAAGCCAAAGGCAAGATCCTGCCCTTTGGCTGGTACCACGTCCTGAAAGCCTTGCGAAAAAACGACAAGGTCGACATGTACCTCACGGGAGTGCTGCCGGAATACAAAAACAGCGGCATCCACCTCATCTACCACAAGCAACTGCAAGACACCTTTATAGAAAAAGGCTACCAATACGCCATCGCCTCGCAACAACTCGAGGACAACAAAGCCGTCAACATCTGGCAACGCTACGACAGCGAGCTGTTTTGCCGCAGACGGTGTTACAAAAAGGACATCAAGCCATGACACAGCAAAACTCCGAACGCTATGCCCTCGTCACAGGCGCCAGCCGAGGCTTGGGCAAAGCCATCGCCATAGAGTTGGCCCGACGAGGATACCCCACGATTCTGGTAAGCCGCTCCGACAAGGTGCATGAGACCTGCGAGGAGATCGCCTCTCGTTATCACATCCCATCGGTGGGCTTCAGTGCCGACCTGACCGACCCTCGCAGCATCGCCGACCTTGCCGAACAGGTCAACGCGAACTATCATGTCTTCATGCTCGTCAACAACGCGGGCACAGGTGGCTCCCGCCGATTTGTCGAGGCCTCGACGCAGTATCTCGAGAACATCCTCGACCTGAACACGAAAGCAACGGCGTTGCTCACCCATGCCCTGTTGCCCAACCTGCTGCGGCAGCCTCACGCCTACGTGCTTAACATCGGCAGCATGGCCGCGCACACGCCCACAGGCTTCAAGACCGTCTATCCTGCCTCCAAGGCCTTCATCCAACACTTCTCGCTCGGGCTTCGCGAGGAGCTGAAAGACACGTCAGTTTCGGTCAGCGTGTGCTCGCCCGGTGCCATGGCCACCAACGAAGAGGTGACCGCCCGCATCGAACGGCAAGGCTTCTTTGGACGTTTTACCCTAAAATCCGTGGAAAGCATCGCACAAAAATGCGTGCGACAGACGTTGCGAGGGAAACGCCATATCGTCATCAACCCTGTCAGCTACGCCTTGTCGAAGATGGTGCCCAACGCCATCAAGACGCCCATCCTGACCCGCATCGTGAAAAGGGAGTTGTAAAGCCTTATCTCAGGCCGACCTCAAGCGCTCCTTCAGCCAAGTCATAGCAAGGCATATTGAGAGCCTCAGCTTGTGCCCTCCATTTCTCAGCCAGATAACGCGGCACCGACCCGTCAATGAGGAGCAGTTGGACGTCATAGCCGTTCACCGCTGACTGGACATCGGGTTTTTGCTTTCCCCTAACCAAGAGATAATCGACGGGGAGACGATAATCGAGGCTGTCTTTGCATTGAAGGGCATCGTCCCAAAGCGCCAACAGTTTTCCATCAAACGAGACCAGATTCGACTTCTTGCAGAGATAGCCGTTCGTGAAATCCTCTTCAAGTCCAAACACCTGCGGATGATATGAGAGGTGTCGTTGTGCCCAGGCGCCCTTCATGCTATAGTCTACGGTAGATGCATCGGCCATCAAGGTGGAGTCGGCCAAAAGCAGATGCTCCCCTCCCCTGACGAAGTCGACGGCGGTGTGGTTGCGCAGGCTAAACACCATCATCCCTTGTTGATACTCAGAGCTATACATCCTCACAGTAACCGAAACCATCACGAGCAGCAACGTCCCCAAAAAGGCGATGAACAGCTGTCGCTTTTGAAGCACAACCCGCAACAAAAGCAGTAGCAAGGCAACCAACAACAAGGCAAACTCCAAATCACTGATATACAATCCCTTTACGATTGACCCAGGGAAGCTTTCGATCTTGGCCACCACCCAGTTCATCACATACACCGCGCCCCAGACCAGATAGCCAACCAACGTGCTGAGATAAGGCACCCACGACACCAGCAGGAGCACCATTCCGCTAATAACGACGATGAACGAGATGGGCGTCATGAAGAGATTGCTGAGGACAAAATACGTCGAGAACTGGTTGAAATAAAACAAGGTGAAGGGTATCGTCCCGGCTTGTGCGGCCAGAGCCACCGCGGTAATCTCCCAGGCTCGGTCAAGCAGTTTGTTCTTGATGACGAACCAACTGTAAATGGGCCGTTGCAGCACCACGATGCCGAGGACGGCGGCATACGACAGCAGGAAACCGATTTCCAAGAGGTTGTTCGGGTTGACACACAGAAGGACAAACGCCGATGCCGCTATGGAGTTGATGATAAATCCCTTACGATGGATCATCTCGCCCACGATAACGAAAGTCAGCATGAGCGAAGCACGAAGGATGGAGGGCGACAGTCCAGCGATGAGGGCATAAAACCAAATCAAGGCTAGCAACAAGGCCTGCTTCAAGACCTTTTGCCATTTCTTGCGGTTGAGGAAGCCCAAGAGGAAGCTCGCCAGCAGGTAGATGATACCCACATGCATACCCGACACGCAGAGGATGTGCATGGAGCCTGCCGCCACGTAGTTTTTGCGCACCTCGTCAGCGAGGTTATCGTCGTAGCCTAACAAAATGGCTGCCGCCACGCCATATTCATCGTTGCTCAAGCCGCTGCGTTGCAGCGAGGCGAGCAAAATGTCACGGAAGCGATAGGAAAAGGCATAGATGGGATTGGCGTTGTTGATCTGCAGGTCCAGCCAGTCCTCGTCTTTCAGATAGATTTGTCCGGTGATGCCCTTGCGCTCCAGATAGGCTTTATAGTCGAACTCCCCAGGATTCAAGGGCGGTGTCACCGCACGGACAGGAGCCGGGATGGCAATCAAATCGCCATAGCGGAGGGCGAAGGCTGAGTCCGACTTGGGAAAATACGCCATCACCTTGCCCGAAATGGGTCGCGAAGGCAGGCTGTCGCCAAACTGGTACTCCAAGTCAAGCACCGTCCTGATGGAGTTGGGACGCTCCGTGGGATAGTCGTAAACCCTTGCCACATAATACTTCGCATCGGCTTCATAGTTGCGGTAATAGTCCTTTTGCGTCTCCGCCTGGTGTACTTGCGTCAAGGCATAACCAGCCAAAACAAGATAGCAAGCCATGACCGCACCGAAGACCCAGTTGTGGCGGTAGCTCTTCAAGACAAAAGCCGTCACCGCAGCCATGGCAAACAAGGCCAAGGCAATGCCGATGGTAACAGTTGGAGTAAGACGAAACGATGAAATACAAACGCAACACCAAACACCCAATGCGAAGGGAATCAGCATCCTAACGAAGGGATATTTGGCGTAGTCCGTCATGGCAACAATATGGATTCAACTGGTTTTCATACAAACAGGCATATCATCCTTTCTTCTTCATCGCGGTCAGGATGACCTCGGCAGCTTTCTCCGAAGCGCCGGCGTTGCCCAGACGGCCTTTCAGTTCCTCATAATCCTCAAGCAGCTGACGCTGACGCTTGCCGTTATGCAAGATGCCCTCCAGCTCCTTGGCCACGTTTTCTTCCGTCAAGTCGTTTTGAATCAATTCCTTGACCACCTCCCTATCCATCACCAAGTTGACCAAGGAGATGTACTTCACCTTGATCATCGACTTAGCCAGACGATAGGAAAATCCTGTGGCCTTGTAGCACACCACCTCGGGGACGGTGAACAAGGCCGCTTCGAGTGTGGCCGTGCCAGAGGTGACGAGGGCGGCGCTGGAGTTTTGCAGCAACTCGTAGGTCTGGTTCTCGACGAAGAAAGCGTCGGTCTTGCCCATGATTTGCTTGTACAAGTCCTTGTCGAGCGACGAAACGCCAGCCACGACAAACTGGTAGTTGGGGAAGCGCGGCACCATCTTCAGCATCACGGGCAACATGCGTTTCACCTCTTGTTTGCGGCTACCAGGCAACAAGGCGATGATTTCGCGTTTCTCGCCGAGGCTGTTGCGGCGCAAGAAAATCGAGCGGTTGGGGCTGCCCGACTTGGCCAACTCATCGAGCAAGGGGTTGCCGACGTAGGTCACGTCCACGCCATAACGTCTGTAAAACTCCTCTTCGAAAGGCAGGATGACCAGCATCTTGTCCACCGACGCCTTGATCTTATGTACACGACGGCGTTTCCATGCCCACACCTGAGGCGAGATGTAATAAAACACCTTCAAGCCCCTCTCGTGGGCGAACTTGGCCATGCGCAGGTTGAAGCCAGGATAATCCACCAAAATCACCGCATCAGGCTGATAGTCAATCATATCTTTCTTGGCTTGGGCGATGTTACCCAACACCTTGCGCAGGTTGACCGCCACCTCCACGAAGCCCATATAGGCCATCAAGCGGTAATGCTTCACCAATTCGACGCCTTGGGCTTGCATCATGTCGCCACCAAAGCCCCGAAACTCGGCTTTCTTGTCCTTCTTCTTGATCTCGGCCACGAGGTTGGAGGCGTGCATGTCGCCCGAAGCCTCGCCTGCTATGATATAGTATTTCATGGGTTTACGGTTGATTTAACAAGGAAGAAGACCAGCAGCATCCCGACCACCGTGACGACCAGCACGCCCTTGCCCATCTTTTCGAGGTTCCACTTCACGAGCATCATCCTGAACAAGACGACCCCGGGGATGAAAGCCAACAGAAACGGCGCCCTATCGGCGAAGATGCCCAGTTTCTCCCAATTGACAAGGCTCAGCAGAAAATAGAACAGCCCGAAAGAAGCCGCTCCCGCCAACAAGCCAAGCCAAAAGTTATCCTTGATTTTCATAAATGTATTATTTGACACGGGACACGGGACTGCGTGACTCGGGACTATCCATAGTCTCGCGTCTCGTGTCACGAAGTCTCGCGTCAATAGTTATGTTTTCAAATTCTTTCATTGTTTCAATCTGCGAATGTGCCGTCCAGTCGAAGCAGGTGGGCACTACAGAGATGTAGTTATTCTGCAAGGCCCAGAGGTCGGTGTCGGGCATGACGTCATCGCTCTCGAAGGTGCCTTCAAGGTCGTAATACTGCACACCCTTTTCATCGAAATGATCATTGAAATACTCCACCCAGCGGCAGGCCGCCTGGCGGCACACCTTGATGCCTTTAATAGGCTCTTCGCTGCGTTTGGGGAAGTTCACGTTGAGGCAGACGCCCTTGGGCAGGCCTTCCTTCAGCACCTTCTTCGTGATTTCGAGGATGAACGTGTCGAGGTGGTCGAAGTCGGCGTCAGGGTCGAGGCTGAAGAGGCTGTATCCGATGGCGTTCAAGTCGTTCATGCAAGCCTCGATGACGGCGCCGATGGTGCCCGAATACACCACCGTCGTGGCGGCGTTCATCCCATGGTTGATGCCTGAGACCACCAAGTCGGGCGGCGTCGGCATCAGCTTCTGGTAGCCGAGTTTCACGCAGTCGACGGGCGTGCCGTTGCAGCGGTATTCCTTGAAGCCCTCCTCCTCATGCACGAGGCGCACATAAATCCTCTCACGGATGGTGCAGGAGTGGCTTTTGGCCGACATCACCTCGTCCGTCGAGATGAGCGTCACATCGCCAAGGGTGCGCATCAGCGTGACCAGCTTACGCAGGCCTTTGGCGGCGTAGCCGTCGTCGTTTGTGATAAGTATCTGAGGGCGGTTTTTCTCCATTTTAC
>CAMYYV010000091.1 GCA_947303625.1 uncultured Bacteroidales bacterium | reverse complement strand
TCAACCTGACGCAAAAAGAACGCGACGAAATCACAGAGAATTCCGTCGCTGATCTTATGTTCAACCATCCTGATGAGATCGTAACCGCCTGCCCGTTGTGCCTGAAGACCTTTGCCAGGAAATCGTCGGTGGCGGTGAAAGATATCGCTGAGGTTGTTGCAAGTCAACTAAAGTGACCTCATCTTGCCGTGCGTCTTAGCGTATTCTCCTGTCGGGATTTTGATGTCGTAACTGTTGCCCGCCGAGATGGTCAACGAATTGCCACGCAGCCAGGGATTGAAGTATTTCAACATCTTCAGGTTGGTGCCCTGTTCGTAGGCGAACTGCACTAAGTCGGGGATGCTCTCCTTGACAGTGACCGTCTTGGTCTCGTAAGGCTTGTACCAGCCATTGTCGCTGATCTGGAAGCCGTATTTCTCGGGGTTTTCGGTGATGAGTTTCAGGGCAAGAATGCGAAACATGTAGCGCTGTGTCTCTTCGGGCAAAAGCATGTCGTAATATGAGTCCACACGTTGTTCCTCTTTGGTTTTGTTGATGCGTCCGACGCCGCAGTTGTAGGCTGCTGCCGCCAAGGTCCAGCTACCGTATTTGCGGTAGGAGGATTTGAGGAATTGGCATGCTGCGACGGTTTCTTTCTCAACGTTGTAGCGCATATCAACTTCCTTGTCGATCTCTAAGTTATATTCCTTTCCCGTGCTTTCTATGAACTGCCAGAAGCCCACGGCTTTGGCGGGTGAGACGGCATTGGAGAGCGAGCTCTCGATCATGCAGAGGTATTTGAAATCATTGGGCAAGCCGTACTTCTCCATGATGGGTTCTATCACGGGAAACCAGCGCGAGGAACGCTTAAGGATGAGAAGGGTGCTGGTGTGTAGGTACGAGTTGGAGAGCAACTCGCGTTCCAAACGCTCGCGGACGTAGAACAAGTCCAAGGGCACCTCCTCGCCGCAAAACGTCATCGAATCGGGCAACTCAATGTCGTGCGTGATGTGGTCGATGTGGTCGAAACTGAGGTACTCGTGGTCGGTACCTTCGTAGGCTTCCATCTGCTCGTCGTTGGACTGGGCTAGCGAAAATGTGAGCGCTGCGGTCACACCTATTAATATAATAGCCATGCCGCACGCCAAGAGGATGTTTCTTGTTCTCATAGGATGATATGCTTGTTTGTGTTTCAATTCTCTTCTCTAAACTCTATACTAAAACGGTGTCACAAAGTCCCTAAACAATGGCGCCATTTTGTCCTTCTCCGATAGGATCGGGTCTGTGATGCCCCAGTCGATGCCAAGGTCGGGGTCGTTCCAGAGTACACTACCCTCCGAGGCCTTGTTGTAAGGTTTGGTGCATTTGTAGGTGAATACCGAATGGTCCTCGAGACACACAAAGCCATGGGCAAATCCTTCCGGAATCCAGTACATGAACTTGTTGTCGCCAGTCAGCACTACAGACTCCCACTGCCCATAGGTCGGCGATCCTTTTCTCAAGTCGACAGCCACGTCCATGACGGAGCCTTTCACTACACGCACCAGCTTGCCTTGGGTGAAGGGTGGACGCTGGAAATGAAGACCGCGAAGCACGCCGCGCATCGACTGCGACTCGTTGTCCTGCACGAAGGTCATGTCGAGACCATGTTGGGCGAAACGCTCTTTGTTGTAACTCTCAAAGAAATAGCCACGCTCGTCAACAAACACATCCGGCTTGATGACGAGGAGGTCTTTTATCTTGGTTTCAATTATCTCCATATTTTCGTTTGTGCTGGTAGAGACGCGATTAATCGCGTCTCTACAAACCAATGATTATAAATGTACACACTCGTTATACGCCGCCGCAGCCGCTTCCATGATGCCTTCCGACATGGTGGGGTGGGGGAACACGGCACGGATGATGTCCTCGCCCTTGGCGCCTAACTCACGGCAGAGCACCGCGGCAGCCACCATTTCGGTGACGTTGTCGCCGACCATGTGGCAACCCAGCCAGTCGCCAGTCTTGGCATCGAAGACGACTTTGATGAAGCCGTCGCGGTTGCCGGCAGCAGTGGCCTTACCCGATGCGGTGAAGGGGAACTTGCCGATTTTGACCTCGTAGCCAGCAGCGATGGCTTTGGCTTCGCTCAAGCCTACGGACGCGATTTCGGGTGTGGTATAGGTGCAGCCAGGAATGTTGTCGTAGTTCAGCGGCTTGGGGTCGAGACCGCAGAGCTTCTCCACGCAGATGGTAGCTTCGTGGTCGGCCTTGTGGGCTAAGGCGGGACCGTGCACGATGTCGCCGATGGCATAAATGCCCGGCACGTTGGTGCGGTACCATTCGTCGACATTGATCTTGCCGCGCTCGGTGGTGATGCCGAGTTCTTCAAGGCCGAGGTTGTCGATGTTGGTCTGCACGCCCACGGCACTAAGCACGATGTCGGCCTCCACAGTCTTCTCACCCTTCTTGGTGCTGATGGTGCACACGCACTTTTCGCCTGTGGTGTCGACATGGGTCACCGAGGCTTCGGTCATCACGGTCATCTTCAGCTTCTTGAAGGCACGCTCCACTTGTTTGGAGACTTCCTCGTCTTCGTTCGGGACCACGTTGGGTAGGAACTCGACCAAAGTGACTTTCACGCCCATCGAAGTGAAGAAGAAGGCGAACTCCGAGCCGATGGCGCCTGAGCCGACCACGACCATGCTTTCAGGTAGTTTGTCTAAAACGAGGGCTTGACGGTAGCCGATGATCTTTTTGCCGTCGATGGGCAGGGCAGGCAGCTCGCGCACACGGGAACCCGTGGCCAAAATGATATGGTCGGCCTCATAGAGCGTGGCCTTGCCTTCGGCATCGGTCACTTCCACTTGCTTGTCTTTGGTCAGTTTGCCATAGCCGGCGATGACTTCCACGTTGTTTTTCTTGAGCAGGTATTGCACACCTTTGCTCATGGTGTCGGCCACGCCGCGGCTACGGGCCACTATGGCTTCCATGTCGGGCTTCACTTCGCCTTCCACCTTGATGCCGTAATTCTCGGCATGGTTGAAATAGGTATAGACTTGGGCGCTCTTCAACAGGGCTTTGGTAGGGATGCAGCCCCAGTTGAGGCAGATGCCGCCCACTTCGGCCTTTTCGACCACGGCGGTCTTCTTTCCTAATTGTGATGCTCTGATGGCAGCTACATAGCCTCCCGGGCCGCTGCCGATAACGATGACGTCGTATTTCATATCTCAGTGTTTATGGATTATCGTTGAAAGCGCGAAAATACGAAAATTTCCGTAATCGGCAATTGCTTGGTTGTCCCAAATTGATGAAAAAGTTACGTTTACTTATGATGAGATTGTTTTTATTGTTTTTCCTATTTTTGCAATTCTTTGTGGTTTTGATGAATTGTCTGATAGATTTTTCAAAAGAATTGGCTCTTGAATGATACGAAGGTAAGCTGAAAGCACAGACAAGAACCTTTTCTTAAAACAATAATGAATATGAACAAAAAAATTGCTGGATTCTTTTTGATGATGGCCGCTGTCTTTTTGTCGGCCTGCAGTACAAAGACCCCCGACCTGAGTGGTTTGCAAGCGGGAGATTGTTATGTGGCACAATGTGTCGACCGCGATGTCGTCCTGCATGTCGAAGAGGTGACGAAGAAATCGTTCAAGGGGCGCTGGTATGTCGAGAATGGCCATTTGGCTCAACCACATGATTTTACCGCCAAGTCGCGCTTGTTTCACCGCGATGAGATGCGGTCGGACGAGTTGGTGGTCAAGGCCGGAGCCATGTCGAATGGCGACGCGTTGGTACTCGACGTGTTGCTCGACGATTCATGGCAGACGCTGCGCTTTTTGCCTTGGCAGCAGCCGACAGCCGTGACCCTCCAAAAGGCCTATCCTTATCACGAAAGCCTTTACAATGTGACCTTCAATACAGTTTCCTATGCCTACGCCAAAGGCTATTGGGAGAGCTATCCTGAGCCGGAATACGACTGCGACAAATACCTGCCGATTATCATGGAGAAGTTAAGTGATGGTTATGAGATGTCGCTGAAGAACTTGGAGCTAGATATGGATATATATTGTCCGGACTCCGACGAACAGGTGCGTCGTCCCTTGCTGTTACTTATTCATGGTGGAGCTTTCTTCAATGGCGACAAGGAGAGTGCCGGCTATCCTGGATGGGGACATTATTTCGCTTCGCGCGGCTATGTGGTGGCCAGTATCAACTACCGCCTCGGTTTCGAGCCGTTAGGGGCAAAGCATGTGGACAGGGCTGGCTACCGTGCCTTACAGGACGCTCGCGCTGCAGTGTGTTACCTGTTGCGCCACCCCGAGCGTTATCCGATTGACCCCGACTACATTTTCGTGGCAGGCAGCAGCGCCGGTGGCATCACCGCTCTTAACCTTGCCTTTATGACCGACGACGACCGGCCCGAGAGCACCAGGGAAGGCGTTGTGCATGCAGTTGCCAATGGTCTGTTCCAATTGTTTACAGATGATGACACCGAAATGGGGCTTGATGACCTCGGTGGCATCAACGCCGTGGCGGATAACAACGGCGGCAGTGTCGATTTCAGCGTCAACGCAGTGGTGAACATGTGGGGCGCCGTGCATAAGATCCAGATGATCGACAATTCTCCCAATACGGCCATCCTCTCGTTCCACGGCGATGCCGACGAGGTGGTGTCGTACGGCTACGATCATCCGTTCACCAATATCAAATTGCCAGTCAATAAGTTGTTGTGCAATAAGATGTACGGATCGAAATGTATCCACGAAAGGGCGACGGAGTTGGGAATGGAGAACGAGCTTCACACCAAGAGAGGCGGCGGGCATGGCCTCCATGCCGACTGCAGCGAGCTGACGGATTATTATACGTTGATTACCGACACCACCACACGGTTCCTTTATCTCAGGATGTTTCCGCGTCCCACGGTGAACATGAAACGAATCGGGAATCAGCAATGGTTTGAGCTCGAAAATGCCGGTGAGCTGAAGACCTGCTGCTGGGAAGCTATTGGCGGTCTGGTGTTGGAGGCCGAGTCCGACAGGGTGCGCGTGGTTTTCTTCGACGACGAAGAGGAACACAAGCTGCACGTTGTCGGACAGCAGAAAAACGGACTTGACTTTGACGAAACGTATTACACGGATTAAGGTCTCGTGTCCCGAAGTCCCATGTCCCGCGTCAAATGATATTGAAGTATAATAATGAACAGTTACTGATAGAAAAGAGCTGAGAAAAACCGTCTTAAATACCTTGCGACGCATGAAATTAAGCTGTAATTTTGCCAAGTATTAAAAACAATAAAGATTATGATGAACAAAACGACTACTAAGTCCTGTCTATCCATTTTGGTGGCAGGCATCATGACCCTTGCCCTCACAGGCTTCAACACCCCCACCCAACCCAAGAAGCTGCCGCTCACCGTGGAGAGGCAGGAGTGTGTGTTTCAATTTATGGTAGGTTTCATCTATTCGCATGACATCGATATCGGGATGACCATCGACGTGCCCGTTGGCGGCAACCGGGTGCTGATCGATTCCGTCATGTGTCTCCTCAACGAGCAGGTTTATGAGTTCCTGGAGAGTGGCAAAGGCTCGGGCTTCACCCGCGAGCAGGTGTATTGTGCCGACGAGAAGCAGTTCATGAAGCATTATTACGATACCTATAAGCCGCTCATGGCCGACACCAGTTATGAGTTCGGAGAAAACGGCGGCCCAGGGCCCTTCACCGAGGCCGTGTATCTGACGGCCATTCTGATCGACCAGACGGACAAGTTTGTCACCTACGAAGTCGTCAGCCTGTACCTTGGTGAAGGTGGTGAGTATGTTACTGAATGGTTCACTTTCAGCAAGGCCGACGGACACCGTCTGCGCACCATCGTCGACGACGAGCAGGTGGCTCCTCTCTTGAAATGCTCCTCTGGGACGGAATATAATGTTTGGGACGATGTGGAATTCCGTTTCTCGATGGGAGGGGAGGTGAGCTGGAGGTGCAACTTCGGTCTGACCACCGACACGCTGTGGTGCGAGTACTTCTATGCTCCGGGCATCGAAGAGACCTTCCCGTTCGATATGAAGACAGCACGGCCCTATCTCTCTGAGGAGGCTAAAAAACTACTTGAATGATAGGCGAGAATCAGACCTTGTCTTGAGAGCTTCCGTCTTTGTCGGAATCCTGTGCTTTGTTTTTCCGCTCGCTGATGCGCTTCACCACTTTGAGTAATATTGCCCAAAGAGCGAAGAAGGCTATCACCGCGAGGAACCAGATGATGATCAGTGTCAGTACTTCACTTTCCATTTCGTATAAATGGCATGGTTGTAATCCGCCTGCAAAAGTAAGAAATTGACGCGATATATTAATATAAGGTGTAAAAAAGTGTCCGTAATTGGACCGAGAGGTTGTAAGTTTCGAAAGATTCCTTATCTTTGCACCATCATCCAAAACAAAACGCTTATGAATTACGACGCCAATCCCGTTCATCTCCTTTACAACGATGAGGAAATGAGAGACAGAATCAACATGATTATGGACAGCCGCGACCACACCAAGGGCATCACTTTCGTCAACCTGTGCTACCAGCTTATTCAGCTCGCTTTCCAGGAGAACAAGGTAAAGAAACCCGAGGGTGTGATTATCACCAGCGAGGAGCTGGCCCCCGAGGAGCAGGTACACGTCAGCCGCATCCTATGGGAACTCATCTGGGACCACAAGGTTTTTCTACTCTTCGGTCGTAGCGAACTGCTCGGTTTGAGCAACGGTGAGGACCGTTTTGTGAAATATTAGAATAGGTTTTAAAAATCGACCGTTTATGTCATCCCTGCGTGGAAATGTGCGTAGGAATGGGATCTATAAACGGTCGATTTTGTGTCATACAAGCGTCTTTTTTGGCAAAATCCTGCTGAAAAAGACGCTTTTTTTATGCAGAAGAATAAGTTTTCAACAGTATTATTTTGTTGAAAAGCAAATAGATAAGCATTCTTATCAACAATTTTTCCAAATATTTTCAAAAAAGTGCGCGGCGTATTGAAAAAAGTTGTACTTTTGCACCCGCTGAATTGAATGAGGGCTTGCCCTTGAAAATGATATAGTTAAGGAACCTGATAAGCTAAAACGTAATAGGTTTCTACACGAAGTGACGCCAAAATCAAGCGTAAAAATTGTCACGGAGTGGGTTTTATAGACTTCTAAGCCGTCCTAGGCTTATTATGTTCCCCTGACTACATCTCGAAAGTGCTGCCCTCGGCCAGTTTGGTATGAGTTTGTAAATAATTCCTAATCAACGGATTAAATA
>CAMYYV010000090.1 GCA_947303625.1 uncultured Bacteroidales bacterium | reverse complement strand
CCGTCACGAAGGAGGCGATGACCACGATGAAGCAGGGGATACGCACCTTGTCGGGAATGAAACCCTTCAGCAGCGAGATGAAGATGTTCGACAGCACCAACACGAAGGTGGTGGCCAGACCCATCGACAAGCCGTTGATGGCACTGGTGGTCGTTGCCAACGTCGGGCAGCAACCCAACAGCAGCACTAAGATAGGGTTCTCTTTGATGAGACCTTTGGTAAAGGTTTTCAAGTTGTTACTCATTGCTTTTGTCCTCCTTCCGTTTCCATGTTCTCCTCAGAGGGGGCCTCTTCCAAAACGGGAGCTTCTTCCTTTGAGGGAACATTGTTTATAAATTGTGCCTTGTTGGCCTCGAAAGCTTGGTAAGCCTTGTCAACGGCCTTAGTAAAGGCTCTCGAAGTGATGGTCGCCGCAGTGATGGCGTCAACTTTGCCACCGGTGTTGTCTTTCGAGACAGCCAGCTTGAAATTGGCAGGATTCTGGCCAACGAACTGGCCCTTAAACTTGTCATTCGTCATATTAGCACCGAGGCCAGGGGTCTCGGCATGCGACAATACCGAAGTGCCAGTGATGGTGCCATCGGCGAGAAAACCGACCATCATGTCGATCTTTCCGCCAAAGCCGCTTTCGCTGGTCTTGATGGCGGTACCCAAGAATTCTTTGCTTATTGAGTCATAAACGAGGGTGCAAGGGTAGAAGAGCGTGTCAGTCTCGGTCATGTGAACCAAGGTGTCTGCTTTGTAAGTGGTAGTCTTGCCTTCTAAAGGCAACACCTCTTGGATGGCTTTCTCGTTTTTCTTCTTGTCGACTTTGGCGATGGTGTCTTTGGTCACGCCATAGACCAAGCCGAGCACGCCGCCCGACACCGCTGCGATGACGAGCAGGGCAACGAGCATGTTAATCAATGTGGATTCTTTCTTCTTAGCCATGGCGATTACTTTTTAGAGGGTTTGACAACACCGAAGACTTTGGGCTTGAAGGCCTTGTTGATGAGTGGCGTCAAGGCGTTCATGATGAGGATGGCGAACGACACACCCTCGGGATAGGCACCCCACAAACGGATGACGACCGTGATGACGCCGATGCCGAAGCCAAATAGGATCTTGCCTTGCGTGGTCATCGGCGACGTCACCATGTCGGTAGCCATGAAGAAGGCACCGAGGATGAGACCGCCGTACACCAGATGGTACCACGGGGCGATGAATCGGGTCGGATCGACAAGGTGGCAGATGCCCGTGAAGACAAACACGGTGAGCAGGATGGTCAAAGGTGTCCAGATGTCAATGACCTTGCGGCAGATGAGATAGATGGCGCCCAGCAGCAGGGCAATGGCACACACCTCACCGAACGAACCGCCGTGGTTGCCGAGGACCTGGTTGACAAATGGAATAAACTCGTCTGAAGCCATGATCTCATCGACGGTCATTCCGTTTTTGACATTTTCTTTCAGGAGACCCAAGGGGGTGGGTCCGGTGACGGCATCCTGGATGGGGCCGAAATGGAACAGGGGCGAGGTGGGCGGCCAGGTGGTCATAGCGGTCGGGAATGACACGAGCATGAACACACGGCCTACCAGAGCTGGGTTGAAGGGGTTCTTACCCAAGCCGCCAAAGGCCATCTTGCCGATGCCGATGGCGACGACGCTGCCCACGATAATCATCCAGATGGGAAGGTTGGCGGGCACGTTGAAGGCCAGCAGCAGACCCGTGAGGGCAGCCGAGCCGTCTTTGATGGTCACAGGGCCTTTGATGAGGAATTTCTGAATGAGCCATTCCGTCAGCAGACACACAGCCACAGAGATGACTGTAAGCCTAAGGGCAGGCCAGCCGAAATAGTAGAAGGCCACAAGCAAAGCGGGAATCAGGGCGAGAATGACACGGATCATGACCTTCTGCGTGTTTTCCGTCGAATGCACATGCGGCGAACCGGATATTGTGTATTTATTCATTGTTGAATTGTTGATTGTTGAATTGTTGAATTGTTTGGCTTTCAGCTCTCAGCAATCAGCTTTCAGCAAATGTTGACTTAGCTGACAGCTGACTGCTGATGGCTGACAGCTTATTTTTGATTCCTCGCTTTAATGATGGCACCCGTCTTGGCCTTGCCGTAACGGATGTAGTCCAAGAGCGGGATGTTGGCGGGACAGGTGAACTCGCAAGAGCCGCATTCGATGCAGTCCATGATGTGGTTCTTCTCGGTCTCGTCGAAGTCGTTCAGCTTGGCCACCTTGTGGAGCAGGAAAGGCTGCAGACCCATAGGGCAGGCCTTGGCGCAGCGGCCGCAACGGATGCAGTTGGTCTGGCGACGGTCTTGAGCCTCGTGGAGCGTCATGAGCAGGATACCAGAAGTGCCTTTCATGGTGGGGAAGCTGGTGACCGACACGCTCTTGCCCATCATCGGTCCGCCGTTGATGACGTCGGTGATGTCTTCGGGCAGACCACCGGCAGCCTCGATGAGGAGGTCGGCAGGCACGCCAAAACGTACACGGAAGTTGCCCGGTTTTTTGACCGACTTGCCTGTGACGGTGACGATACGCTCAATCAAAGGCTTGTTCTTCTGCACGGCTTCGTAGACGGCATAGGTCGAGGCCACGTTGACTACAACACAACCTGTCTCGATGGGCAACTTGCCCGACGGCACCTCTCGGCCAGTGATGGCTTTGATGATTTGTTTTTCACCGCCTTGCGGGTATTTGGTTTTCAAAGGTTGCACCTCAATGCCGGCATACAGGTCTTTATGCTCGTTGATGGTCTTGTCCAAAAGCTCGATGGCCTTCATCTTGTTGGTCTCGATGCCGATGATGCCCTTGTCGGTGCCGACGGCTTTCATCAGGATCTTGACACCCATAAGGAACTCCTGCGTCTTCTCTAAGAGGAGACGGTAATCGCAGGTCAAGTAAGGCTCGCATTCGGCCGCGTTGATGATGACATATTCGGCTTTCTTGCCTTCGGGGACCATCAACTTGACGTGGGTGGGGAAGGTGGCGCCGCCCATGCCGACGATGCCGCATTCCTTCACCTTGTCGATGATTTGCTTGGAGTCGAGTTTGATTTCGGTCAGTAATTCATCTGTCTCTATGATGCCTTCGGCCCATTCGTCTTGTTCTTCGCGGTCGATGAAGACGGCGGGCTTGTAGTAGCCCGTGTGGTCCATCACCACGTCGACCTTGGCGACGGTGCCGGTGGCGGGTGAGTGTACGTTGGCCGAGATGAATCCCTTGGCCGTGCCAATGAGCTGACCCGTCAGCACGCGGTCGCCTTTGTTGACGATGCATTCAGCCGGTGCACCGAGACATTGCCCCAGAGGGACGATGATCTGCTTGGGCATCGGGAAGTCTTGTATGGGCTGGTCGGCCGAGAGTTTGTTCTCTTCGGGATGCACGCCGCCCTTTTTGAAAGTCTTTATCGGGTTCATGCTGTGACGGTGTTTTCGGGTTCGACATTGGTTTTGGTTTCCACAGGCTGGGCCACAGGTTTCGGCTGAGCCTTTTCCGCAGGCTCGGCGCCTTGCAACTCTTTGGGAGTCTCTGCCTTAGGCGTCGGGAAATTGACAGCGTGGATAGAACCGCGCGGGCACACCTTGGCGCATTTGCCGCAGGCCTTGCACTTGGCCGGGTCGATATAGGCTAAATTGCCGCGCATCTCTATGGCTTCGAAAGGACATTCCTTCAAGCACTTTTGGCAGCCGATACAGCCTGCCGAGCAGTTTTTGATGACCAGGGCGCCCTTGTCGGTGTTGGAGCAGCACACGTAGACGCGGCGGTCTTTCTTGCCGCGCGGACGGATCTCAATGATGCCACGTGGGCAGGTGCGGGCACATACGCCGCAACCCACGCATTTGTCAGGGTCGACAACGGGCAAGCCTGTCTCTTTGTCGATGTGCAGTGCGCCGAAGTTACATTTCTTCACGCAGTCTCCTAGTCCCATGCAGCCTTTCGAGCATCCGCCCTTGCCCGCATAGAGGGTGCTGGCGAAAGCGCAGATGTCGGCACCTTCGTAATGCACCTTGGCAGGTGAATTCTGGCAGCTGCCGTTGCAACGCACCACGGCGATCTTCGGCTCGAAGGTACCGGCGGTAAGTCCAAGCACGGCGGCAACCTTGCCCATGTCAGTGCCAGGGCAGGCGAGGCCGTCGATGTTGCCTTTCTCGGCCGCTTGCTTAACGCATGCCTCAGCCAAGGCACGGCAGCCCGCGAAGCCGCAGCCGCCGCAGTTGGCGCCGGGCAGACAGGCCTCCGCTTCGTCAATCAAAGGGTTCTCTTCCACCTTGAACTTCTGTGCCACGAAGTACAGAACCACGGCCAAAAGGCCGCCCAAGACTCCGAGAACCGCTAAGGAAATTAGTAAAGTAGTACTCATCTGTATAGAATTTTGAGTTTGTTTTCTTTTTTAGAACCTGCAAAAATACGGAAACTCCTTTTTTCGACAAAGGAAATTTTTTGGTTTTTTATTCGATGGTGTATTCAAATTGTTTCTTAAGTTTGTCACGTCGCAAATAAAGCACTATATAATAAGGTATCAACGCGACGATGCTGACGAGAGCCGCCAAGCCTTCGTTCATGCCAAGTCCAAGACAGACGAAAAGCACCCCCAACAATAGTACAATGGGGATGAGATATGCCAAGATTGCAGCTCTGTTACCCTGTCCGATAGCCATCTTCACGTTGACCCGCTGGTTGAGAGAGAATGCTCTATCTGTGGGCCGCGGCACGGTGAGGATCTTCTCGGCCTGCTCGCCCATGCCGCAGGCACTCTTGGCATGGCATGCTGCGCAGGCACTCTGCGCCAGGATTTTGATTTCTAGTTCGTCGTCGGTGACTTTGGTCACGATGCCTTCGTGAGAGACGGTTTCTTTGCTGTTCATGCTGCAAAATTACGTTTTTTGTCATTAATTGCAATAAAACCACTACTTTTGCAGGTTATTTCATTGAGACTATGGAACAAAATGACAAAAAAGGGGGTAGACTGACGACTTGGTTCAAGGCCAAGATTGCAGCGATAGAGGCATGGTATGGTCGCGACGACAACTTTCTTCGCAGGGTGCGTTTTCCGGGTACTAAGCTGCCTCTGTTGACAGTTATCCTCAATTTCGTCAAGCTGTTCACGAGAGGTCGCACCATCGACCGCGCTGCAGGCGTGGCCTTCAATTTTTTTGTGGCTCTGTTCCCCCTTGTCCTGTTCTTCTTTACGCTGTTACCCTACATCCCTATCCCTTACCTCAAAGAGAGGGTGATGATGTTCCTCAATGACTTTTTCATTCCCTCAGGGACGCTTGACTATGTGCGCGACACCATTGATAGTATCATGAACCAGCCGCACGAAGGCCTGCTTTCCATCAGTATCATTTTGTGCTTAGTGTTTGGCTCGGGAGGAATTGTGGCATTCTTCAACGGATTCCGCAATGTATACGCAGATTATGCCTCAGGAAAGGGGCTAGGAGTGAAGGGATGGATCATCCAGCGTTTTTTCGCCCTCATCATGTTGGTTATCATCGGTGCTTTGATTGTTATCTCGGTGCTGCTCATCTCCTTGGGAGGCAGAGCCATCGGCTATTTGGTGATGAACCACATCATCGAAGGACGATCGTTCACCTTCATTTTGTTCAGCGTACTACGATGGGTGGTTGGTATCTTTGCCTTAAGTTTCGGCATCGCTTTGCTGTATTTTTTCGGCAATGTCAGGTTCAACGAGCATTATCGAAAGGAACTTAAGCGTCCGAAGGCCAATGGCAAACAATATCGCGAATTTGTCATCTTTAGCCCGGGAACCATACTGGCCACCGCCCTCTTTATTCTTGCTACTGTTGCTTTCAATACCTACATCTCCAACTTCTCGAACTATAATGTACTTTATGGTTCCATCGGCACTCTTATTATCCTGCTACTCTGGATTTGGGTTGTCGCTATCCTCATTCTTACTGGCAACGACTTGAACTCGGGCATTCGTCGTGAGGCGATGAAGCTGAGTTCGGCTGAAGACGCCACGCGCCGAAAGAAAATCGTCATCGAAGACCTTAGGAAACATATTGGGGAATACCAGACAGCCAACGAAAGATGCACCGAGCGCATTGAGGATTTGAGAAAGGACATCAGCGAAAGAGAAGCCTTGATTCGTGATATGGAAGAGAAGAGAAAAGATTATGAGCTTATTATCAAGGCTTACCAAGGCTATGCTGAACAGGAACGCAAGAGCTCGGACGAGCAATACGACCTCAATTATGTGCTGGAAGAGGAGTTTAAAAGAAAACGTAAGAGAAATAATAACAAGAAGAAAAAACGGAATAAGTAAGGATAAACCCTCACTATGGGCATCGTAGCGCGACAGAGCATTAAGGGTACCCTCGCCACCTATTTAGGGGTGGCCGTGGGCATTGTGACGACATTCTTCGTTCAGACCAAATATCTGACCACGGAGGAGATAGGCCTCGTTGATGTGCTGCTCCAGTCGGCCTTGCTGTTCTCTGGCTTGGCGCAATTAGGCACCAACACCTCGGCGATGCGTTACTATCCTTACTTCAAGGACGAGGATAACCGCGACCACGGCTTCTTTGGTTGGACACTGATTGTTCCTTTGATTGGGTTCGTCATCTTCCTTGGCAGTTTCTTTGCCTTGAAGGGCCCCATCGCCTCATTTTTCTCCGAGAAGTCGGCCTTGTTCATCGACTACATCTACTTTGTCATCCCGCTGGCCTTCTTCATGCTTTACATCTCGGTGTTTGAGACCAACTCGAACCTGCTGATGCGTATCGTGGTGCCCCGTTTCATCCGTGAGGTAGGCCTGCGCGTGATGACGCTGGTCATCTATCTGCTGTATGGTTTCCATGTGCTTTCGCTTACGGGCATGGTCGTCGCATTTTGTGTCTCCTACGGCTTGGCCACGGTGATTAACATTGTCTATCTGTTCACCTTGCATCGGGTGTCGTTCCGCATCGATAAGAAATACATCACGCCCAAGCTGAAGCGCGATTTCTTGATTTACACGTTATTCCTTATTACCTCGGCGTTGGCGGGCAACATCACGCCGTTGCTCAACCGCTATTTTGTGGCAGGAAAGCAAGGCTTGGCCATAGGTGGCATCTTGACCATCGCCATCTATATCGCGTCGTTGGTCGAGATGCCTTACCGTTCGCTCGGTTCCATCAGCAAGCCGCAGATCTCGCAGGCTATGGCGGACGGCAACGTCAAAGAGGCCGATCGCATCTGCAAGAGTGTTTCGTTGCATCAACTCCTTGTGGGATCGCTGGTGTTTTTCCTTATCTGGATCA
>CAMYYV010000089.1 GCA_947303625.1 uncultured Bacteroidales bacterium | reverse complement strand
TCGCCACGCCGATGGCGCCTGTGGGACAGACGAGTCGGCAGAGATGGCAGCCCACACAACGCGTGCCAACGAGATGAGGCTGACGCCGGTCGGCATCGAAGGTGATGGCCTGATGGCCGCCGTCTTGGCAGGAGGTGTAGCAACGGCCGCAGCCGATGCATTGCTCACGGTCGAAGGTGGGATACACGATGGTGTCGCGGTCGAGGTTGGTGGGGGTGTCGAAATTAGGCAGCTCCTCGCCTACCAGATCCGACAGGTGCTCGATGCCGCGTTCCGCCATATAGTTTTGCAGTCCCAACACGAGGTCGTCGATGATGCGGTAGCCGTACTGCATCACGGCGGTGCACACCTGCACGTTGCTGCAGCCCAGCTGGATGAACTCCAAAGCGTCGCGCCAGGTCTCGATGCCACCGATGCCGCTCAGCTCGATGCGTTTGCCCTTGTTGGTGGCGGCGAAAATGGGATTTTTCGCCATCTCGAGGATGTGGCGCAAAGCGATGGGCTTCACGGCGCGGCCCGAGAGTCCGGAGACTGTCTTCTTGTCGGCCACGGTGCCGCGACTGTTCATGGTCACGCTCTTGATGGTGTTGATGGCCGACACCGCATCGGCGCTGGCGAAGTGGGCGGCCATGGCGGGTTGGTTGATTTGGGTGATGTTGGGCGTCATCTTGGGGATGACCGGGATCTTGACATTATGCTTCACGTAAGCTGTGTAGAACAGCACCAGTTCCGAGTTCTGTCCCACGTCGCTGCCCATGCCAGCCAACTTCATCTGTGGGCAGGAGAAATTCAGCTCCACCGCGTCAACACCGGCCTCCTCGGCCATTTTCGCCAGCGTGATCCACTCCGTTTCGGCGTTGCCCATGATGGAGGCAACGACGATTTTCGAGGGATAGTCCTGTTTCAGCCTTCGTAGGATGTCGAAGTCCACCTCCACGGGGTTCTCGCTCAGCTGTTCCATGTTGCGGAATCCGAAGAAATCGGAGCGGCCTGGCTCGCTGACGGCGTCGAAGCGCGGCGACACCTCGCGGATGTCCTCCATGCAGATGGTCTTGTAGAACACGCCCGCCCATCCTGCTTCGAAGGCACGCGCCACCATCTCGTAGTTGGTGCAGATGGCCGACGAGGCGAGGAAGAAGGGATTCTCGCAAGGGATGCCGCAGAAGTCGATGGCGAGGCTGGGCAGGTCTTTGTGTGGCTTCGTGCCTTTGACGGCTTCCGCCAGTTCCCTGATGCGGATTGGCCTGTCGTAGTGGATGCAGGCTGCCTCGGCGGCTTGCAGATCGGCGTCGCTGCACGGGTCGAGCCACAGTCCACCGACGGCTTCGTTGTCGAATCGTATGGCGCGTATGGCGCGTGCCGGGTCGCCATTCTTGCAGGCCTTGCTGCACGGCGCATCGGCGCAGAGCAGACACCGCGCGGCTTCTTCTTGGATATGAATGGTTTTAATCATAATGTCGAGATTTATTGTTTTGCCGAAACAAAAGTAGGTATTTTCTGAATGCACCCTTTTAATTTTGTATCAAATAAAACCGTATTTTTGCCCCAAAATAAACAACCTGATGTCCACTGAAGCCACCATCCGCCGTCAGACCCCGCCCATCGCGCTAATAACCATCGCGATCGTGGCCGTCGGCGTGGTGTTGTTCGCCTTGAATCTGATGCTGGGCTCGGTGTCCATCCCCTTCTCAGAATTCACCAAGGCGGTGTTTCACGGCGAAACCTCTACCTACCGCGCCATCATATTGGATTACCGCCTGCCACAAGCCATCACCGCGTTGTTGGCAGGCATAGGCTTATCGGTATCGGGCCTCCTGATGCAGACCTTGTTCCGCAATCCCCTCGCCGATCCTTCCCTTTTAGGCATTAGCAGCGGTGCAAGCCTTGGCGTGGCATTGGTCGTGCTGTTGGGCATGGCAACAGGATTCTCAAACAGCATATTTGCCCAAGGCATCATTATCAAGTGGCTTGGTCTCAGATGGACATTGGAAGGTTTTGCTGTAGTATTAGCGGCTTTTGGAGGCGCATTCCTCGTGCTACTTCTTATCTTAGCACTGAGTTCAAGACTAAAAAACATGGTCAGCCTGGTGTTGGTGGGCATCATGATTGCCTATATCGCTGGCTCGGTCACCGACATCCTGAAGTTCTTCAGCCAAAAGGAAGGGCTGCACTCCTTCGTCATCTGGGGCATGGGCAGCTTCTCCAACGTGAGCAAGACCCAACTGCCATTCTTCGCCATCACCGTCGTGGTGGGCGCTATCGGTGCTTTCCTCTTATTTAAGACACTAAACCTCCTGCTTCTCGGCGAACGTTATGCTGAGAATCTTGGCGTCAACATCCGTCGGAGCAGCATGCTCATTATTCTGGTTTCGGGCTTCCTGACGGCCATTATCACGGCCTTCTGCGGTCCCATCGCCTTCTTAGGCTTGGCTGTACCACATATCGCACGTTTTCTCTTCAAGAGCAGTGACCACAAGCTGCTCATCCCAGCCACGGCCTTCCTCGGTATGGACTTGGCCTTGTTCTGCAACCTTATCGCTCGTCTGCCCTCGTTCGAAGGCAACCTGCCCATCAACTCGGTCACGGCTTTGATTGGCGCGCCTATCGTGCTTTGGGTGATCTTCCACCGTCAACGGTTTAGTCAAACACAATGAGTCATGAAAAAGGTGATGAATATGACGAATGGGGATTCCCCGTTGGGGAATGGCAGTCAGGATAAGTTATTTACCGCGGCGGCTTGTGGTGCCACAGACATACAACAATCCTCTACCGCCGCTATTATACAAAAGCAACTACTCCATTCCCCTAAGGGGAACCTCCTCCTTAACATAAATCCTTGTACATGCAAGAGGTCCTAAAAACATCAAACCTGCTCATCGGCTACAAAGGCCAAGCGCTGATGCCCTCTATCGACGTGAGCCTCAACGAGGGCGACATCGTGGCCTTGGCGGGTCCCAACGGCTCGGGCAAGACGACACTATTCAAGACGCTGTCGGCCAGCCTCAAGCCCGTCGGCGGCGAAGTCAAGCTGTTCGGCAAGGACTTGCGCGACTACTCCCCCACCGAGCGCAGCTCCCTCTTCAGCCTCGTGCTGACGGAGAAGCCCGATGACCTCTTCCTCAAGGTCTTCGACATCGTGGCCGCTGGACGTTATCCCCATCTTGGACTCCTCGCCCGACTGAAACAAGAAGACGAACAAATCATCTACGACAGCCTCGAGACCGTGGGCATCAGCCATTTGGTCAACCGCAACTTCGTTTCATTGAGCGACGGCGAGCAACAAAAGGTGATGATTGCCAAAGCATTGGTGCAGGACACGCCCATCATCTTCATGGACGAGCCTGCTGCCTTCCTCGACTATCCGAGCAAGATCGAGTTGGTCAACATCATGCACAAACTCTCGCGCGAGCAGCACAAGACCATCCTCTTCAGCAGCCACGACCTCGACCTGCTCCTCCGCCATTCCGACCGGATGTGGGTCATGGCGCCACATCAGCCCTTATGCCAAGGCACGCCGAAAGAACTTGTCGAGCAAGGCATCATTGACGATTATTTCAAGCCTATCGAGGCTAAGAAAGAGTTTTTCTGGATGAATCGAGAATAATAATCTGCATTTTTTGTAATTTTGCGGCTTAAAATATTGCAGCAATTCATACTAAAATGCAGAATATCAGAAATATAGCAATTATTGCCCACGTTGACCATGGTAAGACCACCCTCGTGGACCGTATCCTTTACCAATCCCAACTGTTCAAGGAATCGGACGAAGCCCCTGGCCAACTCATTTTGGACAACAACGACCTCGAGCGCGAACGCGGCATCACCATCCTTTCGAAGAACGTTTCGGTGCGCTACAAGGACGTGAAGATCAACATCATCGACACCCCTGGCCACGCTGACTTTGGCGGCGAGGTGGAGCGCGTGCTCAATATGGCCGACGGTGTGCTGCTGCTCGTTGACGCCTTCGAAGGCCCCATGCCGCAGACCCGTTTCGTGCTGCAAAAAGCCATCGAATTAGGTCTGAAGCCCATCGTGGTCATCAATAAGGTAGACAAGCCCAACTGCCGCCCCGACGAGGTGCAAGAGGCCGTCTTCGACCTGATGTTCAACCTCGGCGCCACCGAGGATCAGCTCGACTTCCCCACCGTCTACGGCTCGTCGAAGCAAGGCTGGATGTCGGACGACTGGAACAACGTCACCGACAACGTCTCCTACCTCTTGGATGTCATCATCGACACTATTCCGCCTGCGAAATACGAGGAAGGTACACCGCAAATGCTCATCACCTCGTTGGACTACAGCTCCTACGTGGGCCGTATCGCCGTGGGTCGTCTGAAGCGCGGCACCTTGCAGGCCGGACAGAACGTCTCGTTGGTGAAACGTGACGGTTCTGTCACCCGTTCCACCATCAAAGAGCTCTACACCTTTGAAGGTCTGGGTAAGGAACGCACCAAGAAGCCTGTCGAGGCCGGCGATATCATCGCACTCATGGGCATCGACGACTTCGAGATTGGCGACACCGTGGCCGACTACGAGAACCCCGAGCCACTGCCGCCCATCCACGTGGACGAGCCCACGATGAGCATGCTATTCACCATCAACA
The DNA here is from genome assembly GCA_947303625.1 of uncultured Bacteroidales bacterium. Taxonomy (GTDB): domain Bacteria; phylum Bacteroidota; class Bacteroidia; order Bacteroidales; family F082; genus Limimorpha. The sequence continues at coordinate 2,793 of CAMYYV010000089.1, read as the reverse complement.
ACTCGCCTTTCTTCGGCAAGGAAGGCAAATACGTCACCTCACGCCACCTGCGTGAGCGTCTCTATAAGGAGACCGAGAAAAACCTCGCCTTGAAGGTCGAGGACACCGACTCACCCGACTCATTGATGGTTTACGGCCGTGGCATCCTGCATCTTAGCATCCTCATCGAGACCATGCGCCGTGAGGGTTACGAGCTCCAACTCGGACAGCCCAAGGTCATCATCAAATACATCGACGACGTGAAGTGCGAGCCTATCGAGTGCCTCACCATCCTGGTGCCCGAAGACTTCGCAGGCCGTGTCATCGAGCAGGTCAGCGCCCGTAAAGGTGAGATGACCCAGATGCAACCCAAGGGCGACCGCATGTGCCTCGACTTCGACATCCCGTCGAGAGGTCTTATCGGACTGAGAAACACGCTGCTGACCGTCACCGAGGGCGAAGCCATCGTCTCGCACCGCTTCAAGGCCTACGAGCCTTGGAAAGGCGAGATGCCGACGCGCAACACCGGCGCCTTGATCTCGATGGAGACAGGACAGGCTATCCCCTACGCCATCTGGAAGCTTCAGGACCGCGGCACCTTCTTCGTCAACCCGAACGAGGACGTATATGCTGGCGAGGTCATCGGCGAGAACACACGCTCAAACGACATCGTCATCAACGTCTGCAAGACCAAGCACCTCACCAACGTGCGTGCCTCGGGTTCCGATGAAGCCATCCGCCTTATCCCGCCTGTACGCTTCTCGTTGGAAGAGTATATGGAGTATATCCGCGACGACGAGTATCTTGAGGTGACACCCAAAAGCCTGCGCTTGCGCAAGATCATCCTCGACGAGCTGGAGCGCAAACGCGCCTCGCGCCGTGGAGAGGAATGATAGAAGGCATGTCATACCGAGCCTTTCTGCCCATAGATTCTCTCGGCTGAAGCCTCGGAAATCGAAGATTCGACGCATGTCAATGACATAGGCAGAAAGGCGAGTGTATCTATGCCTTTAAAAAAATTCTAAAAAGTCGGGCTTTGTGTCCGACTTTTTTTGTATTATTGCATTTTTGTAGAGCCTATAACGAGCGGGGTCTGCAAACTCTTTTAACTTCTATACCAAATTATTGTAAATCAAAATTATAAGCGATATGTCAAAGATTAAAAAAGCACTTATTGTCCTATTTGTCACGATGGGACTGGCCTCGTGTGACATCCTCACCCAAGTGGCCCAGATGGCCAATTTTGCCAACTGCACTTTCAATTTCAACAGCGTCGACCACATACAGATGCTCGGCTTTGACCTGAGCAAAGGCATGTCAAAAACCGACCTCAACACGATGCAGCTGCTCTCGTTGACCAATGCCATCACCAATAGACAACTGCCCGTGACCTTCAATGTCAACGTCGACGTAAAAAACCCCAACAGCATCGCTGCTTCGATGACCAAGATGGACTACATCCTGAGCCTCAACGGCAAGCAGGTGGTCAGTACATCGATGAACAATAGCATCAATGTGCCAGCCAACTCAAGCAATACGGTCACCATACCTATCACTACCGACCTATTCCAGCTCTTCAGTGGCGAGTCGGCTGATGCCATCATCAGTTTGGCATTTAAACTTGCCGGTGCAAGTAGCGACCCCGTCAACGTGGGATTAAAGGTGAAGCCTTACGTCAGCATCAACGGGCAACAACTCGCCTACCCTGACTACATCACGATGAACAAAGTGTTGAACTGATTCCAAGATAAAAAGAAATGGAGTTTAAGGAAAGGCATTTCAGCATCGACCCTGGAAAAGGGAGAAAGATGGATGGTTGTCCTTATTCAACTTTTGAGGATGGACGTGATGTTCAAGAATTCATCATTCCTCCGAAAGGCTATGTTTTCAAAGGCTTCCGTTTCGATCCTGATGCCAGCAATCAAATCTACGACGGCAGGCTCATTGCAGAATACGAGAAGGAATCGTTCAACGACGTCCTCAAGTCGAACCTGTGGAAGTTCTTGTTGGCCTTGGCCATTATCGCAGTCGTGGCTGTTGTCGTTTTTTTGGCTTTGGGCGTGTTCAAGGATTCCAAGCCGAAACAACCCGTCAAAGACCCGAAGCCAAATGTCGTTGCAGTGGATAGTGTGACCAAGACCGACAGCGTCGTTGACACAACGCCCGTCGCTACACCCAATGACCAAACCTCGAATTCAACGGAAGTCGCTCCGGAACAAGAAGTTCCCGAGACCGTCGAAGAGACGAAGCCGCAAGAAGAACCTGTAGCTGACGACCCCAACGAGCAATTCAAGAAGAGCTTCTGGGACCTCGTCCACCAACGCACCATCCAAATGGATCCCTACGACCTGCTATACAAGGAAAACAAAGGCAAGGCAAGTGGCGAGGAATACGACTATTTGCAACGGCCCATCCTACAGGACTTCAACCACTTCAAGGAATGGTCGGCCAAGCTGCGCAAGATACCGGCATCCGAGCTGGAAAGCATCAACACCATCGCAGAACTGAAGAACAAACTTAAAGAAATAGAACCATGATCATTGACCCCGACCCTGACCACCAAATGAGATTGGTCAGGGTCAGGGTTCATGGTCAGGATAACAACGAAACAATCATCAACTTAAACAAATCATAATATGATCAGAAACAACTTCATCAAACGCCACAACGGCCCCACCGCATCGGATGCTGAAAAGATGCTCAAGGTCATCGGCGTTGCATCGCAAGAACAACTTGTCGACGAAATCATCGCTCCCGAAATCCGTCTGCCGAAAGACCTCAACATCGGCGAGGGCATGAGCGAATACGAAGTCA
>CAMYYV010000088.1 GCA_947303625.1 uncultured Bacteroidales bacterium | reverse complement strand
TACGTCTACGACGACAACAAGTTCGAGGAGATGCTGGACGTTTGCGACCAGAGCTCGCCTTACGCCCTCACCGGTGCCTTCTTCGGCAACTGCCTGAAGGCCCAGAAGATTGCCAACGACAAGCTGCGCCATGCAGCCGGCAACTACTACGTGAACGACAAGCCCACGGGAGCCGTGGTCGGCATGCAGCCCTTCGGTGGCGCCCGCGCCAGCGGCACCAACGACAAGGCCGGCGGCTTGTGGAACCTCATCCGCTGGACCAGCCCGCGCGCCATCAAGAACACGTTTGTTCCTGCTGCCGCTTACGGGTATCCGTTCCTGGCACAGGATTAATTGCTGCTGGTAGAGACGTAGCGCGCTACGTCTCTACAGTGTAATTACATGAAAAAAATCCGTCAAAATCTTTGGCGGATTTTTTTCTTTTTATACATTTGTCGCCTAAAACAAACTTTTCGCGCCATGAAACGCCTTTTTGCCCTTTTTACATTCATATTGGCCATCGGCATCATCAATGCCCAAGAGACCTATCGTTTCCGCACCGATGCCCCCCAAGGTCTCAATGTGACAAGCAGTACTGCAACACATCTTTTGCTGCATTATTCCATTCAAGAGCTTGGTATTGCCAACATTGAAAACGACGAGGTGAGAGGGCAAGAAATCATATTGAAAGGGCAGTTTGCGCCCAATGCCGAAGGACGTCCTAACCTGCCCGTCGTCAACCGATATGTCGCCATTCCACAAGGTGCCACCGTCAGCCTTCAAGTGAAGGAAAATGCCAGCACCATGCTGACCGACATCGACCTGCTCCCAGCGATGCCCGCTCGCACCGACTTAGCCGAAGGTGACATTCAGTTGCGCTGGGATACCGAGATTTTCGGCAAAGACACCCATTTCCCAACGGAGAACATCGTGCTTTCGGCACCCAAACAAATACGCAGCCTCGACGTAGTCCTGCTAAGTGTGACCCCATTCCGTTACAACCCTGTGAGAAAGACCTTGGAAGTGATTTACGACATTGACATTGACCTACGTTTCGAAGGCGGCAACGGGCAATTTGGAGAAAGCCGATATTTCAACCCAGATTGGACGCATATCCTCCGCAATCTCGTTATCAACAAAAACATGATCCCTTCGATAGACTACTACAGCCTAGTCAAAGAAGTTCGCGATCGTAATGAAGATGGATGGGAATATCTCATCATCGCCCCCGACAACGACAGCATCCTGGCCTGGGCCGACACGCTGAAAGCCTTCCGCACCAAGCAAGGCATCTCGACAAAAGTGGCCACCGTATCGGAATGTGGCGGCAGCAGCCGTTACAACATCAGCAACTACATCCAAAGTGCTTACAACAATTGGGCGATTCCACCTGCTGCTGTCCTTGTTTTTGCAGGCTACTACGGCTACATTAACACCATCGAGCCATGTTTTGAAACTACAATCCCCGACCCTCCCCATCAAGCGCAGCCTTATCCCACCGATTACCCCTATTGTGACATGAACCACGACAGCTTAGCAGACATTACCATCAGTCGGGTGACTGCGAGAGACTTGGACGAATATCGTATCTTTGTAGAGAAGACCATTCGCTATGAAAGCGACCCTCCCTCTGATGCTGCCTATTATGACCGTCCCATCATCTCCTCAGGACATGAAGACAATAAATGGTTCATGATCAGCTCGCAGAGCATCAATGGTTTCTATCGCGACAAACTCGGCAAGCACCCCACTGACCTTTACATGGTCAACTCGGGTACCATTCCCGATTCCATTTGGTCAACAGGTTACAACACCTCCGTTCTAATGGACTATTTTGGCCCCAATGGGCAAAATTACATCCCCCAGTCCATCGGCGAACTGCATGATTGGAGAGAAAAGTATGACTCAGCACCGTTGTGTAACGCGCTCAACGAAGGATCTTTTTTGACCTTATATCGGGACCACTCCAACATGGATTCATGGTGGTGTCCAACTTTTACATCCCATCACATCGACACGGAATTGTACGGTCCTCCCACCTTCGTCCTCTCCATTAGTTGCAGCACCTTGCGTTTTGACAATTGGACACGATGTCTCATTGATGCCTTCTGCCTCAAAGAGAACAGTGGTGCCGTGGGTGGCATTGGTTCAAGCAGTCTCACCCATTCCTATTTCAACGACATACTTGCCTGGGGAATATACGATTGCATCTGGCCCGATTTCCTTCCCGACATGGGTAGCGACACGCCACCTGAATTCGTCAGGCCTTCCTACGTGCTATCAGAGGCAAAACATTATTTCGCCTATCATGTCTTCTTGCCCAACTGGTGGCCTGATGTCGACTTTTCCACCATGAACCTTTTCGGCTATACGGGAGAGACCTATCTTAACCTTTTCACCGAGGTGCCTCAACCTATACAAATCGAGCATGAGCCATATTGCATGGCGGGCGCAAATGAATATCTGGTGACGGCAGAAGAAGGTGCCATAGTTTGTTTGTCAAGAGATGGCATGATTATCGGTGTTAACAGAAGCAATGGACAGTCCCACGCCTTCACCATGCCTCACTTGGAAGAGGGCGATCGGTTTACTATTACCGCCACCAAACAAAACCACTTCCGTTACGAGTTTGAGGTTCCCGTCATCCCGAACGGTGGTCCTCAGGGTGTCATTGGAAGTATCGAGGACGAAAACAAATTCAAGACTCCCTCAGTTTTCACTCTTTACCCCAACCCTACTGATAGCAATGTCAACATCATCTTCGATCAAGACCTTCACGGCAAGTCAGTTGTCGAAGTGTATAATGTGCTAGGCACACGGATGACGGAAAAGTCCTTCCAGGACCCGGCCAAAGGCCAAAGCATTGCTATAGACCTACAGCATTTCGCGCCAGGCATTTACATCATCAAGCTCAGTAATTACGAAGGTTGTTGGATCCAAAAAGCAAGTGTCAAATAAAAAATAGCAGGAGAGGTGAAAAAAATGTGTCAAAACACTTGACACATTTTTTTGCATTTTGTACATTTGTCGCCTGAAACAAACTTTTCGCGCCATGAAACGACTTTTTACCATACTTGCATTACTTTTGTCCATCAGTATAGTAGACGCCCAAGAGACCTATCGTTTCCGTACCGATGCGCCACAAGGCATCAGCATTGAAAACAACTCTGCTACAGGACTCACGCTGCATTATTCCATCCCGGAAATCGGTATCGTCAACGTCGAAAATGGTGGGGTCAAAGGACAAGAAATCATACTTAAAGGCAGCTTCGGCTCCACCGCCGAGGGTCTTCCCGACCTCCCTTTCGAGAACTATTACATCGCCGTGCCACAAGGCGCAAAAGTCAGCGTCGAAGTGAATGAGAAGGCCTCGATGATGATCAACGACATAGACCTGCTGCCCGTGGCAGAGTTGCAGTTGAACAACGCACCGGGAGCACCTGCCATGCGCAAGAACATGAGCATCTTCGGCAAAGACGCTGACTTCCCGAGCCACAATGTAGGCATCGCCCAAAGCACCGAAATACGTGGTTTGGACGTGGTCCTGCTCAACGTGACGCCATTCCGCTACAACCCCGTGCGCAAGACGTTGGAAGTGATCTACGACATCGACATCGAAGTGCGCTTCGAGGGCGGCATCGGGCGGTTTGGTGAGCTCCGCTACCGCAACCCTGACTGGGATCATCTGCTTCGCGACCTGGTCATCAACAGCGACATGCTGCCCGAGGCAGACTACTACGACCTCATCAACATCGCCGAGGACAAACTCGACATCGGCTGCGAATACCTCATCATCGCCCCCGACGACGACAGCATCCTGGCCTGGGCCGACACCTTGCGTCGTTTCCGCAACCGGCAGGGCGTACTCACCAAGGTGGTCACCACTACGGAATGTGGCGGCAACTATGCCGAAGCCATCAAAGGGTATATCCACAATGCTTACGACAACTGGGTCATCCCTCCTGCTGCCGTGATGATCTTCGGTGGCATGACCGACACCTTAGTCTCCAACTGGCCGGCCATCTATGGCGGTGGTTCGTCGGGCATCCCAGGGTTCCCGCTCCTCTTCCTCAAATACGACTATGAGAACGGCACCATCATGGACTTCAACTATTACTCCGACAACCCTTACGTCGACATGAATGACGACAGCATCCCCGACATGGCCATCAGCAGGATACCCGCATTCACCTTGGACGAATATCAGTTGCAGGTCCAAAAACTCATCGAATATGAGACCCACCCAACCGTTGACCAGCACTATTACGACCACCCTGTCATCACGGCAGGTCACGAGGCAAACAAATGGTTCCTGCTCACCTCGCAACTCGTCGACGGCTTCTACCGCACCAAACTCGACAGGCATCCGACCAACCTCTACATGATGTATGACGACGAGCTCCCCCGCCCTGATACGGTATGGTCGACAGGACAAAACACCGAAGCCGTCGTCGACTATTTCGGTCCCAACGGGCAGAGCTACATCCCAGGCGACCCCAGCGGGCTCGACAATTGGATATACAAAGAGGACACCAAGCTGCTGTCAAACGCCATCAATGAAGAGACCTTTATGATCCTCTATCGCGACCACTCAGCCACCGACTACTGGTGTTGCCCCTATTTTTATTACCACAACATCCACAACCTCCATAACACCACTCCCACTTTCATCCTATCGATAGGTTGCGATGCCGCCAACTATGAGCACACCTTTTCCATCCCCTATTATTCATGGCTTGGCCGCTCCGTCATCACGGAGTTCTGCAACGACCCCGTCGGCGCTTTGGGCGGCATCGGCGCCACCACGGTCACTCGTTCCCACTACAACGACCGTATCACATGGGGCATCCTCGACTACATCTGGCCCGAGTTCATGCCTACCCTCGCTAGTAGCAGCGAGCCAGCTTTCGTCAGGCCTTCCTATGCCTTGGTAGCAGGCAAGCTCTTTCTCACACAAGGTGCCTTTATGGCCGACTGGTGGCCCGACCGCATCACCGAGACCCACAACGTGTTCCATTATCTTGGCGATGCCTACCTCAACATTTACACCGAGGTGCCACAAGAGCTCAATATCGAAGCCCCGCTCTATCATGCCGACAACCAATGGCAATACTCCTTCACGGCTGAGGAAGGAGCCCTGGTCTGCCTCTCACGCGACGGTGAGATCCTGCAAGCAACCATCGCCACAGGGCAGCCACAAAGCCTCACGATTCCGCAGATGTCCGTAGGCGAGCAGTTTTTGCTCACTGCCACCAAACAGAACCGCTTCCGCTTCGAGCAGACCGTCACCGTCATCGCGGCCCAGGAGCCCTACGTCTACGTGAAAGCCTACGAAATCCATGACGAAGACGGCAATGGGCAGCTCGACTATGACGAGGCCGCCACCATCGACCTCGACTTGGACAATGCAGGGCTTGTCACCTCGCCTGGCGGCACCATACGGCTGCTTTGCGAATCGCCATACGTCGAGATCCTGCAAGGCACGGCGACCTATGGTCGCATCGTTGCCGATGCCGAGCTCACCCTGCACGATGCCTTCCGCATCAGACTCCTGCCGGATGTGCCCGACCAGACCCAGCTCCTCTTCAAGGTGCAGTTCGGCGAAGGCCAGAACACACATCAGGACGTGTTGACGGCAACGGCAAACGCACCCGTCCTGCGTATCGAGCCTGAGTTCCGCCCGATGACAGCCGACGGCGAGCCCTCGACCCACATCGCCACCGAGGGCAGGTCTAAGATCACCTTCACCGTTGCCAACGAAGGCCATTCGAGCACCAAGCTATTATGCGCCAGCTTGGAGATTAAGGCTCCGTTTGTCGAAATAGTGAACCCACAGCTTCAGCTAGAGAGCTTGGCTCCCAATGAGACCCTGCCCTTCACTTTCGTTCTCAACACGACCACCAACGACCTCAACGGCGCTTGGCTGCAATCACATCTTGCAGTGCAACACTTAGAACAACATGTCGAACTCGACACCATCGTCCAATACGGCGGCATCTTCGAGAACTTCGAGAACGACACGCTCAACACCTTCTTCTCGTGGACCAATATCGGTCTCAATAAATGGGAGTATTGCAACGAGGATGCCTATGAAGGCCAGCGATGCTTTATGGCCACGGCAAACACCAACTCATATTCTTCCTTAAAGGCCAGGCTAAGAAATCATTACATTAGCCATGACAGCTTTGTGTCGTTCTATTACAAGACCGATGTCAACGATTCTTTGCAATACTTTACGACCAACCAAGCCTACTCCGTCTACCTCAGCCATCCAGAATGGCAATATGCCGAAGTGTTTTACAACGGCACCGACAACCAATTCAACTGGCGTTACATCCAATCAAGTGAAAGTAGTGTTCAAGCCAAGATCGACCACCTGTGCTTCCCACCCCTTCACACCGCCATCGCCTTCGCTGGCGACGACATCATCACTTGCGATGAAACTTCCGTCGTCGCCCTCGACGCTTACGCCTACGACTGCAACGCCATCCTTTGGACCACTGAGGGTGACGGCCATTTCGGGAACGACACCGTTGTCAACACCCTTTATTATCCTGGGAATCAAGACATAGCCAACGGGAGCGTCGCCCTAACACTTACTGCCTACGGCAACGGCACCATGGCCAGCACGATGCAAATCCATTTCGTGGACGAAGTCGAACTGGGCGAGATCACGGGCGACAGCATCGTCAACAAATACGAAAACCCTGTCAGTCATTATTCCATTGAAAACGAAGAAGGTTTGAGCCTCGCATGGGCCCTCGAGCCCAGCCATGCCGGCATCCTGTACGGTTCCGGTGATACCATTAGCATCCTTTGGAACCTGCACGAAGGCAACATGGAAGCCACGCTTTGGGCCACGACCCACAGCGGATGCATGTCGGAGCCCGTGGCCAAACACATCAGCCTCATCGGCTATTCCACGCCCGAATGGCACCCTGTAGATTTCAGCCTCTTCCCCAACCCCACGGATGGGAAGGTCAACCTTGTTATTGGCGAGACACTGCAAGGCAAGGCAATTATTGAGGTGTACAACCTCTTGGGCGAAAGGATGCTGGTGCAAATAGCTCATCAGCTGCGCCAAGGCGAGACGATTTTCCTTGACTTGAGCAGGATGGTTTCAGGGTTGTATATCGTCAAATTGAGCACCGAAAATGGCAGTTGCTCGAAGAAAGTGAGTGTCTGGTGATAATTATTGGAAAGTAATTTCTATTTTTGCATTGGCGTTTCGTCACTGCGAGGCACGAAGCAGTCCAGAAAACAAGTTTAATATCTGGATTGCTTCGTCGTTCCTCCTCGCAATGACGCAAAGCGACGCAAACGAAAATCAACAAACAAATCAACATCAATATGGTAAGCTACAAAGAATTAGGGCTTGTGAACACCCGTAAAATGTTCGCCAAGGCTGTGGACGGCGGCTATGCCATCCCCGCCTTCAACTTCAACAATATGGAACAGATGCAGGCCATCATCATGGCTGCCGTCGAGACCAAGTCGCCCGTCATCCTGCAAGTGTCGAAAGGCGC
>CAMYYV010000087.1 GCA_947303625.1 uncultured Bacteroidales bacterium | reverse complement strand
AACTGATGCGCAGTGGCATCGACTTCGTTCACATCCATTCGCCCTTTACCGTTGGATTGGCTGGATTGCTTTATGCCAAGTTGCACAAATTGCCTGTAGTGGCCACATTACACAGCCAATACAAACAGGATTTTGAAAAGCCTTTGGGAAAGCTCAAGCCAGCAGTTACCGTAGCTATGAACACCATTATGCGTGTGTTCAATTCATGCGACGAGTGTTGGGCGGTAAACGCGGAAATCAAGGAATTGTACCAAAAAGAATATGGCCTCACCGCCCCATGCAAGGTGCGCCTCAATGCTACTGACCATCAACCTGTTTCCGACCCTCGGGAAGCCGTCCGCATGGTCAACGAAACCTACGGCATACCAGCGGATGCCACGGTCTTCCTTTTTGTGGGAAGAATCAATTTTATCAAGAATATCGACTTCACGGTGCGCTCGTTGGCCCGCGCCAAGGCATTGGGACTGAAGAACTTTCGGATGCTTTTTGTGGGCAAGGGACAGGATGAGGAGAAACTATTGGATTTGGTTTCCGAGTTAGGTCTGACGAAGGAAGTGGTGATGTGCGGACTTGTCTCGGACAGGACTATGCTGGAGAACCTATATTCCCGTGCCAAGTTGTTTTTGTTCCCCTCGCTGTATGATGCCAATTCGCTGGTGCAGATTGAAGCGGCCTGCCAAAGCACCCCCACGCTTTTCCTGGAAGGGGCAAAGACAGCTGCCACAGTGACCCCCGGGGTGAACGGTTATGTTTCACCAGCTGGAGAAGAAAATTACGCTCGTGCCATCATCGACATTCTAACCGATACTGAAGGTTATGAGCGCGTAGCCCATGCCGCCTTCAGGGATCTTTACATCAACTGGGACGAGGTGGTGCGTGAAGTCTATGAGGACTATTGTGCGATGAGATGAAATGATAAACCGCCGCAAAGGCACAATACCCTTGCGGCGGTCTCAATCACTACAGTCGTAGCGTCATTGAGCCGGTGCCCATTTGCAGCGGACGGGTGACACGATAGCGCCTTCTTTTTTCAGAGCATCAAAGGCCTTGTCCACCACTTTGCGGTCGAGGCCGGTGATTTCAGCGACTTTGCCCGCATTGACAGGCTCGCCGATTTCGCGCATGGCTTTCAGTACTTGTTCTTTTGCTTCCATTTTTTCAGTCGTTTATTGATATTTGGTAAATTGATACTTTTTTCTCAACTCTGCTTGCTTTTCAAGCGACACCGAGGTGATATAGGACTTCCAGCCTGGGCAGAAGTTGATATGCCAACGCCAGAAGCGGCCTATCAGTGATGTCGGTTTCGCGTCGTAATGGGCGCGAATCTTGCAGTTCTCGCAGGGATGAGCCATAGAATTACATCTGTTTCATCAGCCAGTTCTGGTAACCGATTTTCTCGATGAGTTCGAGCTGCTCCTCGCTCCAGTACTGGTCTTCCTCCTCGTCGAGCAGGTAAGCCTTCAGCATGTCGTAAGTAGTCGGGTCTTCGCAGACTGTGGCCATGCACTTGCGCAGCAACTCCACGCCAGCCACTTGAATGGCCAAGTCGGCCTTGATGTACTCCAACGGGTCGCACACCAACTCGCGGGCCTCGTGTTTCTCCACCTTCGGGCATCCTCCGAGGTCGATGATGCGGTCGATAAACTTCTCCACCCAGCCCATCTCTTCGGTGAAGTGGCCGATGTACTTTTGTCCCAGCTTTTCAAAGCTTTCCGACTTGAAGATTTGTCCTTGTACCTTGTGTACGAATGCGCCTTCCGAGAGGCCTGTCACGAAGAACTGTAATGCTTCGATTGATTTCTGTTTGTCCATGATATTGAGTTTTGTTAAGTGAATATGATTGTTGTCAATTTTTCTGCAAAGTTACAGTAACTTATCACACTACGCCCTAACCCAAACGAAACAAAAACCGACTGAAACGAAACAAATTTAATAATATTCGTATTTTTGCGCAGAAAACATGTGCGACTATGTACAGTTTGAAGGAATTTTGGCACCTAAGAAACCTGCCCGTGCCCGAGGGTGAGTGGGACGGGAACGTCATTTGCATAGAGACTAACGTGGAGTGGACATTCGGCACGAACGAGACGCACGGTTTCTTGTCGTGTTACACTTTTACGATTGTTACGCGCGGTTGGGTTACTATAGTTTATAATAACCGCGAACTGACATTACACGAAGGCGATCTCTACATCTATTCGCCTGGCTTCGAGGTTACCGTCCTTTCGTCCTCCAGCGACTACAGCGGTATCTGTCTGCTGGCCGACGAGCAATTCACGCTCGAACTGCCCAGCGTTCACGACAGCATTCGTGCCGCCTACCTTTCCGTTGTCGAGTTGCAGCAGCCCCAGCTGACACTCTCTGATGACGATTACCGCCACATCCTTGAACTCATGCAATTAGCCTTGCGCTACCAGCAGTCGTTGCTGCCCAATGCCAACGAGAGCCTGCGGATGCTCTATAGCATCTTCCTGAACGACTTGACGGGCCTGATGGAGCGCACCATCCACGAGCACCGCTTCCCCAAGCGTGTTGAAGAGCTTTTCCTCGCATTCCTTCACCTGTTGCCCCGTCACTTTGTCGAGCATCACGACATCGGCTTCTATGCCTCCGAGTTGTGCATCACCACCACCTATCTCTCGCGCATCGTCCGTCAGGTGTCGGGCGGCCGCACCGTTGTCGACGACATCAACCAGCTGCTCTTGATGGAAGCCTCGTATTTACTGCGTCAGACCTCGCTCAGCGTTGCCCAGATAGCCGAGCAACTCCACTTCGCCGAGACCACCACCTTTGCCCGTTTCTTCCAGCGTATGAAGGGGATGACTCCGAGGGAGTTTAGAAAAGGTAAATAGAGCATTCGCTGTTTATCTTACTAACATTCTTCTTTACCTTCGTAATCTGGCAACTCTCTCAAGGTAAACTGCGACATTGCATATAAAGGATAAATATCCACATGTCGCACAGCGCCTTCTGCCTTAACATCGATATAGTCAAACTTCCCGAAATTCTCCAAAGAGCATCGAACAGCTCTGTACAGTTTCTTCTCTCGCATAAAGTCCCATAGGCTCTTCATGCCGCCTTGCACACCAGCCTTCACTTCAAAGGGCAACACCTTCAAGTCGCGCGAAAGAAGATAATCAATCTCTGCGGTTGAATTCCTGGCCTGTCTTACCCAATAGTACAACTCGTGACGCAAGTTCGGCGTGAGATAGTGCAACAACTCAAGTCCGGCCAGCATCTCTGCCAAAGGTCCCTTGTTCACCAAATCTGCAGCCGAAGCCGTGAGGATTTGGGTGGTGATGACACTCGTATCGCCCATTGTCATGTTGAGCAGTCTCAGCATTAGTCCTGTATCAAGCAACAGAATCTTACGGGTGCTTTCATCCGCCTCGTCGCCCAAGGGCAGACCATTGCCACTCGTGTGTGTCACAGGAATCAGAATACCAGCCTTGATAAGCAGATTGAGTGCCTTCTTCACTTCGGCTGTCTTATACTCTCCTGGTACCCTTGAATAGACAAACTTTTTTGTAACCTGTGTCGCGGCACTTTTCATGGTGGCTATCAACAGTTGCGGATCCACCTTTTTCTTGTATTTTGGGAAGTCGGCTTCATAACCGGTGCTACCATCATGGAGCGCGCCTAACATGGTGTAGGTTCCAGTATTGGGGTCAAGCTGATACAAATTGCCATAATGGGCGCCAAACAATTCGCCCGTCAACATGTCGAATGCCATTTTTATCGGCAAATCGATTGAGTTGATCACGGTCAATTGTGCATTGGAAAGATTCAATGAGCCAAACTCGCCCCAAGAGCTGATCATATAAGCATCGCCCTCCATATTGATAGCCAACTTAAAGCCGTCATGCTCTATCGCACCATGGTCTTGCATGTTGCCGGGATTGGCTGGATCGAAGCTTTTTAGGTGTTCATTGGTGATGATATAAACCAATCCGTCGGCAGGATTGTAGGCCATATCGTTGACGTAGGGAACACTTGCAACCATCACTTCAGGTGCTCCGATAAGATTATTGGCAGCGTCAAAGCTTGACCTGCAAATGTTATAGCCGTTGTCATTATTCACGCTCCACACATAACCGTCGGCAAAGGTGGCTGTTGACACTGCGGGAAGTTCGTCCGATGCAACGGACACCGACCCTAAATCCTGCATGGTAAAAGAGATATATTTGTATTCTGCCGGGCTGGAAGGTAAGATGTATCCAAACCAGTTGGCGGTTGATGCGGGCCCTTGCGCCTTGGCGAAGCCTGCAAATGCGAGTAACAATAAAACGAGATAAAATGTCTTTTTCATCATGATTAAGTTTAGTTTTGAGGCCGCAAAGATAAGATAACAACGTTTGCATTTTTATAAAATCGCCGCAATCCCTCCAGCAGCCAACGCAGCAGGTATTCTTAAAAGCATCCCGATGAGCGCCCCTTTGATGTGGAACCAGTAGTCGTGATAGGCGGTGGTCATATCCTCCGTGCCGGGAATGACGAAATGCTTGTCGTGGCAAAACCAGAGGCTGTCGAGCACCATGGCATCGAACCAGTTTACCACCACTCAGAGGGCATAGGCCGTCAGCACGCCGCACAGGGAGGTCGTGCATCCGTTGACATACCTGACTAGCAGACCCAACACCACACCGAAGATAATCATGGCGATAATCTTCTTGACATAGAACGCCATACCTTCGGGACGGTTGCTCGCATCCACCAGCCCAAGTTGGTCGCACCGCTCGATGATGGCAGGAGGATAGTTGATATCAATTGATCAGCCAAGCCACACCGCCACTGATGGCATAGAACTTATTAAGGTTCAGGAAATCCAAGTCGGCGGCGAGATCGAGTTGCACACGGCGCGACACCAACCAAGTGAAGCCAAACTGGGTCAGGTATTGGTTGCCTTCCTCGGGACGAATGAAGTTATAGGTCTCCACGAAGGAGCCAATTTGTTCAGAGATGCTGAAATAAAGGCCAAAACCCAAATAAGTGGCTGTATGGCCCGTTTCACCATCCCACTCTGTGCCGACATTATAACCTATTCCTAACCAATTGGTTACGGTATGTTCAAACAAGAGATGCAAAGTGGGCGTTAGACGGGAAGGGAGCCACTCTTTTAACCCGATATGGGGGGACGTTACTTCGGCCAGCAAACCCACAGAAGGCAGGAAGCCTCTTCCCTCAAAGAATTTCGCCTTTATGCCAAAGGTGAGCGGAGTCATGCCGTATATGGGTGCTTGTCCCTGACCCTCGTTGAGCATCAGGGCGTTCGCCCCAAGGCGAATTTCGGCGTTTTCAAAAAGGCCAAACCTCAATAATGTGTTGTTGAGGATGAGGATGTGTGGCCCGTCTTTCGTTGATTCAAATCCCATCCCCGTCTCCCATTGCACTTTGTTTAAGGGCATCACATCCGTGCCAGTCAGTGCACCCGGCCGGTCGGCAGAGATGGTCGGCAGTTCATTTTGCGCATAGCAAAGGCCACATACGAGAGCCAATGCCATGATTAAGAGTCGTTTCATTTTCATTTTCATTTCATACACATTTCAAAAATCTTCTCCACATCGGCCTGCTGTAAGGGCTTGAAGCCGGGCAGAGTACCGTCGGCGACAGCCTTTTTGGCCATCATGGCGAAGTGGGTGCGGTCGATGCCCACCTCGGGGAAAGTGCGCTTCAGCTGCAAGGTGTTGAAGAGGAAGTCGCTCAGCATATCGATGGCTTTGTGGGCGATGTCCATTGGAGGCAGGGTCGGGTCGATGCCGAAGACGTTGGTGCCAAACTGAACGTATTTCAACACAGTGGTTTCGTCGAGGCAGTACTCCATCCAGCGTGGAGTGAGGATGGCGAGGCCGAGGCCGTGGGTGATGTCGTAGAAGGCCGACAACTCGTGTTCCATTGGATGGCAACTCCAGGCTTTGCGTTTGCCGCCGTTCACGAAGCCGTTGATGGCCCATGAGGAGGCCCACATCAGGTTGGCGCGCGCCTCATAATTGTCGGGTTCTCGCATGGCGATGGGGGCGAAGCGGATGACGGTCTTCATCAAGCCCTCCATGAAGCAGTCGAGCATGTAGAGGTCCTGGTCCATGTTGAAATAGACCTCGAAGAGGTGTGACAGGATGTCAGCCGAGCCACAAGCGGTTTGGTAAGGGCTGACGGTGAAAGTGTTGGTCGGGTCGAGGAAAGAGGCTTTGGGTAACAAGGCCGGATCCAGTCGGCCAATCTTATCGTTGGTTTCGGGGTTGCTGATGACGGCAGCCGTGTCCATCTCGGAGCCTGTGGCAGCAAGGGTCAGGATGCTGACGATGGGCAGGGCGCGCTCAATAGGGGCACGCTTGTTGAGGTCCAGGAAGTCCCAAGGGTCGTGTTCGACAAAAGCACCAGCCGCCATGATCTTGGTGGCATCGATGGTGGAGCCGCCACCTACGGCCAGCAGCACGTCGATATGGTGCTCTTTGCACATTTGTGCGCCTCTCCTGACAGAGCTGATACGCGGGTTCGGCTCGATGCCCGAAAGTTCGAATAGTTCGAGTCCAGCGTCCTTGATTTCTTTGACCACGCGGTCGTAGAGGCCCATCTTCTTGATAGAGCCGCCACCGTAGGTCATCAGCACGCGTGTGCCATAATTTTTGAGTTCTGCGCCAAGGTGTTTCAGTTGGTCGCGCCCGAAATAAATCTTAACGGGGATGTTGTAAATGAAGTCGTTGAGCATAATTGTTGTATTTGATTATTCGTTGTCAATGTTAACAATAGTGTATTTCCGCGTTCCGAGCCCAATCTGTTCGGCATACTCCACGGTATGGGTGCCGTGTTTCTTGTTGATGCGTTCCTGCAAAGGCTTGGCATCATCGTCTTGGCTGCTGACGTGGTTGAACACAAGGTCGAGACAGGCCTGATCGAGGGCCACAGGGTCGGTGGAGGCCAGGATGCCGATGTCCTTGATGCGTGGGGCGGCAGGATGTCCGTCGCAGTCGCAGTCCACCGACATGTTGTTCATCACGTTGATATAAATGATGTCCTTGCCTTCCTGCTTGAAGTAGTCATGCACGGCCTGTGCGGCAGCAGCCATCGACTCAAGGAAATCGTCTTGGTCAGCAATCCTCCAATGTTTTTGGCTCTTGCCAGCGGAATGTATGTAAAGCTTTCCGGCACTCGATGCCACACCTATCGACTGGTTTTTCAGCACGCCTCCGAAGCCACCCATAGCGTGACCCTTGAAGTGTGCCAGATTGATCATGAAATCATAGTTCTGCAAATGTGAGCCGACGATGTCGTATTGCAGGTGTTTGGTGTCGGTGACAGGCAGTTGCATCTCACCCTCTTCGTCCATGATGTCGACGGTGGCGATGGCGTTGTAGCCGCGTTCCTCAATGGCCTTGCGGTGCTTCTCGGTGTCGCTACGGTTGCCGCCGTAGGCCGTATTGCACTCCACGAGGGTGCCGTTCACCTTTTGCACCAGGTTTTTGATGAGTTCGGGGCGCAGGTGGTTGCTCTTCTCCGACTCGCCCGTGGATATTTTCACCGCCA
>CAMYYV010000086.1 GCA_947303625.1 uncultured Bacteroidales bacterium | reverse complement strand
AACCCTACAACAATCGTCTAACCTGAATATGAAAGGCAGCCTTCGTTTGAGGGCTGCCTTTCGTTGTTTTTGCGGGACTGTCACATTGGCCTTCAACATGCCAAGAAACCATGACTGCCGCTGCAATCGTTTCGCAAACCGCGGCTGCCGTGGCACAACAGCCCTACAGAACCAAATTAACGGTTATTTTCTGAAACAAAAACCTCATGAAGTCTCTTGATTTGTTTCAAAAGTGCTTCGTCCTCGTCGTCGTTCTCATGCCAGATGACATAATCGGAAAGCAGGCGCTTGCCTTCTTCGGGCCATTGCTTGGCCATTCTTGCCCTGACAGTAGCCTCGTCGCAATGCTCACGTTCCATGACACGGCGCAAGCGCGTGGCTTCGGAAGCTGACACCATCACAATGGCATCAAATTGCTTTTCAAGACGTTTCTCGAAAACCAGCGCCGACTCAAACAAGACATAAGGAGCCTCTTGTTTTGCCGTCCATTGATCAAAGTCGACGAACAAGGCGGGATAAAGAATGCCTTCCAAATCGCGTTGGGCAGTCTCGTCATGGAAAATCAAGTTGGCTAAATACTTTCTATCAATTTCAGTATCAGAAAGATAGATCAAATTACCAAAACGCTTGATGAGCTTCTCGCGCACATCTGGATGAAAATACATCTGTTTGGCGGCGTAATCACTATTGTAGACGGGAATGCCTAAGCGTTGCTTGAACAGTTCGCAGACCCACGACTTGCCGCTGCCGATATTGCCGGTGATGGCGACTTTCTTCATTGCACAATAAGATATTCCACCTTGTCGGGGTGGGTACTGAGAATTTGTACAGTAGGAGGCCAAGAGGCGAGACGTACGTCAAGCAAGGGCTGCATGGCTTTCAGTTGTTCTCCGTCAACGGCTACGCTGAAGCTCTCGGGGTTGACTGAGGCATAGTCACGCATGGCCACGAGGCATTTCACTGACATCGACTCGGGAAAGAAACGCACCTTCAGGCTGTCAACGGCATGGATAGGCACTTCAATGTCTACCTCGGTGTATTTCTCAACCTCGATGGTTGCGTTCACCTCCGTAGTATTGGAGTGGATCTTTCCATCCAACAAGTCAAGGCCGACCATCTCGCTGAAGGTCTCGCTCACACTCGGCTTTGAGAGCATCTCGGTTTGCACCGAGTTTACGGTATCAATGATTTCCTCGGGACCATAGATGGTCACCGAAGCAGGATCGAGTGTGGGGATGCCATAAACACCGTATTGTCGCTGCGGCTTGATGTCGGACCGCAACACGATTGGCACAACCTTCGACTTCAAAGGATCCATATTGAAATAGACCTTGGCATCGTTCATGGTGATGTCGGAAGGATTGATGCCCAATCGGTCAGCAATCTTTTCGGCCACATACTGGCTACTGAACGAATAGGTGTTGCCGTTTTCCTGACGATAAGACACCTCGCCCAACTCAATGGTGACGACACGTTTGGGGTCACGAATCATCTTGTACCGCAACGCATGGAACCCGTCGACATTCATCGACAAAGCCACTTGCTGTTCGTCCGACGAAACCCATTGGTCGGCAGGCGTCTCGGATAATTGAAGCCTAAACGTCGCTTGTGTTGTGTAATTCTCCGACAACTTGACCAAAAACCATGCTGCTGTCGAGATGGCCAGAAACACAAAGAAAGTGAAGGCGGAATGCTTGTTGGTGCGTTCCACCTTCTGTTTGATTCGATTCAGATCGTCAGTCATGACGTGAGTCTCCGATGACTAGGCTTGGCCGACGCGGGCGGCGTCTTTGACGAGAGCCGTCTTCTCCACTTCCACCTCGGTGTTGGGAGCGAGCGAGATGACCACAGTGGTCTCCTTCACCTCAACGATCTTGCCATGAAAACCGCCAATGGTAACCACCTTGTCGCCTTTTTGCAGGCTCTCGCGGAACTTCTGTTCCTCTTTGGCCTTCTTCGACTGCGGACGAATGAAGAACAGCCAGAAAACGACAATAAGAAGGACAATGAAAATCAGGCTCGTCCACATGGAACCACCGCCCTGTTGAGTACCTTCTGCAGTTTGAGCAGCATTTCCGCCAAACAATAAGATTGTAAGTAAATTGTTCATTGTTAAAGTATTAATGTGATAATAGTTTATTTGTCTAATGGACCCTTAATATTGATCTGGGGTTTGAACCGTGCCTTTGATACGCAGGGTGGTCTTGGCAGGGTTGGTGTTTGACATGACAGTCAAGAAACGGCTTTGGAAGCCATGATGTCCCGCACTGTTGTAGGTTACCTTGATGGCACCGCCTTTGCCAGGGGAAATGGGTTCACGGGGATAGTCACCCACAGTGCATCCGCAACTGGAACCCACCTCGCTGATAATCAGCGGCGCATCGCCTGTATTGGTAAAATGGAACGAATAGGTCACCACCTCGCCTTGCAGCAGTGTCCCGAAGTCATGCTCTTCTTTCTCAAACTTAATGACAGCTTGCTTGTCGGAAGTATCAGTAGCCGATTTGGGGCTGGTCACCAGGTCGGTGGAGAGCTGACCTTGCCCGTCCTTACCATTGCATGCGACGAGCAAGCCCAGAGCCACGACGATGACCAAGCTGATATGTCTAGTTCTTATTTTCATTATCTATGCGTTTTGATGATCATCACGGAGCCTTGGTAGGTGGCGTCGTTTTTGAGGCCGTGGCACTTCAGCACATAGAAATAGGTGCCGTCCGAAAGTCCCCCGCCATCCCAGTCGTTCTTGTAGTCCCTCGAATAGTAGACAGTGCGTCCCCAACGGTTGAAAATGGTCAGCTCCGACGACTCGTAGTAACGATTTAGAGGCTCGTAGCCTTCGTATTCATACTCAGGCTCATCACCGTCTTTGGTGCCGCCCAAGTCGTTGCCACCTTGCAAAGAGATGATGAAATAATCGTTGGTGCCATCGCCATTGGGGGTGAACACATTCGGTATCTTCAGCTTGACTGGCTCCACTCTAATAGACTTATAATAAGATGTGTCGCAGCCTTGAGGGTTGTACACTTTCAGCTCGGTGACGAAATCGCCCGTCTCGACATAGGTGAAACGCGGCTCGTCGGAGGTCGAGGTGATGTTGTATTGCTGGTTGAGGACCCAATAAAAGTTGCTGATGTCAAGTGTGTCGGCCGACAGGTTCTCGAACGAATAGGTAACATGCGGGTTTTGCAGATAGACTGTATCGCCGGGGTCGGTGCTGATTTCTACCAAGGGGTTGGGATAGGCCTTCAGTTTCACGCTGTCGCGCTGCATGCAGCCGCGGCCGTCAGTGGTCTTGATGCGATAGTATTTGAACGCTTCCAATCCGATGGCCCACGAAGGGTCGGTGGGGGCGATGTGCAGCGGACTCAACTCCCACTGGTAGTCGTATGGTGGATTGTAGACACCCGAAAGGCTGTCGACCATCGCCACCACTTGGGCGTTGCGTCCGTTCTCCGCTTCGTGGTTGCTACAGGTGAGCTTCAGCTGGCGGAACTTCATCTCGAAACGCGGCAACACCTCAACGGTGATCTCGTTTCTACAGACCAAGGAATCGCTCTCCGTCTCACGAACCTCAACACGGTAAGTCGTCGTGGCATATGGCCTCACCGTGATACTATTAGTGGTCTGTCCACCTGGCGACCAAAGAAACGAATACTGATAGTTGTTTGGCACGCTGAGCGTTACCGGTGCCTCGCTGCAAACGGGCATCTCGGCACTACAGGTGATTTCGCACGGGTCCTGCGCCTTCGCGATGACCACGCAGGTCAAGGCCAAAAGGAGGAGCATGGCTTTGCGTATGACGGTGTTGTTTCTCATTTCAATTGAAATAGGGTGCAAAGATAGGAAAAATCCAAAGAAGAACGCATTTTCGCGGCGATTATTGTTTATCAAGGGTTTTATAGCTTCATCAACTTGACCACCTTGCCCAGTTTAACAGGCATACCATAGTTAACCACATAAACACCTGCCGCCCAATTACTTGCATCAATCTCAATAGCATCTATGAAGCGGGCACGAAACACCTCGGTGCCATAGACGTCATAAATGCTCACGTCGGTAAAGCCGTCGCGGTCCGACTTTATGGTAAACTTACCTGTAGTGGGGTTGGGAAACAGACCTTCGGGCGTCTCCTCTTCAGGTATGGGCACACTGGGCATCAGAGCCTGCCACTGGGCTTCCCAACCCGAGGAGGTATCGCCGCAGTCGGAGCGGAACTCAACGCACATCACGTTTGATGTCGACAGCACCGTGCCAGGACTATGCGTGTTCCATCGCCCTATCTTGGGCGCGTATACGTTGTCGCCGTCGTAGATCCACAGGAAGTCGTAGTCGGCCTCCAAACCGAAGCTGCTGAAATCCAATTGGATGGTCGATGTCTCGGGACCACGAATCACCCAAATCTTGCGTTCGTCGTTGCCGTAGTTCAGATGGTCGAGACGGCCTTCCTCTCCCTCCAAAAAGGTGACAGGCGTGCCCTCGTTGATGAGCTTGTAGTAATAGTTCCAGTCCCAATACGGCCCCGGGTCGGTATGGGTTTGGTCGGGATAATGCTGGTGACCACGTATCTTGGTACAAGCTGTCTCGCCACCGAGGTCGTGGACACCGTTGTTAAGACAGGTGCCGTTGTCCAAGGTGTCGCGGTAAAATGTGCGGTGTCCGTCGACAGCGGCAATACGCGAACAGATGTCACGCACCAAGTCGGCCGACGACTGGTACATCTCCTCCGTAAAGAAACTCCAGATGTTGCCGTAGGCTTCGTGCTCGATGCCAATGGTATAGGGATTGGCAGTACGGGCATGCCAGGCCTTGTCGGCCTCGCGCACCATCTGCGTCACCTGTCCGTCGGCGGAGCGGATGACATAGTGGGCCGACACCTGAGCGTCGCAGTTCTTGAACCAGCTGATACAACCTGCGTAAGAACCTTCCGTATAATGTATGACCACCGCACTGACCGTGCTGTTACGCTCACTGTAGTTGCATTCCGGGGCTGGGTCCCAGATGGCCCGCGGGTAGTCGGAACCTCGAAAAAAATTGAGCTCGGGGGAATGAAGCATATCATAATGCTCAGAAAACACCTCTTTTAAATCAATGTCATACTTTTGGAAACCATAGTGTTCCGCTTTCGTCTCGTCATTCAGGAACAGGCACACCGAATACAGCATGCTCTGAATGGGGTAGACATCCTTCTCCTCCCCTATTGGAAGTTCTGAAAGTTGCTGAATTACTGATAAATACCCCTTGATATCAGAAGCTTTGTCCTCTTTGGCTAAACGCTCGAAAGCCTTCGCATAAGCCAACACATTCTTTTCGGGACTTTCCAAGATTTCCGCTTCCGAAATGCCAGATAACTCCGCAACAAGATGCAGGTTCTCACGGAAATAACCCTTACCGTCCTTCACCAAGCCCATCAGACCATAGGCACGAGGCATGGCATCAGGACCATCGTGGGAATAATTCGCATCAGTGAGGTGGTTGCAGTGCGTGTTGGTGAAGGAAATGGCCTCAAGCAGACCTTGCGGGATGTCAGGGCAAGCTTGGTACGCTGATTGGAAGGCGGATTTATAATTTTGGTTTTCTGTATTTTGCGAGAGTCCCAAAACTGGTATTGAAAGTATGAAAAGCAATAGTGTTGTGATTTGTTTCATAAGGCGATGGGATTATATTTCGTCACGTGCGCGCCCCGTCTGACAACTTTTTCGTTTCAAACCAGTTCTGCTTGTAACGGAACAAAGGTTAGTTCTGCCCAGAAGAACGCACTGCTCGTACAGATAGACCGCTGTCGCGTTCGTAGCCGTTCACGTAGGTTTGGCCCGAGCAGCACCACGCGTGGTCCGGGGTGTCCGTGTCCGGGATGAGCGAATTCGTCCAGTAGTAACCGTAGCTGCCTGCGCCGTAGAGACTGCTAAGGCTGCGGCGGCCAGCGGCGGGCAGGAAGAGACTATTGCCGTTGCTCGCAGTGAAGAGCCATCCGTTCACGCCGTTTTGTGTTGTCCAAATGTGAGTCGTATTTTGGTACAGTTCCCGCCACTCCTCGAAGGTGGGCATGTGCCAACCATCGCCCCAATTGGCAGTGGCAGCGTCGTCCTCTGGTAATAGAGTGGTCAAGTTGTCGGTGAATCCGTTGTAGCCGTAACTGGAGTTGTCGCAGTATTTGGTCAACTGATTCCAAGCAAAGCCATAACTATATGTGCTCCAGTCGTAGTATTCCTTGGGTACCACCTCTCCCCAAGCGAAGTAGTCGCCATAGTCTTCGGGGTTATCAGCACCCACATTGCAGATGGCCCACAGCAGGCCGCTCGGCAGGCCGAGGTCAACATAATAATTATTAATCGTAGAAATCACCACCTCTATACCTGCGGTCAAGTATCCATTGTTGGGAATGGCAGGAACAGCACCACGTGTTCCAGTATAAACCCCATCCACAGAATAAGCCGAACCTTCCGCTCCTGCTCCCAAAGCGTTTTGAGGCAAAAGAATGGCCCATTTCTCACCGTTACCTGCGGACAAGGTGATAATGCCATCACCTTCTTGGCTGTTGGTCAAGGTGTTATCAAAGAAATTCACTGTTACCTTGTTATTAAAGCCTGTAATACAAATGGCAGCTGTCGACGAGGTCGTCATATTAAACTTCACCAAAGCGCACTTGTTCAAAAGCGTGGCCGTAAAGTTGACTGAACCATCGGTATAGTTCTGATCCGATGGCGCATATTCAATCACGGGCATGCGTTGCGTTTGGTCACTGATGACCACCGAGCAGCTTTGTGTGGTGCCCGCCGTGAGATCCTCGGCAGGGTTCACATTGCCCAAGAAATAGAAATGCAGCGGCTCGCCCACAACTGGGTCGGTGATGGTGCCGGCAAAGCGGGTGCCATTGTGCGTCAGCGTGCCGACATATTTGCCGCCACTGGCTACATACAACACATCACCATTTTGGTAGGTGACGGCCCCTGTGCCTGTGTTCACATCCACTCTTGTGCCTCCGTTACCCTTGATATCCAAGGTGATGGCCACGGCTTCGCTATCATTAGCGGGGGTAACTTGTTCCTTCTTGCATTGCGTGAGGACAGCTAACAACGCCAATGCTATTACAATAATGCTTATTCTTTTCATGTTCTTTTCCATTTCTTTTGCTTTAATTCTGTTTTTGTTTTTTCTTTGTTTTTAACGTTGCATAGCCGACACCTGCCGCAAACATGATAAACAATCCGCTGCCCAATGGAGTGCCAAAAGTTTGACCAGTAATGTTGCCGTCTGTGGCACCAAATCCTTGACCTGTGAGGTTGCCGTTTGTGGCCCCAAAGCCTTGGCCTGTGAGATTTCCCTCGGCAGAGCCACTACCTCGGCCCATCATTCCGTAGGAGGGAGTGGATGATTTTCCGAACAAACCTCCAGGTCTGCCTTGTTCTTGTGCAGACAAGTTGGTCGATAGCAACATTCCCGCCGCTACCAAAAGCGAAAACACAAGTGTTCTCTTCTTACTCATTTCATTCACGTTCTTTTGCTGTTATTTAGTGTCAGTAACTGATTTCAAAATACCTAACAGAAACGCCATCCTTCAATATGTCGCGAACTGGCGTGCACCATTGGGCGGTAAAATTAGTGAAAATTAATGTAACCAGATTAAAATGATGAAAATTTCCCTAAATTTGCGGCCAAAATCACCAATCGTTATCAACGATTATATGAATAACAAACAACGATTAAACAATCAACATATCAACAATAATGAACGCGTTCAACGATTTCCAAAAAGAGATTCTTGCCGGCATCCCCGATGAACTGCCGGAAGT
>CAMYYV010000085.1 GCA_947303625.1 uncultured Bacteroidales bacterium | reverse complement strand
GGCGTAAACTCCATGTCGATGGTCAGGATATAGGTGCTGTCGCAGCCGTAGATGCTGGTCCCTATACGCTCGAAATGCCCAGAATGTGTGTATTCCACACCATAATATTCGTAGGCATCCACGTCACAGAGCATGGTGTCGTTCACATGATGCGCAGGCTCGCCCACGTGGATGGCCACCGACAAAGTATCGTAGACCGTCTCCATCGAGAACTCGTTGGTACCGTTGATGTAGGCCGTCGCTACATAATCACCACCCGAGGCGTATTGGTGTGTCACCCCGATACCGTGGCCTGTCTCACCGTCACCAAAGGTCCAGCTCACCCCGTTGATGGGATAGTTGGTCTCCACGTTCAGGTCGGCGCTTTCGTCGTTGCACAAATACACACCACGATGGTAAAACTCGCTCCATACACCGTTGACAAACAGTTTCTGCTTCAAACTGATGACGTTTGCACCTACGCAATAGGCATAGCCACGCGCATCGCCGAAGCCGTAGACGTGAGCGATGAGACCCATGTCGCACGAAAGGTGGTGGGTGCCATGGCTAATACTTTTCCTGACGAAGCTGTAATCCGACGAGCCTTGCACGGCATGGAAATCGCTGGCATCGATGGCATGGCCGTCGAGATAGACGCGACCCACAGCATCGTTGTCGACCACAATGTTGACGGAATGGCGGTCGATGGAGGCAAACTCGTATTCGCTGTTGAACGTGCAGAACGTGATCTCGTCGATACGTTGCTCCACAGGTGGAATCCATGCCATGGACGGGTCGCCGATGTTGGAGGTGGGAGGCTCGTACGACTCCTGCCCTGTCGTGTTGTAGATATACACCATGCTTGGCTGCGTGGCCTCGAGGAAACACGAGCCGCTACTCGAACGCAGGTCGAACACGTACGACTCGCCTCGACTGAGTGTGACCAAAGGCTGTCCGTTACGCGTCACGGCATTGTCGTCGCCTGCCGAGGTGATCTTCACGAAGTCGCGCGCCCGGCCCTGCGAGGTAGTCACAGCAAACTGCTGTCCCCACGAGTCGACAGGCAAGGCTTGTTCGAAGATGTGGTCACGGCCATTGCCCACGTCGGTAGGGATGCAGGTCGTCGTATTTCCGTTGAACACCGCAATTTTCTTCTCGTCGTGCGCCTGGACGATGGAGCCCGAGAGGTCGCGCCAGTTGTCTTCATAGTTCGACCTGACGAAGAAGGTCTCCCCGGCATTCAGGGTGATGGTGGTCGGTGAACCCGGAAAGCCCAGGTGATGCTCCGTCTCGATGCTGGGTGTGATGTCAATCTCCGTGTTGTCCTCCACGGCGATGATCAGGAAGGCCGTCGTCAGGATGTTGTCGCCGAGCGGCGAATCGATGTATTCCTGGTCGAAACACTGGACGATGTATTCCGAGCCCAAGCTCTCGACAGGCAACACAAAAGAGGCGTCGAACGAATAGGTGGCGATGTTACTGATGTAGACCGACACCGTGTCGGTGGCCCGAAGCACCAACGACTTATTGTCAACCACTTCCGAGTTGTCCTCGTTGTAAGCATATTCCTCGGGGATGTCGATGATGGTGATGCCGTTATCGGTTACCGTAAACGGGATAGCTGGCAACGACCCATCGGGCTTGGCGATGGTGCCCGAGCAGGCACGCTTCGCGCTAATCATCACCGTATTGTCGACCCATTCACCGCCGTTATACTTGTATCCGTTTTCCATGTAGGAAAACCAGAATTCCATGCCTTGCGTGGAGTTTTGGGCCATCGCGAAGAGCGCTCCCAACAAAAGCACTGTGGTAAATACAATCCGTTTCATGTCATTTCAGTTTTTACTCCGCAAATATAGCAAAAAATTCAATTATCCAAATAAAACGACCAATTTTTTATCTAAAATTATAATTTTTATATTTTAAATGAATTACTCCTTGCGTAATACCACCTTTTTTACCCATGTCTTTTCCACCTGTTTCACGACGATGAGATAGATGCCGTCGGGTAGTTGACTCATGTCGAAGGTCTGAGGGTTGTGACCATCGGCCTCGATGACGAAGGCATCCACTTGCTGTCCCATGCCGTTGTACACCTGCACCTTCACCCAGCCTTGCATGTCGCCGAGATGGAGGTTCACCTCGCCGTGGGTTGGGTTGGGGATCACTTCAAAAACCGCCTCTTGCTGGTTCTCGTCCACATCATAATACGACGTCTGGATGAAGAACTCCTCATGGATCGAATCGCAGCGGTTGACGGCCCAGGCATGGAGGGTGACAGGCTCCTGCAGGAAGGAATAGATGTAGAGTGTGCAAAGCATTCCCTTGGCGCCGTGCGGCACTACGTACCAGTTGGGACAGTCGATCTGCCATAGCACGGTGTCCACGATCGCGTGCGGCTCGGTCAGCTGCACCTCGTATTCATTCACGCTGATGTGGGTCTCGCTGCCGCCGATGGGCCAATGCGTGCCTTGTATCTCAAGGGTGGGCGTATAGTTGATGTCGAGGCTCAGCTCGATGATGCTGTCGCAGCCCGAAAGGGTCTCGTAGGAGAAGGTGTAGACGCCACTTTCAAGAAGCGGTTCGTCGTCCCACACCATGGTGTTGCAAGTTACCGTGTCGATATGGAAGAAGATATTCTCGCCCACCTCGACTTCGAGATAGGTGGTATCGCTTTGGTTGGCGCCGTTGGTGATGGCGCAGCCGTAGGTGCCCGACATGTCGGCAGTGGCATTGTGACGAACGGGATTCTGCTCGTTCGAGGTCCAGGTGCCGCCCACCATAAACCAGTGGTAAATCGACCCCGAGAGCCCGTTGGCGGTGAAAGTCAGGTCGCCACCCACGCATACCGGCGAATCATAATTCACCAAAGGCGGCAGGATGGAGCAATCGGTAGTGGCTTCTCCGTCGGTCTTGCTAAAGTGGATGTTGCACGTGCGGTTGGAATAGTTGGTAATCAGCAGGATATAATACTCGCCCTCCTGTGCGTTCCTGATCTGGCAGGTCTCGTTCCAGTTGGTGGAGTAACTGCACGACACGACCTTGGCACGAGTCAGCCCGTCGGGACATGGCTCCAAAGGGTCTTCGAAAGGTCCCCAGCAGCAGAAGTCGATGTCGACCTGCGGCGTGCTGTACATATAGATGTCCATATCGCCAGGGTCGAGGATACGCATATAGTACCATGCCGGGTTGGGGCGTGTCCTCAGGCAGTCGTAATAAGGGCCCGACTCGCCTATGCCCGCGTTGACGCCGGCGGGAAACTCATACAGTCCGTTGTCGGTGCAGAACGGCTCGGAGGTATTGCAGTAGTTGTTCTGGGTGACGGCCCTCAGGTTCTCCTGCTTGAGCAAGGCCACAAACACCTCCTCGGGCAAGGCAGCTTGCCACGTCTCAAACAGGTCACCGAAGGCATCTTTGTCAAGCAAAGCAAAACCTTGAAATTCGGCATGTTTCATCTTCAGGAAGGCTTCCAAGGCCTCTTCACCGCAGTCGCTGCAATGGGCTACCACGCGCGACGACGCATCCAACGAAACGCCGAAGTCATCGCTCGTGTGGAGAGCAAAGGCTGTGAACACACGCTCGGTGAAGCCGTCGGCCCTCACATCCCATTCCGTGGTCTGCGACAGCCCGTGCTTGCCCAAAAGCAAGGTCAACAAAGCACATACAACAATAGCTATTCTTTTCATGGCTGTGGTATTATCTCTTTCTCAATGCGTTGCAGATGGCATCGGCGGCCTTTTCGGAAGCGCCGGCGTTGCCCAATCGGTCGCGCAGCTCGTCGTAGTCCTCGAGCAGCCTGCGTTGGTGTTTGCTGTTGTGCAGCAACGACTCCAGTTCGGCGACCAGGTTCTCTTCGTTCAAATCGCCCTGAATCAGCTCCTTGACCACCTCCTTGTCCATCACCAGGTTGACCAACGAGATGAACTTCACCTTAATCATCGATTTGGCGAGGCGATAGGAGAATCCCGTGGCCTTGTAGCATACCACCTCGGGCACGGTGAGCAGCGCGGTCTCGAGGGTGGCCGTACCCGACGTGACGAGGGCCGCACTTGAGTTTTGCAGCAACTCATAGGTCTGGTTCTCGACAAAGAAAGCATCGGTATTGCTCATGATGTCCTTATAAAGGTCTTTATCGAGCGACGAGACGCCGGCCACCACAAACTGATAGTCGGGGAAGCGCGGCACCATCTTCAGCATCACGGGCAGCATACGTTTCACCTCCTGCTTGCGGCTGCCAGGCAGGAGGGCGATGATCTCGCGCTTCTCGCCAAGACTGTTGCGGCGCAGGAAGATGGAGCGGTTGGCTGTGCCGAACTTGGCCATCTCGTCCAAGAGCGGGTTGCCCACATAGGTCACGTCGACGCCATAGTGCTTGTAGAACTCCTCCTCGAATGGAAGAATCACCAGCATTTTGTCCACAGAGCGTTTGACCTTCTTCACGCGGCGACGTTTCCAAGCCCACAGCTGGGGCGAGATGTAATAGACCACCTTGAAGCCCTTCGCATGGGCAAAGTCTGCGATACGGAAATTGAAGCCTGGATAGTCGACCAAGATGACGACATCGGGCTGAAAACCGACTATATCCTTCTTGCATTGCGCGATGTTGCGCAACACCTTGCGCAGGTTGACCGCCACCTCCACGAAGCCCATGTAGGCCATCGTGCGGTAGTGCTTCAGCAAGCTGACGCCTTGCGCCTTCATCAGGTCGCCGCCACAGCCACGAAACTCCGCCTTCTTGTCCTTCTTCTTGATCTCGGCCACGAGGTTAGAAGCGTGCAAGTCGCCGGATGCCTCACCTGCTATGATATAGTATCTCATGTAGTTACAGGGGTTTTGACGAGGAAGAACACCAGCAGCATCCCTACCACCGTGACAACCAATATGCCCTTGCCCGTCTTTTCAAGGTTCCATTTCACCAGCATCATCCTGAACAGGATGACACCTGGGATGAAGGCCAAGAGAAAAGGCGCACGCTCGCGGAAGATGCCCAGCTTCTCCCAATTGACGAAATACAGCGGAAGGTAAGTCAGCCCAAAAGCGGCGAGCCCTACCAGCAATCCTAACCAAAAGCTATCTTTAATCTTCATTTTCTCTCTTTTTATCGGTTTCCCTTCTTCTGACTATGACTATGGACCATGACTATGACCACTTTCACCCTAGGTCGGGGTGGTCATAGTCATAGTCATTAGCCATAGTTTTCATGTTCTATATTCAAAAATAAAATCTTCACAATCATTAGGTTATTCTTAATCCCTCAAATGCACTCATCGATTCAATCTGCGAGTGCACCGTCCAGTCGAAGCAGGTGGGCACCACCGAGATGTAGTTGTGCTGCAAGGCCCAGAGGTCGGTGTCGGGCAGGATGTCGTCGCTCTCGAAGGTGCCGTCGAGGTCGTAATACTGTCGTCCTTGCTCGTCGTATTTCTCCTCAAAATACTCCACCCAGCGGCAGGCCGCCTGTCGGCACACCTTGATGCCTTTCATGGGCTCCTCGCTGCGTTTGGGGAAGTTCACGTTGAGGCACACGCCCTTGGGCAGGCCCTCGTTCAGCACCTTCTTCGTGATTTCGAGGATGGCCGTGTCGAGATGGTCGAAGTCGGCGTCGGGGTCGAGGCTAAAGAGGCTGTAGCCAATGGCGTCGATGCCGTTCATGCAGGCCTCTACGACCGCGGCGATGGTGCCCGAGTAGACCACCGTGGTGGCGGCGTTCATCCCGTGGTTGATGCCCGAGACCACCAGGTCGGGTTGCCGCCCGCACAGCTTCTGGTAGGCCAGTTTCAAGCAGTCGACGGGCGTGCCGTTGCAGCGATACTCCTTGAAGCCGTCCTCTTCGTGCACGAGGCTGACATAGAGACGGTCGCGGATAGAGCACGAGTGGCTCTTGGCCGACATCACCTCGTCGGTCGAGATGAGCACCACGTCGCCGAGCGTGCGCATCAGCGCGACCAGCTTACGCAGGCCTTTGGCGGCGTAGCCGTCGTCGTTGGTAATCAGTATGAGGGGGCGTTTTTTGTCCATTATTGCAGCAATAATCTGCAAAAATAGAAAAAAAGCATTGATGGTATTGCCCTTTCGGGCAAGAAATCAATATTTTTTTCGTGATTGCTTCGCAAGAAATCTGAAAAAAATCTATTTCAAAATCTCAAAAACTGTTTTGAAAGTATATTGATTTGATTTTGATAGATTTCTTGCCGTAAGGCAATCCCAAATCAGAATCCCTTCAGGCACTGGTAGAGCCGTTGTGTCGGCAGGCCCATCACATTGTAGAACGAGCCTTCCAGCCCAGTGATGCCGATATAGCCGATCCACTCTTGGATGCCGTAAGCGCCGGCCTTGTCGAAGGGCTTGTATGTGTCAATGTAATAGTCGATTTCCTCGTCGTTGAGTTCGGCAAAGGTCACATCGGAGCTTACCGCAAACGACTCGCATTTCTTCGCTGAGCGCACCGTGACGCCAGTCACCACGCGATGGGTCTTGCCGGAGAGCAACCGCAGCATCCGTGCGGCGTCTTCCTTGTCTTTGGGCTTGCCCAGAATCTCGCCTTCGCAAATCACGACGGTATCGGAGGTGATGAGCAGATAATCGCTGGGCAGTTCGCGGTCGTTGTAATTCAGCGATTTTATCCCGCTGAGGTATTTCGGCACCTCTTCCAAGGGCTTGCCTTCGGGATAAACCTCGATGGTGTCCTTGGTCAGCACCATAAAATCGATGCCCATGCCGCGCAGCAGCTCTTGCCGGCGAGGGGATTTGGAAGCCAAGACTACTTGGTATTTGTTTAGGTTGGTGAGCATATCAGCCTTCATAATCCTCAATAAGATGATCTATCTTCGGCTTGAGTTCAGGGATATCAGTTTGAATCGTTTCCCACAACTGGTCAGGACGGATTCTATAGTAACCATGAACCAATACATGGCGCATCCGTTCTATATCATCCCAATTGACCTCGCTGTGGACCTCTCTATATTCCTTCGTCAGCATATAAACAGCCTCTCCTATGATTTCAATATGCTTTACAAAACCATAGAAAATGATGGGGTCAGACACTACCTCGTCCAAAGTATGGGTGTCCTTTCGTTCCATCAAGACATTTATTGCGCCTTGAATATGAAGCAAACGTTCCTTATCCCTAATTTTCTCTCTCATATATCAGAACCTTATCACGGTTGGCAGTTTCTTCAGCAAAGGGGAGCAGACATCCTTCCTCTACAAGATCAACTTTCCGGTGAAGGATTTCTTCAAGCATACCTATTAAATGCGATATGTAGAGTAGCGAAATCTTGGCATTGCCGTCATACCGAACAAGGATGTCGATATCGCTGTCCTCGGTGGCCTCGCCACGCGAGTAGGAGCCAAACAGCCAAGCCTTTTCAACAGGTACCGTCCTGAAGAATTCAGCCGTCTTTTTTGCTATTTGCTTTGTGTTCATATCGTTTTAATAGGTATTATTAAAAATAAGGTACAATAACTATTGACTTTGGGACTTCGAGACTACGGGACTTCGAGGGAGATTGCCCCATAGTCCCGAAGTCTCGTAGTCTCACGTCTTTTACAGCAGCTTCTTCTTCAAAGTCTCGATCATGTCGACCGTCATCTTGTCGAGGTCGTACTTCGGGTTCCAGCCCCACTCCTTGCGGGCGCAGCTGTCATCCATCTTGTTCGGCCAGCTGTCGGCGATGGCCTGACGGATCGGGTCGAACTTGTACTCCATCTCGAAGTTCGGATAGTACTTCTTGATGGCGTTGTAGATGATCTCCGGGTCGAAGCTCATGGCCGTCACATTGAACGAGTTGCGGTGCACCAGCTTGCTCGGGTC
>CAMYYV010000084.1 GCA_947303625.1 uncultured Bacteroidales bacterium | reverse complement strand
TGGCATTTGTTCACCAAGAAGTGGATGGCGGGGACGGCATAATAATCGACACCAGCCCACCAGGTTCGCACACCAGGGAGAAATTCCTGCAGCTGGTTCCAAAGGAAGGTGGCCACACCTTCGTTTTGGTGCTCGGGCTTCGTGTACATGTAATAGACACTGACGCGCTTTCCATTGCGTTTCAATGACAAGATGATGCCACCAAGACGCTCATCGCCTTTGACGACTTCGAAGAAGAGGCAATGGCGTTTGTAGCAGGTTTTATCGATGGCCTTTTCGTCAAGGCATTTGTAGTCGATTTTGCCAAATCGGTATTCATAGGCGACTTGGTAGGCTTCAGCCATTTCGGCGATGAAGCTTTTGGTTTGTTGGGGAGAGACGATTTGGAGTTTCATGATGTTTGGGTATTGATGGGTTTAGTGTACTGGCCATTGGAGGGATGGTTGAGTTGGCCAGAGGTGCAGAACTCGCGGACGTAACGCTCAGCGGTCTTTTCGGTGATGTTGAGCGAGGCGGCGACTTCGATGTATTTGGGACGGTCGAAACTATCGGGCAGCGCAGCAAAAAAGCGCGAACGCGATGCCTCGGCGAGTTGGCGCGAGCCTTTGGCGGCGATGGATGATGCCGGGCGTTCGTAAGAATGCCTGGGCAGGGATTGGAAGACTTCGGCGGTGTGCTGCAGCAGCACCTTGACGATGGCCATGGCAGACTGGAAGTCGATGTCGGTGCAGACGATGCTCTTCGTCTTTTTGACCTCAGCCAATGGGGTGCTTTTCCCGCGCCCAGAGGCGACGGGAAAAGCATCCATGAGGCGAAGGACGGAGATGACCATCGCGATGCGGAAGAGGATGAGACCGAGGCGACGGACAGAGGCCACGATGTCGTCGCCGAAGGTGTAGGCATAGGTGCTTTGCGTCTCAGCAAAGAAGTCGTTGAAACGCCTTTGTTGATCGTAGCTGAGCGTGAACTGTACCTCGACGGAAGGAAAGTCCTTCAGGAAGGCATAGAAGTCTTTTCCAATCTGACGGAAACGCTCATCGGCGGTGGTGCCGTCCGACACGGGAAACATATCACGCCAGACGAGTTCGGTCTTCATGACGTAGAAGATGAAACGGCTGAAGAGGCCGTTTTCAGCATCAGGAATGAGGTTGAAGACCTGCTGCAGGGTGCCTGACAGGACAGCTGAAAACTTCGGGCGTAGAATTTCGACAAACTCATGGTCTTTCTTGCGGAGATAGGCAATAGGCTCGTGGTGAAAGGCCTTGCGGAAGCCATCTGAGTAGTTGCCCATGTCGGACTTGAAGGCATTGGCCAAGGTGTCGCCCTCGGTCTCAAAAAGCAGGCCTACGCCGTTGTTCTCGGAGAGGGTTTGATAGACGACGGTGGCGGTGCTGTTGGCCGGGACGAACAACGAGAGGAACGGCGGTTCCTTGGGCTGGACTTCGAGGGTGTTCTTTTTGTTGACGGCATAGGCAGCCAGTTTTTCGTTGTACTCCTGCATGTCGCGTTTGTATTTGTCGCGAAGGGATTGGTGTATCGGCGCAGCGAGATGGCGGCACAAGGAGAGCCGCCCTTTGCCAGCCGATGCCGGAGCGGTGACGTAGAGGAACAGATTGGCATTGACAGAGCGGCGGTCATAAACCCCGAAGACATTAGGGATGCAAGCTGAGAAGACCGTAATGGAGCCGAGGATGAGGATGTCGGCATCCTCATCCGAGTGCGAGTCAGCGATGATGCGCTGCATGATGAGCGGAAGGTTTTCGTGGATGGATTGGGAGAAGGTCTTGGGTTGGGTGTTTCCTCATTTTCCTCAAATTCCTCAACTGGAGGGGTTGAGGAAAACGCAGGAGATTGCGGGTCATAGCCCGCAATGACGGGGCGACGAGAGGGCGAACACGCAGGTTCGCGCCCTACAGTCACACGCGGCTCGGGAAGGTTGATGCCGTGCTGGGCGGCGATGTAGAAGAGCGTGGCGATGGTGACATGGGACTTGCCTGAAGGCGATGCACTTTGGAGACATTTGGCGTATTGCTGTGAGGCCTCATCTCTTGAATAGTTGGGATAGAAGGCCGAAATGCGGTGGAAATAGGACTCACCATCAAGGCCGAACTCGTCCGCGAGGGCGAAGCCGATGCGGAGCCAGTCGGAATAGCTGGCCGTGATGTCAACGGCTTGCGCCTCGATGAGGATGGTCAAGGCTTCGACGGCATCCTTGGTGGTGAGTGAGGAATTGCGAGGAGTGCTCATTGCAAGATCTTTTCGTTGATGTAGGCATCAGGGTCGTAAGGAAGGAAACAAGCGCGAGCGATGTCCTTCCCTGACTTGTCGGTGGTGAGGTTGTATTGGTGCTGGAGGTAGTAGGACACCGACTTGAAAAACAAGGGATGGTAGTCGGCTTGGTTCTCGAGCGGGAAGAATTTCTCGCGAGACAGAAACTGCCGCTCCATGGAGATGACCCATTTCAGACCGTCGCCCGACGGGCTGCGGAAGAGCAGCATCGTCGGGAAGAATTTGTCCTTCAGGAGCAGCTGGAAGGTGGCTTCAACATCGGGAAGATGGTCGAAGTCGAAGCAGACCAGGTTGGAATGGCGGAGCAAGGCACCATTGCGACGCGAGGAGAAGATGCCAGAGAAGGTGCAGTAGTCGAAGGAGTTTTGCTTGAAGATGGAATGCGCCTTGCCTGACAGGGTGCGGAGGTGTTCCGTGGTTTTCTTTGCAATGGGGCCAGTGATGAAGTGGTAGGCATCCAACAAGGAGAAAGAGGAAAGCGGCTCCGTGTTGGTGATGGGTGCGCGGAAATAGGAGAAATCGTTAATCATGGCTCGTCCTTTCATTGGCTTTGTGTTTGCGTTGTTCGACGAAGGCCTGGACTTCTTCGAGCTTGTAGAGGTACAGGCGTTGGTGAACCTCATAGTAAGGGAGTCCGGCCTTAAGGCGGAGCGTCTGAAGGGTGCGCTCACTGCAATGCAGGAGGCGCATGACATCACCCGTGTCAAGCCAGGTGCCGGAGAGGTCGGGATGGCTGAGGTGGATGAGCTTCAGGCATCGCTTGGGAAGGGTTTTGCCTCTTGATGTCTTCTGCTTCATTTGTAGCCTCCTTTCCTGCTGATGGTGGTGCCGCAGGCCTTCTTGGGAAGGAGCGGCTTGTTTTCCTCTTCATCAAGGTCGCTGTTGTAGACGAGCGTCTCGATGCCGAGCCATTTGTCGATTTCCGACTTGCGGAAAGCGAGGCGGCCTTGGCTGGGTTTGTGGTGCGGGATGGTGGCGTTGTTGACCCAACAATAGACCGTTTGCTTTGACGGCTTGCCGGGCAGGTACTCGATGAGCTGGTCCACATTCATCCAACGGTCGGCGGACTGCTCATTCATTTCGGCGATACTTCTGATGAGATACTTCACATCGTCGATTTCGCGGAAGAGCTTGAACACTGCCTTGGGCAGCTGTTCGAGGGTTTGAATTTCACTTGCTTGGATCATTTCTTTACATTTGCGTTAGACGGGAGGTTGTTCAGGTGGCCACGAGAAAAACCGCACTCCGGGGTGGAATGCGGTGCAAAGAAATGGAGATGAAGAAAGATATAAACTATAGTCTATATAGAGTAAGCAATGATTTTCCTAAACTAAATAGGTAAACCATTGATTTTCTTTTGCCTGTTGAGCATGGCATTGAAGACGGCCAGCTCGTTGGCACAGTCATCATTGGCGCGGTTGCGGCCTTCGCTCAGCGCGCCAGCAAAGTTGCTCAAATCACTGTTCAGGAGGCGACTGAAGGCCTCAAAAACCTGTTTTTGAGTGACGGGACGGCCATCCTTATCTGCATAGAAGTCAAGCGCCCAGGTGCAGTCAATGATTCGCTCGATGTTGAGCTTCATGCCTTTCTTGGGGTTGAGGTAGATTTCGGAGGCAAAAGGCTCAGGTGCTTTGGGAATGGCGGCTATTTCCTGCTCGGCCTTGACGCGAGCGGGAAGGTCGGCGATGCCGGAGGCGAAGACAGCGAGCACCTGATAGATGTCGCTGATGCCCTTGTCGCGGGCAATCTGAAGGAGCGCAGTGACGGTGAACTGGTTTTGCCTCAACTGCTGGTTTTCGGTAACCAGGTCGCGGTATTTGACGGAGAGGTCGGCAAAGGCCTGTTCGACCTCTTTTTTCTGGGAGATGAGCGAGGAATTGATGGCCAGGCAGTCCTCTTTCTTGAAGCCTCGCGAGCCTTTGGGGAAGCGGGCGATGATGGCAGCACGGAGCGAAGCGAAGGCTGCATCAAAAGGGCTGTCGTTGTCGAATGGATGGGATTGCCTGAGTTGGCTCTCGATGGCATCGAGGATGGCATGTTGGCCGTCTTCCTTGTCGGACAGCAGGACGGCCTCGGCGATGCGTTGGGGATTGAAGTCTTGGGTGATGGAAGCCCAGTCAATCCTGTCGGGGAAGCGGACATCGAGAGGCATCGGGGAAAACGACAGCGGGAAGGAATGGCCTTTGGATTGGTATTGCTCGACGATGGGCGTGAACAGGCTGAAATAGGGTGATTTGTTGGAGAGGCGTTCGCTGATGAGCTGCGCGAAATAGCCCGTTTTGACGGTGCGGATGGACATGCACGACAAGAGGACGAAGACGATGGAGAAGGCGACCTCGGCGGCTTCGGTGCTGCCGAGGTTCTCGCGGGCATCGACGAAATAGTTGGTGTAGATGTCCTCTTCGGGATGCTTGTCGGATTGCAGCTTGGTGCATTGGTAGTAGGCCTCGTTGAAGAGCTGCAGTGCAGGGACATTGAGGCGGTGAGGCCTGTTGGAGTCAGGCTCACGGAGTGGGATTAATGCATCGTAAATACTTTGGTTTAATGCCGCCGCAGGCGACAACAACAGAAAGTCGTCTAGCTCCTTTCTGTCACAGTAGATCTTTTCTCGTAACATAATGGTACTATTTTGACGATTTAACAATGTATTTCGGACGTAGTCACGGACACGTTGAATGGAAAAAAAAGGAAAGCCGCGCCTTTGCGACTTTCCCTTTTCGATGCCGGGTGGGATTACTCTTCGTCTTCGTTCTCGGCCTCTGGGTCGACGAAAAGAAGGTTGTTGAGCTTCATCCGCTTCTTGGGGCTGATGACTCCTTGATAGCCACGGAGGACGTTCTTGGAGTCGACATGGCCAACCATGGTGTCGATGAAGGCATCGGAGATGCCGTGCCAGGTGAGCGTCGTAATATAGGAATTACGCGCGGTGGAAGCGGTGACCGGACGAATGTCGAGTTCAGCGCACACCTTTTGCATGCCCTGGCGGATGATGCGGTTGAAGTCGTGGACGCGATAGTCAATCTGCCTGGGCGTTTCGGCTTGCAAAAGGATTTGAGGGAAGACACGGGTGCCGAGATTAGGCGCGGATGCGTACTTGTTGAGCAGCACGCGCAGCGGCTCGGTGATGGGGATGTTGACGATGACGGGCACCTTGTTCTCAATCTTGGCGCGGACATAGGAGAACTCCGAGCCATAGATGGCATCCTCGGACCAGGTGAGCTGGGCGATGTCCTTCAGGTTGGAGCCGTTGCAGAGATAGAGGATAATCCACCAATCAGCGGCGAGCTTGTTGGGGCCTTCATAGTCGCGGATCTTGATGATGTCCGGGACGGTGAGGAAATCCTGCTTGCGACGGGTACCCGCCTTGATGACCATCTCGGGGCGCTTGCTGATGACCTTGGACTTCAGGAGGCTGTTCATCACGGCGCGGAAGGCACGGAGATAGATGCTCTTGGTGGATGCCGACAGGCATTCCTCGTCCATGAACTGCTCCCACTTGGCGACGACATTGGCGGTGGCTTCGGCAGGTCTCATCCTGACGGCCTTGCCGACGATCATCTTCTTCTTGGTGTCTTCGCCGGACTCGTCCTTGACGGGGACGAGATGGCAGCCCAAGGCGCGGTAGAAGCTGCGGGCTGCGCAGCGGTACTGCTCTTGTGTCTTGGGCGAGTTCTTGCCATCGCCGAAGGTGGTCCAATATTCTAATAAGGTGAAGCCGACATTGCGTTTGATGGGGAGCTTCATGGCCTCGGCCAGGTTGGCGAGGGAGAAGTCATCCTCTTGGATGAGGCGCTTGATGGTGGCGCACACGTCGTCGAAGTGCTGCTTGATGGCGGCCTTGGCGACGGCCTTGGGGTTCTTGGAGCCTGAGGCGGTGCGGATGGTCTCGTAGTCTTCGAAGGAGACACGATAGCCGGTGGCGTAGTACCAGCGTTCGCGGTTGAAGTTGACGCGCACGGAGATGGGCTGGTAGTTCTTTTTGCTTTGATTTTTGACGTTCCAGATGACTGAAACGGTGACCCCGTCGATGGAATCGGCGAAAATGGGTACGACTTTTGGTTTTTCAGTAGACATAATAGATAACTTTTTATTGCGTTTAATTGTTCTAAAACAAGCAGGGTGAGACTTTTGCAGATAAAAAACAGGACACAAAAAGGACACACACTTGTAAAACAATGCAAAGATACGCAAAACTTTTCAAATACGCAAGTATTTGGAAAATAAAAAGATATATAATTTTTTGCCTACATAGGAAAGGATATAAAAGTCAACATTTTTGCTTTGGGAGCAGGGGGTCGAAGGTTCGAATCCTTTTGCCCCGACAAACTGAAAACGAGGGAGTTACGAAGATTCGTGACTCCCTCATTTTTTGGCAAAAATCAAAATTTGCACTCCATTTGCACGCATGTTTTGAGAATACACCTTGCGAGTGACCCTATTAAAAGCTATCTTTGCGCTCCCAGAAAACAAATCTTTTTATGCCTACCTACAACATCATAGGCGACATTCACGGGAGAGACGCTTGGAAACACCTCGTTGACGAGAATTGCATCAATATCTTCGTCGGCGACTACTTCGATCCATACATGTTTTACCCTATTGAGACGTTGGAACGCAACTTCTTGGAAATCACCGAATATAAGAAGGAACACAAGGACAATGTGGTGCTACTCTACGGCAACCACGACATGTGTTACCTCCCCCACGTTTTCGAACGCACCAACCGCTACGATAGTTCTAATGCCAATAGGATACAACAACTCTTCAACACCACAAAAGAGCTTTTCAACGGCATCGCCTACCCTATCGGCGACGACTATCTCGTCAGCCATGCAGGTGTTACCACCCAATGGAAAAAAAACTATCTGCCGAGGGCGGAAGACATCCGCCCTACCCGATTGGCAAGAGCCATCAACAACCTCTGGAAAAGGGAGAAACGGCCCTTCACGTTTTCACCCAACTCCAACGGTTTCGACCACTACGGCGAGGACCCACATCATTCGCCAGTATGGGTACGTCCAAACTCCCTATGCCTTGGCAACATTTACAAGGGCACCGCTATCAAGCAGATCGTAGGCCATTCCAAAGTGACGGAAATCACTGAAATAGAAGGCAGCATCATCATGGTGGATTGCTTGGACACAGTGGTACAGTCCTACAAGGTGGAGCATCAATAAAGCAGACGAAGACACAAAAAAAGGAACGGCTGTGAAGTCGTTCCTTTCTAGGTTTCACGCCGGATGGCTTAGGCTTCCGTCAAGTCGACGATCACAGCATCAGGGGCGTTCCTTCTCACCGATGCGATACCGTTCTTCATGGTGGTTTCGCTGGCATACATCTGGCTGGTGCCAATGACCTGGCCATTAGTGGCCATCAGGTTAAAGAAAGGTTTGCCATTGCTGGATACCTTCACTTCGAAGCGCTTCTCTTCCAGACAGTTTTTCTTGACCGACTCCACGCCGTTAAGGCACGAAGCCTTGGTCTTGTAGCCCTGGCTGGTAAGGATGACTTGGCCGTTGGTGGCCTTCAGGTTGAACTGGAACTCGCCGTTCTTTC
>CAMYYV010000083.1 GCA_947303625.1 uncultured Bacteroidales bacterium | reverse complement strand
GGATGTTGAGCAGACGGTAGGTGCCGTTTGCATCAGCCACAGCATAATACTGCGACCCTGAGGGCGTGTGTGTGGCAACAACCGTGGCGCCCGGTAGGGTGACTTTGTTGTTGTCCGTGATTTTTCCACTGATACTTGAAGTGGTCACTTGGGCCATCAAGCTAATGGAGGCAATCATAGCCACGAAAAAAGTAAGCAACTTTTTCATAGTTAATAATTTAAAGTTAATAATTTAGTTGATTGTATTGGATTTTGCTTCGTTTTCTTCATCTGTCTATTTTATTAGACCGTGCAAATATAAGGGATTCCTTTTAATGCCTATCCGATTTTCAACAAACAATTTTTGTTTTTCCACAAAAAGAAATCAACAGATTTTGTTCATAACTTATAAGGATTTGATTTTGTATCGTTTGAGGTGCTATAGGGCCTGTTTTCGTGCATGAAACGAGTACCTTATTATAATATATCGGCATCTTGCATCGTTTTTTTTAGTATCTTTGAAGCCTGAAAAACAGTGATTGTTATGAATAGATCATCGATTATCGTAGC
This sequence comes from uncultured Bacteroidales bacterium, assembly GCA_947303625.1. Taxonomy (GTDB): domain Bacteria; phylum Bacteroidota; class Bacteroidia; order Bacteroidales; family F082; genus Limimorpha. Next base: position 7,699 of record CAMYYV010000083.1, on the reverse strand, counting down.
CCTAACCGCTTTATTGTTAGGCTTTTGCTCATGCACAGAACAGCATTCCAAGCAGTTTAAGGTAATGGAAGGAGAAGTGAAGTCGCTTGAGGAGGAGATTGCGGGCATCGAGGACTGCGACGAGTTACAGACGCTTAACTTTGCCATCATGGGCCTGCGATCCGATTTGGAGAATATGGAACAGACAGCCCAGATCCCCGAAGTCGAGCTTAGCCAACTGAACGACATGGTGGACGGCCTCGAGGCCATGTCGAACGGCAAATGGGCGGCACTCAACTGTGACGAGACCATGGCCCCCGGCGATCTGGACACCTCTGGCGAAGAAGAAGGCTACGAGGACTACGACATCCTTTAACGAACAAACAAATGACGTATTATGGCATTCTTTTATAGACACAAACCAAAGAAATTCAACTATCAGCCCCGCTATTACGACCCCGAGATGCAAGAATGGGAAGAGAAGAAAGCAGCGGCAGGCCTCGACTCGAAACTGAGCCACGAAGAACAGCTCCGCATTAAGATGCGTAAGAGCTGGGGAGCGGCCAAGAACGAGGAGAGCAAGGAGGAACAACGCGCCAAACTGATCCGTCGCATTGTGCTGGGCGTGTTCATCGTGTTCCTGTTCTATTTCCTCTTCTGCACGCCGCTCATGCAAAACGTCGTCAGTGGATTGCTTGGAAATTGATAGGGGACCAATGATGTTGGATATCATTAAGTTGCTTCCCGACAGCGTCGCCAACCAGATTGCGGCAGGCGAGGTGATACAGCGTCCCGCATCGGCCGTCAAAGAGCTGATGGAGAACGCATTGGATGCCGGTGCCACCCAGATTGACCTTGTGGTGAAAGACGCAGGCAAGTCGATGATCATGGTCGTCGATAATGGCTGTGGCATGTCGGAGACCGACGCGCGTCTGTGCTTCGAGCGCCATGCTACGTCGAAGATCAGCAAGGCGGAAGACCTCTTCGCCATCCGTACCATGGGATTCCGTGGCGAGGCCTTAGCCAGCATCGCCGCCATCGCTCAGGTGGAGCTGAAGACGCGCCGCCGCGAAGACGAAGTGGGGGTGAAGGTCGTCAACGAAGGCTCCGTCGTCAAGGAACAGACCCTCGTACCGATGCAGCCGGGCACATCGTTTACCGTGAAGAACCTGTTTTTCAACGTCCCCGCGCGTCGCAACTTCCTTAAGTCTGCACAAGCCGAGATGCGGCACATCGTGGAGGAGTTCACCCGCGTCACGCTGATGAATCCCGAGATTGGCTTCACGCTGACCAGCGACGGCAAGGAGGTGTATCATCTTTATCCCGGCAACCTCAAGCAACGCATCGTGGGCCTCTTTGGTAGCGCCTACGAGGAACGTCTGTTGCCCGTGCGCCAGGAGACCGACCGCGTCAGCATCGAGGGCTATATCGTCAAGGCAGAATACGCTAAGAAGACGCGTGGCGAGCAGTATTTCTTCGTCAACAAGCGCTTCATCAAGCACGCCTATCTGCACCATGCCATTGAGAACGCCTTCATGGAGATGGTGCCGCAAGACAGCTTTCCAGGCTATTTCCTTAATATCGAAGTCGACCCTGCCGACATCGACATTAATATCCACCCAACGAAGACGGAAGTCAACTTCTTGGATGTCAAGCTGGTATATGCCATTCTTCATGCCGCCGTGCGCAAGGCCATAGGGCAACACAACCTTTCGCCGATGATCGACTTCGCCGAGTCGGCTGAGCTTAACAATGACTTCAGCACGGCCATGGGTATGTCACAGCCTTTGGCCATTCCCAACATCCCGCTCGATCCCAACTTCAACCCGTTTCGCAAGGAACAGACACCGCGCGAGCCGCATTATGAAGGCGGCTACCAGCATCAGCGTCAAGAGCCTTCGGGCGACTGGCGCCTGCTTTATGGCGAGCGCACTGACCTCCCCACCGAGGATGCCAAGGAAGCCAAGCCTAATTGCCAGTATCTTCAAGTGAATCAGTCGTATATCGTTACCACGGTGAAGTCGGGTTTGTTGGTCATCGACCAGCATCTGGCCCATGCGCGGGTGCTGTTCGAGAAGTTCCAGAAGGAGATGGAGAACCACAGCGGTACGTCGCAGCAGGAGCTGTTTCCGCAGGCCCTGACGCTCAACGCCAACGACGCCTCGCTGCTCAAGGAGATGATGCCAGAGCTGGAGAACCTTGGCTTCGACCTCGAGCAAGCCAATCCCACCACCTTCATGATCAACGGAACACCGTCCGATGCAGCGGGTAGCGATGCTGTGGCCTTGCTGGAGAAGATCTTGGACAACTACAAGCTCAACCGCACTGACTTGCAGATAGACAGGAAATTGAACCTTGCTAAGACGATGGCAAGTCAGCTCTCCATCATGCCATTGACCAAGTTGACCGAAATGGAGATGCAAAAGCTTGTCGACCAGCTGTTTGCGTGCAATGTGGCTGAGGTCGCGCCCAATGGTAAGAAGATTTATATCATCGTTTCCATCGATGATCTAGCTGCCAAACTTAATCAATGAGAATCCTAATTTTTGAATTTTGAATCTTAAATCGAAATAAATGAGCGAAGAATACAGACCGTCAGGATTTAAGGTGTTGCCACCTGTGGTGAAGCACTTGTTGATTATCAATGCGATATGCTATCTGGCGTATTTTGTGTTGTATAGCAAAAGAATCATAGACTTACATCTTCTTTTTGGTGATTGCTGTTTGCAGTCGGGCTATTTTAGACCTTGGCAACCCTTTACGTACATGTTTATGCACGGTAGCTTCGACCATCTGTTTTTCAACATGTTTTCACTTTGGATGTTTGGCGCCGTTCTTGAGAATGTATGGGGGTCAAAACGTTTCCTGATCTATTATCTTGCATGTGGTTTGGGCGTTGGACTAATTGTGATGTTCATACCAGGTTTCCATATTGGTGCTTCGGGTGCCATTTATGCCTTGTTGATGGCTTTTGCCTTCCTATTCCCCAATAACTATGTCTATCTGTATTTTCTTGTCCCCATTAAAACCAAATGGTTTATCATAGGGTTGATAGTTGTGGAGTTGTTTGAGGGCATCTTCCGTTCCTCAGATGGCATCGGGCATTTTGGTCATTTGTTTGGCATGGTGATAGGATTGGTGTTTCTTTTGATATGGAAAAAGAAAGGAAAACTTTACGGTGACCAGGTTTACTAATGGATATGGCAGCCAGCGTCCGAGCTTCGGCGCACCGATAAAGGGTCTTTTCCAGCATAACGCCGTGCTGAAATGGCTCACTATCATCAATGTGGGCATCTGGATTACGGTGAAGACATCCCAGTTGGTCATGGACCTTTCGGGGGCGGGTGGGACGAACCTTTTGTTTACCTGGCTATCGCTTCCTGCAGAATGGACGGAGCTTGTCAGAAGGCCATGGACCATGATAACCTACATGATCGTGCATGAGCGTTTCTGGCATCTGTTTTTCAATATGTGGATGCTTTGGTTCGGCGGGGCCATCCTTGTTAGGGTGTCGTCGCAGAAACACCTTGCCTTGACCTATGGTTTGGGCGGCCTATTGGGGGCGGTGTTTTTTGTGGCAGCCTATTATGTGTTCCCTGGTTTCGAGGAGGCGAGGAGTGGTGCCGTGCTTATGGGAGCCGCTGCATCGGTATTGGCTGTTCTGGTTGCCGCTGCCACTTATTCCCCTGATTACGAGCTTCGGCTGTTCTTGTTTGGACGACTGAAGTTCAAATGGGTGGTCGTCATCTTTTTAGCCATCGAGCTGTTGGGCATGATGGAGATGCCCGACTTCTTGATTGCGCATCTGGGTGGCGCCTTGTTCGGCTTTGTCTACGGCTTTGTGCTGAGGATGCTCGCCAAGAAGGGGACGGAGAGGCCGAAGAAACAACGCAAGCCCAAGATCGAATATACCCCTTACGAAGAGATCCATGACGAGCCCGAGGTACCGCGCTCCGATGAGGAATACAACCAAAAAAAGGCGGAGACGGAACGTGATATCGACGTGATCCTTGACAAGATCGCCAAGAGTGGTTACGGTAGCCTGACGGCAGAGGAGAAGGAATTCTTGTTCAGAAACAGTAGGTAACATGGCAGAAGAGAAAAAAGAACGGAAAAAACGGAGCTTCTTCGGCAAGGTGATCGTCTTCCTCTTGACGGTGTTGGCCCTCGTGGGACTGATCGCCATGGCCCTGAGTGTTGCCAATGCTTACATCAACCCGCAGAATTTCATCTGGACCACGGCCTTCGGTCTCGCGTTTTGGGAGATTTTCTTCTTCAACGTGGCCGTTTTCTTGCTGCTGCTCCTGATGTGGTCTAATAAGGTCTGGATTTCTGTCGTCGCCCTGTTGATTGCCATACCGGGCCTCAGCAAGTCGTTAGCCATTGGCTCGCAAAGCAAGGCCGAAAATAGCATCAGGGTGATGAGTTATAATGTCCACCAGTTTGACCACATCGATGGGAAGACAGACAAGGAACAGTGTGCCAAGGAGGTGGTCGAGATGGTGCACGAGCAAGCCCCCGACATCTTGTGTTGCCAGGAGTTCACTTGGTACAAGAAAGGCGTGTCGCGTACGCAGTGCATCCAGGACTTTGCCGACGACGCCGGATTCCAGTATATCTACTACAACCGCAAAAATGGCTATGGCGGTAACGTCATCTTCTCGAAATACCCCATGGCCAAGGTCTCGGAGGACTCGGGCTTCGGCAAAGAGAACACCTACGGCGTGATGGTGTCGGTCGATGCGGGCGACAAAGGCAAGTTCCACTTGGCCAACGTCCACCTGCTGTCGTATATGATCACCGATAGCGAGATCGACGTACTCACCAACACCACGGAGCGGCAGGATAACCTTGATACAATAGGGAAGAAGGTACTCCACAAGCTGAGTTATGCGTTCCAGAGACGTAGCGAAGAACTACGGACGGTGCTGGATGGGATGCCGCCCATCGAAGGGCCCGTCATCGTGTGCGGTGACTTCAACGAGCCACCGCTGTCATACAACTACCGACAAATGCGGAAGGCAGGCTTTGTCGACACCTTCACCAAGGTGGGCTTCGGCATCAAGCCGACCTACGCGGGCAAACTACCGCTGATGCGCATCGACTACGTGTGGGCCAAAGACGGAGTGAAGCCACTCCGTTTCAAACGCCATAAATTCAAGGTCTCGGACCATTATCCTATTATTTTGGATTTTGCAATAAACGAATAACAATTGGAGACGCGATAAATCGACGTCTCTACAACAATTTAACAATCAACAATTAACAATTAAACATAAATGACTCTCATTAAATCCATCTCCGGCATTCGTGGCACCATTGGCGGCCAGCCGGGCGACAACCTCACGCCAATCGACATGGTGAAATTCACCGCTGCTTTCGTCAAATTCGTGCAACATAGCAAGGGCGTTAAACACCCCAAAGTCGTGGTGGGCCGCGACGCCCGTCTCTCGGGATTCCTCGTCAATCAGGTGGTCTGCGGCACCCTGCAGGCTATGGGGGCAGATGTGCTCGACATCGGCTTGAGCACCACACCCACGACCGAAATCGCTGTGACAGGCCTCAAGGCCGACGCAGGCATCATCCTCACGGCCAGCCATAATCCCGCCCAATGGAATGCCCTGAAGCTCCTCAACGAGAAGGGCGAGTTCATCTCCGCCGCCGAAGGTGCCTGGCTGCTCGACGTGGCCGCCAAGGACGACTTCGACTTTGTCCCCATTGAAGAAATCGGTAGTTATCAGCAAATTGACGGCTGGATGGACAAACACGTGGAGATGGTGTGCCAATTGCCTTTGGTCAACAAGGAGGTGATCGAAAAGGCCAACTTCAAGGTGGCTGTGGATGCAGTCAACTCAACCGGTGGCATCGCTATCCCCAAGATGCTGCGTGCCCTCGGCGTGAAGGAGGTGCTGGAGCTCAACTGCGAGCCCACGGGTAAATTTGCCCACACACCCGAGCCCTTGGCACAGAACCTCACCGACATCTGTCGTTACGTCAAGGAGCAGGGCTGTGACTTCGGCGTGGTCGTCGACCCCGACGTTGACCGTCTGGTCTTCGTGAAGGAAGATGGTGAACTGTTTGGCGAGGAGTACACCTTGGTGTCGGTGGCCGACTTCATCCTGAAACATACTCCCGGCCCGACGGTAAGCAACCTGTCTTCAACCAGAGCTTTACGTGACGTTACTCAAAAGCATGGACAGCAGTATTTTGCCGCTGCTGTAGGTGAGGTCAATGTGGTGGAGAAGATGAAGGAAGTGGGTGCCGTCATCGGCGGCGAAGGCAACGGCGGCGTCATCTATCCTGAGTTGCACTATGGCCGTGATGCCCTCGTTGGCACAGCTTTGTTCCTGACCCAACTGGCCGAGAAGAAAGTGAAGTGCTCCGAGTTGAAGCAGACCTATCCAATCTATGTGATGTCGAAGAATAAGATACAACTCACGCCTACCACCGACGTGGACGGAATCTTGGCCAAATTCGCCGAGAAGTTCAAGGACGAGCAGGTGACCACCATCGACGGCGTGAAGATCGACTTCGAGGAAGGTTGGGTGCATCTGCGCAAGTCGAACACCGAGCCTATTATCCGCATCTATAGCGAAGGCAAGACCGAGGCCGAGGCCGAACGCTTTGCCAACATGATACTGGAAGAAGCTAAAAAGATGGTATAATTTGACCATGACCATTGACCCAGACCCTGACCACCTCACCCTAGGGAAAGTGGTCAGGGTCTGGGTCTGCGGTCAGGGTCGGAAAACTGAACGACTAACCATGAAAAGGGGTTTTGGAAGCGACAATCATTCGGGTATCTGTCCCGAGGTGATGGAAGCCATCGCCCGCGTCAACAAAGAACACGCGCTGGCCTATGGCGATGACGAATATTGTGCCGCCACAGAAGCTAAGTTCCGTGAGCAGTTTGGCGAGCAGGCGAGGGTCTTCTTCGCCTTCAACGGCACGGGATGCAACACCCTCTGTATCGATGCTATGGCCCGTTCCCATGAGGCTGTGGTCTGTGCCGAGACAGCCCATATCAACGTGGACGAGTGCGGTGCGCCGCAGCGCATCGTGGGTTGCCGTCTTCTTACGGTCGACACCCCTGATGGCAAGTTGACGCCGGCCTTGATCAAGACCCGCTTGCATGGCTTCGGCTTTGAGCACCATAGCCAGCCCAAGGTCATCAGCATCACGCAGCCGACCGAGTTGGGTACTTTGTATACCTTGGATGAAATCAAGGCCATCGTGGGTCTGGCAAGGGAATACAACATGTACGTCCACATTGACGGTGCCCGTCTAGGCAACGCCGCCGAGGCTTTAGGATGCTCTTTCAAGGCGATGACCACAGATCTCGGTGTGGATGCCGTCTCCTTTGGTGGCACCAAGAACGGCCTGATGATGGGGGAGGCGGTCGTCCTGCTAAATCCTGATATCTGTCCCGACTTCAAATATCGCCGCAAGCAGGCCATGCAGCTCTGCTCCAAGATGAGGTTCATCGCGGCGCAGTTTGATGCCTATTTCGAGAACGACCTCTGGCGCAGAAATGCTGAACATTCCAACAAGATGGCGCAGTTGCTCTATCAAACTGTGAAGGACATCCCTGGCGTGAAGGTCGTCTATCCCGTGCAGGCCAATGGCGTGTTTGCCCAGTTGCCCCGCAAGGTCTGGAAGGAATTACAAAACCATTATTTCTTCTACGATTGGGACGAAGACGCCGATGTGGTCCGCTGGA
>CAMYYV010000082.1 GCA_947303625.1 uncultured Bacteroidales bacterium | reverse complement strand
CCGACGAAGACAAAGACCGCGCTGCCGCCAACTTCCTCGCCTGGTTCATCGACGAACAGGTGGAAGAGGAAGAGAATGCCCGCGATCTCGTCAACCACTGCAAGATGATCGGCGACCACATCGGTGGCATGATTATGCTCGACAAGGAGCTCGGCGCCCGCCAGTACCACACCCCTGCCCCGCTGAAGGGTGAATGAAAATGGGTATTGTAGAGACGTGCCATGGCGCGTCTCTACCAACCTAAACGAAAAACTCCGCTACTCGATGAGCAGCGGAGTTTTTCGTTCATCTGATTAAAACATCACAATTCCCCAGCCTGTTTCTTCGCCCAATACTCCTTGAAGACCTCGTAGTTCTTTTCAAGCAGTGTCGGCGTGTCGAGACCGTAGGGGCACTTGCCGTGGCAGGTGTTGCAGTGCTTGCATTTCTCAATGAGTTTCATCTTCTCGGCCCATTCCTCCGTGAGGTAGACGCTATACGGGGCACGCTTCAGGAAGAGGCTCATGCGAGCGCAGTTATTGATTTCGATGCCTACGGGACAGGGCATGCAGTAGCCACAGCCACGGCAAAACTCGCCCGACAGTTCGGCACGTTCCTTCTCGATTTTGCGCCACGAAGCCGACGACAACTCAGGTTCATGGTCTTGATACGACAGGAACTCGTCCAACTCGCTCTCGCGTTGGATACCCCAGATAGGCAGGGCATGGTCGAACTGGTTGAGGAAGGCATAGGCCAAGGCTGAGTCGGTGATGAGGCCGCCCGCCATCGCCTTCATGCAGATGAAGCCCATGTTGTGCTTGAAGCAAGCCTCCACAATCTTCTGGTCTTCTTCCGACGAGAGGTACGAAAACGGGTATTGCAGCGTGTCGTAGCAGTCTCGTTCGATGGCTTCCATGGCCACGGCCTGACGGTGGTTGCTGATGCCGATGAAGCGCACCTTGCCTTGGCGCTTGGCCACCTTCATGGCGTCGTAGAGACCTTGGCGGTCGCCGGGACGCGGACAGTAGTCGGGGTTGTGGAACTGGTACAGGTCGAGGTAGTCGGTCTTGAGGTTCTTCAAGGTGGTATGCAAGTCTTTCCAGAAGTCCTCCACGGTGGTGGCGCCCGTCTTGGAGGCGATGATGACCTTCTTGCGGCGGTCGGCAAAGGCCGCACCGATCTTCTCCTCGCTGTCGGTGTAGAACCGCGCCGTGTCGTAGAAGTTGATGCCGTTATCGTAGGCCTTGTGGAGCAGGTATACGGCCTCCTTCTCGCTGATGCGCTGGATGGGCAAGGCACCGAAACCGTTCTTGTTCACTTTCAAGTTGGTCTTGCCTAATGTGATGATCTTCATAGCAACCGATTTTGCCACAAAGATAGAAAAAGAATTGATACACACCAACTTTTCGTTCCAAAAAAGTGGGCACGACACCGAAAAACCTTATTTTTGCAAAAATTTTCCTCGATGAAAATCCTCATCCTCAACGGCCCCAATCTCAACCTCTTGGGCAAGCGTGAGCCCGAGATCTACGGACGTCTCTCGTTTGAAGAATACCTGCTGCAGCTCCGTGAGCGCTTCCCACAGCATCAGCTTTCCTATTTCCAGACCAACCACGAAGGCATACTGATCGACAAGCTGCAAGAGGCTGACGGTCAATACGATGCCGTGGTGATGAACCCTGGAGGCTATGCCCACACCTCCATCGCCCTCGCCGACTGCATCCGCGCCATCGGCATTCCTGTCATAGAGGTACACATTTCGGACATCTCGAAACGCGAGCCCTACCGCCATCATTCCTACACGGGCGAGGCCTGTGTGAAGAGCATTATGGGATTGGGAATGGAAGGTTATGCCAAGGCGATTGAATCAATAGTTCTGCCGTAGCCAGATTTCGAAGAATTTGTCGTAAACGAAATACAGCCCGTTTTCTTCTGTTATCAATTCCTTGTCCAGCAACCCTTTGCTAGCAGATTGGACGGTACTTGTAGAGAATATCTTGTGCCGTTTCACAAAATTGAGCGAAGTGATTTTTGACGCTTTCCCTTCCTGGCAAATGGCCAACAATAATTCCTTCTGTTTTTCAGGCAATTGGAACATCTTCTCGGCGTATGTAAAATCGTTGGAATCCACAACGCCTTGAATGGCTTCTTCCATCTCGTTCAAGCCGTAATGTCGGGCCTTATTCGGCATCAGGAACATGGCATTCAGTGTTTTCTGCATATACCAAGTGATGCCTTCAAAACGATTGTACAACTCATCAATAACAACGCCCTCCAGCTTTTTATTTGCTTCTGCAAAATGATGGCAAGCAAACTCACGATATTTTTCCTTATCGATGGGACCTAAGTGCATAACCGACGCACTTTGATAGAAAGGATGCGCTCCACTCGTAAAAATCTCGCCCATCAAATGGCGTTGACTGCCCGCAAAGATGAACTTGGTTTTATGGCATTGCTGAATGTAGGTGCGCAGCAATGCTTCAACGTTCTTTTCTGGGAACTTAGAGATTTGCTGGAACTCATCAATGGCTACGATGTTAGGACGGTCGGACTGTTCTAGATAATGAAAGATCTCCTCCAACGACACCTGAGGCTCGCGGATGTCGCCCAACTGTATGTTAAGTTTGGGCAGTCCCGCCATATCGGTAGTCATCACAAACGACATAGACCTGACAGCTGCAATAAACTGTTGCAACCTTACTGTACCCTTGGGAGCAAGGGCATTCACGATGGAACGGCTCATCATATAGACCATCTCACGCAACGTACCCACCGAATAAAAATCGATGAAAAACAGGTTGTAGTCTTTTTTCAAGTCGAAAGCGTCAAAACAATGCAATATCAGTCCTGACTTACCTATTTTTCGCGTTGCCACTATAGCGACATCATTGCCATTTTCAAGTTCACGCAACAGCTGTTCGCTTTCTTTCTCTCTGTCGCAGAAATACTTAGCAGAGACATAGCCTTTGGTTACAAATGGATTCATCTTGTTTTTATGTAGAAATAATTATGCAAAAGTAATAATTTTTTTGACATAAAACGTCTTCGAAGAGAATTTATTCAAAAAAAGGAAGAAAATTCTCCTTTTGGGGCTGGAAGGCTATGCCAAGGCGATTAAGGCGTTAGGAGACGCGATAAATCGCGTCTCTACAAAGTGAAATCGCCTGGTTTTAAATCACTGTATTTTTTCTTGCCACGAAGGATGCTGTCGAAAACGATGTTGCGCCGATAGATGCAGCTGACCTGCTTGTGTTCGCAGCCTTTTCGTTTCGCTCGCAACGATTTCAGCCTTCTGTAGAAGTCCCAGTGCGCCTTGAAGACCATCCCGAAGTCCTTAGGACAGCCCTGGAAGAGGAACTTCAACGCCGCCACCCAGTCCAAGAAGATGCGGTAGAGGATGGTGCGGTGGACACGACGCTTAGGCAGGTTCTTCACCAGCAACGACAGGTTGTTGCGGAAGTTCAGGTAGGTCTTCCTCGGCGAGTTTTTCGGCAAGGTGCCGCCACCGATGTGGTAGACCTTCGACTGCGGACAGCAATACACCTTGTAGCCCGCGTTCTTCAGTCGCCAGCACAGGTCGATCTCCTCCATGTGGGCGAAGAAGCTGTCGTCCAAGCCGCCGATTTGGTGGTAGAGGTCGGCACGGACAAACATGCAGGCACCCGTGGCCCAGAAGACCTCCATCGGCGTGTCGTATTGGCCGTGGTCTTCCTCCAGGTTCTGGAACACACGCCCACGGCAGAAAGGATAGCCGTACTTGTCGATGAAGCCGCCGCTGGCGCCAGCATATTCAAACTGTTCTTTGTGGTAATACGACAATATCTTGGGCTGGCAAGCGGCAATCTGCGGGTCGGCGTCCATCATCTCAACGACGGGCTCGATCCACTGCGGCGCCACCTCGATGTCGGAGTTGAGCAGCACATAATACTGGGCCTCCACCTGCCGCAAGGCCATGTTGTAGCCTGTGGCGAAGCCTCCGTTGCTGCCGTTCTCAATAAGACGGATGTCGGGGAAACGCTCGCGCATGAAGGCCACGGAGTCATCGGTGGAGGCGTTGTCAGCCACGACAACCTCCGCCATCGTCGGGTCGCAGTGGGCGATGACGTTGGGCAGAAACTCCTCGAGGAACTTGCGCCCGTTGTAGTTCAATATGACGACAGCCACCTTCATGCTTCTTTCTTTTGCGGTCTCTCGTGTTTCCAGCGGCGGTGCGACCACAGCCAGTTGTCGGGGTTAGTCTCGATGAAACGCTCCACGCAGCGCACGTATTTCTCCATGATCTCGCCTTCGGCAGCGGTTTTCGGGTTGTCGACCACTAGCTCGAAGCTGACCTCATAGCGTCCCCTACCCTGTCGCGTCATGCTGACAAACACCACGGCGTAGTCGAGTTTCTTGGCAATGCGCTCGATGCCCGTAAACCAACAGGTGTCCTGATGCATAAACTCTGTCCAATAGTCCGACTCCAGTCCATGTGGGGTCTGGTCGGCCATCATCAGCACGGCGTTCTGCTTGTCGCGCACCTGCACCAGCCGACGCAAGACCGAGTTGGATTCAACCATCTCCAACTTGCAGTCTTTGGTGCGCATATACAGCATGAGCTGTTCGAAGGCGGCGTTTTTCACCCTCTTGTAGATGGCCAGCCCGTTGTGGGGCGTGAGGTCAAGAATCATCTTGCCGAACCACTCCCAGTTGCCCGAATGTGGTATGGCGTAGAAGATGTTTCTTTTCTGTTCGTACAGCTGCTGCACGATTCCTTGGTTGGTCACGGTGATGCGTTTCTTGTAGCCCTTAGGCCCCATGCGCATCATCTTGGGCGCCTCCACGAAGAGGTCGCAGAGGTTACGGTAGAAGCGCCGCTCGATGGCTTTGATAGCCTTCTGGTCCTTCTCGGGGAACGAACGCAGCAGGTTCTGTCTGACCACCTTACGGCGATAACGTGCAACATGGTAAACCAAGAAATAAAAGATGTCGGATTTCAGATAGAGCCACCAAAAAGGGTGGATGGACATGAAGTCCACCCACGCTTTTAAGATATGAAATCCGAGCTTTTTCATGGCTTATCTCGGGTTGTCGTACAAATCGCCGGCATGAGAGCCCCAGCCATGCTCATATTCGGTCTGGTCCACACCCTGGTCGTAGCCTTGGCCATAGATGCCTCCGTAGATCTCAAGCTGCCAACGCGGGTTGTTGATCTCCCCCACCATATCGGAGTGGATGAGCTGATAGTCGTTGGTGGAACGGTCTTGAGCCATGAAGACAAAGCGTTTGTTGCGCTGGTGGCCTACCTCGTAGTAATGCCAGATCTGGTAGGGATAGGCACCTGGCTCGTCGGGCTGGTCGACAATCTTGTCGGGCGCGCCGTATTTGAGGAACACATAGCCGCGGTCGGTGCGGTAGCCCGCCGTCGACGTGGTCTTAAACGACATGTTGACCCTTTTGACGGCTGCCAAGTATTCGTTGAAGGCTTGTTTGGGGTTCATCGGGGCACGCGAGCTCCAGAAGTTGAAGAGGAACTGCTGCATGGTCTTCACGTCGGTGGTGCGCACCAAGTTGGCAGCATAGTCTCGTTCCGTCTCAGTGCAAACGGGGTCGAGATAGCGGATATAGCGGCGCAAGGTGTCGAGTTCGGTAATCTCGCTGACGAAGGTGTTGGCGATGCTCACACCCGCAAGGTCACCCATGTCGTAGCTCACGCTGGGGTTGCTACGCTGGAAAGGGCAGCTGTTGGAACAGATGAGCGCATTACTGCGGTCGCGCATCTCGACGACAAGGTAATAGTTGCCCGAAGGCAGCTCACTGAGGTCGATGGTATTGAGAAGGACATTCACCTTGCTCACGTCGAAACGCTTGGTGAAGAAGAAGTTCTGCATGCGAGTCGACGACTCACGGGTCTCGATGAAGTAGTTAACGAGGAACTTGCCTTCGTCATAAAGCTTGTTGCTGTTATACACCTCGGCATAAAAGTGCAGCTTGTCGGTCTGAGGCCCGTAAAAAGGATACACCCTCGGCAGGAAATCCATTCCGCTCTTAGTGCAGCTCGAAGGCTTGGTTGCCTTGGTATAGGAGTCGAAGAGCAGGATATCCGATACCGACGGGGTGTTTTCGGGGTAGTTCAGCTCGACGTTGGTCTTGCCCACGGGCAGAGCATCGCCACTGTTGAGGTCGGTGATGCTGATCTCCATCTCGTATGCGCCATTGGGCAAGGCAAAACGCTGCTGGTCGATGAAAGCGCCGTCAAGTTTGGTGGTGTCGGTCACCGAGGGGCTGTCCAAGGCGATCTTGGAATAGGCGCAGATCTTTTCACCCTGGCGGAAAATGGTCTGCACCTCCACCGTTGCCTTGTATTTTCCAGGCTGGTATTGCTTATACACGGCAGATTGGCATTCAAAGGCGATGGCGTTCTCCACATAAGGCGACACCCCGGGAGCGCAATAGGTCGTCGTCGAAAGATAAGGCTTGAGCCTCTTCGTCGTTTGGGCTTGACCAGCGAATGCGACCATGACGACCGCCATGGCCAGCATCGTTCTTCTCAAAAATGTTGATGTGTTCATGATGTTAGATTTTTTGTTTTGACGCAACAAAAATATACATACACTATTCTGTTTATTCATTTTTTCGTCTATCATTTTTCAACAATTCTCAACAATTCTTTATTATCATTATGATTTTCAATATCTTAAAACGAATTTCTGAGATAGGTTATCATCGCCAGTTCCAGGTTTTCGCCCGAGGCCATCGACGACAGGATCTTGTTGGTACGGCGGTTAGTGCCGCTGTAAGAGATGCCTTCAAGCACTGCAATTTCAGCGTCATTCATGCCCAAGAGTCCCAAGCAGCAGTGGCGCAGGTCGGTGGTGTTAAGGTCAGGATACTGCTTCAGGAAACGCGACGAGAAGTCGGGGAAGCAGCGGTTGGCTTCGTGCACCAAGTCGACATAATCCATTTCCTTCAGTTTCATGTTCTGATAGGAACCCACGCTCTTGATCATGATGTCCTTGCCTTCCACCGACCTTTTGATCTTCTGCACGATGGCGCTGTCCATGAAGGCTTTCCACGCCTCGTCGAAGTCCACCTTACCGGCGTATTCGAGCCGCTCGCGCGTGGCGTTCAGCTCTTGTGACATCTGCTCCAGTTCCTGTTCTTTCTCAGCGGTCTCCTGTTCGTGTTTCTGCTCGATGGTAGTGATTTTGTTTTCGATATGGCTGATCCTCTTGCGGTTGCGCACGATGATATAAGCCATGAAGGCCACCACAGCGACGAGGGCGACGAGCCATGTCACCCAAGGCGCGGCGGCTTCTTTCTCGACTTCTTCCTTCGGGGCCTGTTGCACTTCGGCAAAGAGGTACTCTATCTCCATCTTTTTCGATGCCATACGCGTCTCCATCATCGAGTTCTCGACATAGGAACGGGTGTAGCGCAGCTCCTCCACATCCATGCCCTTGTCGCGGTAGATCTCAGCCAGTTTGGCGGCAGCATCCACGCGGGCGAAGCGGTCGCCTGTGCGATAGGCCTGCTCGAGATGGGGCACTGCCGAGTCGTATTGCTGCATGTCGAAGAGCTTGGCGCCGACAGAGAGCTCCATGGCTGTCGAGCCGGTCTGCATCATCTCTTCCGCCTCGTGAAACAGCGCCAAGGCGTGGTCATAGTCCTTCTTCGACTGGTGGATTGCCGCCTCGAAGCGCATCATGGCCGCATGGTCGCTGTCGGAATCGTAGCACGAGTCCGCCTTGCGGCAGGCGGCAAGGGCGTCGTCGGCAAGGCCATAACGATAGAGTATCTCCGACAGTCGTGTGTAGGTCAGGGCGATGAAGCGCTGGGCGTAAGGCTTGCCGGACCAATCGTCTCGCCGGCGCATCACATCGACCGTCTTCAGGTAATGCTTGAATGCCGTCACGTCGTCGTTGGCGAAGGCCAGCTGCACGCCTTTATAATAATAGGTGTTGGCGAGAAGGTACTGGAGGTCGGCGTCGTCGGGGTACAGCAGGCTGAGGCTGTCGTAGAAGGCCACCACCGGTGCCAGGTCGGGGCTGTCGTCGGTGAGGCAGCGGTTTTTGTATTGCGCCTGCACCTCACGGAGGCGCAGCTCGTTGTCGTCCATCGGTGTGAGCAAGGTCGTCCTCGCTTTCAGTGCGTTCACGCTGTCCAACGCCACCTCGGGGTTGGTTTCGAGCAAGCCTTCTATCGTTTTCAGCTCGTCGAAATGAAGTGGCGCCTTCGCCTCGGTGAATGCCGACTCTTGCCGCATGCAGGCGCAAAGCACTGACACACAGAGCACAAGTAGACATAAAACGAGGCGCATGGCTTTCATTAGGACGCAGTTTTTACAATTTTGCAAAGATAGGGTTTTTCGGCGGAAAAAAGTTTTTTTTCGGCAAAAAACGCAACCTAACGAAAAATGTTGTACTTTTGCAGCGGAGATATGGCTGAGTGGTCGATAGCGGC
>CAMYYV010000081.1 GCA_947303625.1 uncultured Bacteroidales bacterium | reverse complement strand
GCTGACGCATCACATTCGACTTCGTGGAAAGCACCGTGTAGATGCCGCCCACCATATTACACACTTCCCAAGAGGTTTCAAAAAGGTATTCGGGGTTTTTCATTTATTTAAAATTCAAAGATTTAAAGATTCAAAATTCAAGATTGAGATTCCCTTCGGGAAATCGGAGATTCGACGTAGTCAATGGAGTTCGTGCGTTTCATTATCTGCGGCGGCCTCAGGCAACATCCGATTCGTAAGAACCTCAAACCGCCGCAAAAATATAGAGCAAAACACTCCATTCCCCGAAGGGGAATCTTGCTTTATTCTGCTTTGACTTTCCGCTTCGAAAGCTTCGTCACCCTATCGGTGAAGTCAGTCAAGACGTTCATATAGTTGACATAGGCATCGTAGGGCGAGGCATAATGGTTGAAATACTTATGCACCACACCGTCGGAGAGCCACTTCGTGCACATATAGTAGAAATGGTCAGAGGTTTGGAGCATGGTCCAATCCTGCTGCAGCTCCTCGTCCTTGATGCGGTGCACCTTGGCATTCAGGTCGTACAAAGTACGGAAGGCATCGTCCTGCAAGGGATTGCCGAGCCAAGCCGTAAGGTCACGCTCTTCGTCGCTCCACGACAGCACGTTGGGCACGTTGACGGCACTGATGGGTTGCAGCTTCTTGGCCAACTCCTGCGGCGTGGCGAACTTGAACTTGCTGCCTTTCAGGATGGCCCCAGGCAAAGCCTCCATGAACTTGAAGATGCCCGTCTCGGCGCTTTGGTGCTCACCGAAGGTCTCGTAGTCCATGAAAATGTTGACCACCTCCTCTTCTTCCGGCAAGGCGTTGAGCCAGTTGACGAAGTCCTCGGCGCGGAAGCCGTCCTGAACGAAACGGAAGGCAATCTCGTCGCTGAACTTGAAGTTGCGCAGCAGCACTTTCAGCTTCGGGTTGATGGCGTTGGCGTACATGTAGTTGGGGCTCTTCCAACCCAAGATGTGCTTGGCACCTTCGGTGAGCATAAGGTTGTAGCCCATGTCGGCCACAGCAGCACCGATTTCGTCACTATAAATCAACTCGGTGTTGCGGAAGGTCTTGGGTGTGACGCCAAACACCTCTTTCATCTTGTGCTTGTGGGCCGTCACCTGACGCTTGAATTCATCGGGATTCGACAAAGAGGCCAAGGAATGGGCATAGGTTTCGGAAAGCACCTCTACCCTACCCGTGGCAACCAGCTTCTGGAAGCTCTCCAACACCTCTGGGGCGAATTGCTCCATCTGCTCGATGACCACGCCCGAAAACGAGAACGCGAACTTGACCTTGTCGCCAAACTTCTCGATTTGCTTCATCAGCAGTTCGTTCATGGGCAGGTAGCACTTCTCGGCCACGCGCCGCATGATCATGCGGTTGCTGTAGTCGTCATAGTAATAGTGTTTCTTACCGATTTCGAAGAAACGATACGTGCGAAGCCTGTAAGGCTGATGCACCTGGAAATAGAAACAGATTGATTTGCTCATATTTATTTGGTATTTATTATTCAATTCAATAGACACGTTTCTGCTCTGCGATCGAAAGGCCAAAGCCCACCATGAAGCAATGGCATCCTCCCGACAATTCAGGGCCAATCCTTCCAATGGACGGTATATCGTACCAATATCTCAGACGAACATATAAAGGCAGAGGCCCTCTCGTCCTAAATTCAGAATACCTGAAATCAAAGTCGGCACCCACCTCATAATTCATTCTCCATGCGGTCATCGGAGCCAATTCAGGGATTGAGCCCAACACCTTGGAAGACGCTTTCCCGATACCGACCGCTGCAAAAGGCGTCAAGCTAATACGGCGTGTACCAACAACGTCGTAGCCCACAGAAACGTTGAAAGCAATCAAGCTCCCATCGCCTTTTTCCGAGGGGTTTTCCCTTAGTTTTATATCAAGGCCATCAATATTTGCACCGAACCTTACGCGTTTATAGCTGGCTTCGAAACCCGCACATCCTCCGATCGACCCCTTCATCCATTCATTCAGGTCCTGCGTAAAGACTCCGCTACCAAGCCCAAAATAAAAGCCCCAAGTCCAATCCTTCGTTTCCATTTTCACGCGGATGACATGCCTTACAAACCAGTCGTAGGCGCCATTCGGATACTTGTCGAGGAATTGGTCAGCCTTCTCGTTCCACTGCTCTTGGTTCTCTTCGTTGAACGGCTTCAGGTCCCAATCCAAAAAGAGCGACAAGAAATCATTATCCTCTGCTGGCAGTTGAGCCTCTTGAAGGTTGAAGCGAATCAGATGCTCGTCTTCAATGCACTTACGTGTCAGTTGTTCTCCCAGTTGGTCTCTTTCAGGCTTCACTTTGTTCTTGAAGGCCTCGAACCGAGTAGAGTCAAAGCCACGGAAATCTGCCGTCAAAGCATCGTATTCCTTTGTCCAAAACAGGATGTGCCAATACTCAGCAGGAACAAGCACGGCATAGTTATCATCCTCCATTCCCAACAGATAGTCCTTGATTTCCTTCACCTTGTCGTAGTCACGGTCAAGGAACTTCTCCAACAGATAAGCTCTGCCCTTCGTAATCTTCTCCTTCTTCGATTGCTCGATCTCATTCTCAATCTGCGCGAAGCCCGAGAAAGCGGTCGGCAGGAGAAGAGTTAGTATTAAGATTATTCGTTTCATAAGGGTATTCAATTAAATATCAAGTCAATTTATTAATAATTCAGCCGTAATATCATCCATTTTACTAAAGGCAAACCAACGCTTCCACATGTCTTTCAAGGAAGCACCAATATGATACACCACATCATCAATAACCAAAAATCTGTCATGTGACAATCCAAATTCATGGACATTGATGGCTGGATATTGTTGATTATGCCTGTTCAAATCAAGTATCAATTGGCTACTCACCACCTTGGTATATATATTTACCTCCACATCCTTTTCTCTTTTATCCAACATTGTCAAAACCGTATCATCCACATAGTTGTCAATCAAAACAATGCGTTGTTTTGCAGAGCGTATCAAATCAGACACAAAAGTATAGGCATCAAACATCTGTCCATCAAAGAAAATGCCTTCTTTTGGCGGCAATGATGTACGGATAAAGAAATCCAGTTTTTCGTCATGAGCTGCCAGCGTCAAAGCATGTTCTTCCAAACGATTTTCTATCTTTACTAATCTTTGGTTGAAAACATAGCCTTTAAGCAGATAGTCCTTTAATACTTGATTTGCCCAACGCCTAAACTCAATGCCTCTACTGCTTTTCACACGATAACCGACAGACAAAATCATATCAAGATTGTAATACTCCACCTGATAAATCTTCCCGTCGGCGGCAGTTGTCGCAAAATGTGCGACAACTGAATTTTCTGCAAGATTTGGAGTTGTCGC
Organism: uncultured Bacteroidales bacterium; assembly: GCA_947303625.1. Taxonomy (GTDB): domain Bacteria; phylum Bacteroidota; class Bacteroidia; order Bacteroidales; family F082; genus Limimorpha. The sequence goes on along the minus strand of CAMYYV010000081.1, from coordinate 5,456 downwards.
AAAATTTGCGACAACTGGTTTAAGCTCCTCCTGCAAAGCATTTTTGATATGCTTACCGATAGTCTTGACATCACGATCAAACAGCAAGGCCATCTGCTGACGATTGAGCCACACTGAATCGTCCTGCACATGTACTTCCAGTTGGAAAGTCTCGTTTGGCTGATATATTACAATCTCATCTTTCATATTGATTTACATAATGTCACCAAAGTTTGTGTTGACATATTAAACCACAGACTCATACACCGCTTTGATCTTCTTCGCGGCGGCTTCCCATTTCAAGCTATCCACCTCGTCCTTGCCTTCGTCTTTGAAGCAATTGGCCAAAACCGGATAATGGCAGAGCGCATAGATGGAGTCGGCCAGTCCGTTGATGTCCCAGAAGTCGACCTTCAAGGCGTGCTTCACCACCTCGGAAACGCCCGACTGCTTGCTAATGACCACCGGCACGTTGAGGCGCATGGCCTCCAACGGCACAATGCCGAACGGCTCGGAGATGGACGGCATGACGAACACATCGGTCATGGCGAACATCTGGTCGACGGCCTCGCCCTTCAGGAAGCCCGTGAAGTGGAAGTGGCTACCCATACCGAGTTGTGCCACACGACGAATCATCTTCTCCAGCATGTCGCCCGTGCCCGCCATCACGAAATGGATGCTCGGGTCGACCTGGTGGATCTTGTAAGCCGCCTCGATGAAGTACTCAGGGCCTTTCTGGTAGGTGATTCTTCCGAGGAAGGTCACTACCTTGGCATCCAAGCCGCTGCGTTCGTATTCCGACTTGGGCTTGTCGTTGGGCTCCACGGCGTTGTGGACCGTCACGACTTTGGCAGGGTCGATACCGTATTTGTTAATGACGATATTTCTAGTCAGGTTACTCACCGTGATGACACGGTCAGCAGCTTCCATACCCCTACGCTCGATGGCATAGACATCCGTGTTGATGTTCTCGCCAGAGCGGTCGAATTCGGTGGCGTGCATGTGCACCACGAGCGGCTTGCCTGTGGTCTCCTTAGCCGCGATGCCAGCGGAATAGGTCAGCCAGTCGTGAGCGTGGATGACATCAAAGTCGTATTTCGTGGCCAACGACGAGCCAATCAGAGCGTAGCGTGCCACCTCCTCCATGAGGTTCATGCCGTATTTGCCCGAGAACTGGTAGTTGCGCGCAAACACCGAGCCGCTACGGTTGAAGTGTTCCACCACATGGCGGTCGCTCTCCAGCACATTGGCGAAATCCTCCGGCCCGACATACGGGATGATGTTAGAGCCAATCTCCATATACTGCACACGCTCCCAATAACTGCGGTCTTTCTCGTGGTCGATGTCGATGGTCACGTCGCTGGCGTTGAGCAGCCGCACATTAGTCTCATCCTCGTCGCCGTATGCACGCGGCACCACAAAAAGCACGTCCACATCGTTTTTGGCCAAGCCTTTGGTCATGCCGAAGCAAGCCGTTCCGAGACCGCCGGTAATATGGGGCGGAAACTCCCACCCAAACATCAGGACTCTCATTTTGAGCCTCCTTTCTTATTTAGTTCTTCAATCAGATAATGCAGGTAGAGCAAGGCACCCACGCTTGTTGACTGCGAGATGCAGCCTCTGGCCTCGAAGGGCGGATTGCCGTCGTAGATCTCCGACACCGTGCCGATGCCGTTGTCCTTGATTGCTTCCTCGAATCCGTTATACAGGTCTTCCAGATACGGCAACGAGGTCTTCCCAAACAGTTTCACCGAGAGTTCAGCATAGAACATAATCAGCCAAGGGAAGGTCGAGCCGTTGTGATAGGCACGTTCGCGCTCGCTGTGGCTACCGATACTGATGCCCTTGTAGTTCTCATCGTTGGGCGATAACGAGCGGATACCGCGTGTCGTCAACAGCTCGGAATGGGCGATATCGAAAGCGCGTTTCTGCATCTCGTCGCTCATTGGTGTATAGGGCAAAGCCGCGGCAATCATCATATTGGGTCGCACCTGTGTGTTTTTCTCATTGCTGTTCACAAAGTCGTAAAAGCCGTTGGTGGCCTTGTTATAGAAGGTGTCGACAAACGAGGTCTTCACCTTGTCGGCCAAGGCCTGCCATTTCTTCAGCAGCGTGCTCTTGGGTTCAGCAGCTTTCAGCAGCTCCACACCATAACACAGGGCATTATACCATAGCGCATTGACTTCAATATCCAATCCCGTGCGCGGCGTCCAGGGTTTGCCTTGGGCGAAGACGTTCATCCATGTCAAAGCCAAGTCGCGGTTGCCGGCATAGAGCAGGCCACTATCGAGAACGTGTACGTTGAAGTCGGTGCCTGCAATGAAGCTATCCAAGATGGTCGTCATTGGCTTCTTGTATTTCTTCCAAATCTCCTTCTTGTCCTTACCAAGTATCTTCTCGTAGAGCTGCAACACATAGAAAAACCAAAGTGGCGAGTCGACGGCTGTGAAATACAGGCTCTTTTGATAATAGCGATGTGGGAAGAACGGGCCTTGCATCCTTTCAACGAGGTAATCCAACGCGTCCTTGAAAATCTTTTCGTTGCCCTGTGCCAAAGCGATGCCTGGCAAGGCAAGGAAGGTATCGCGGCTGCAAGAGCCAAACCATGGGAAGCCCGCCCAGAGACGCGTGCCTTTCTCATCATGGATGATGAACTGATCTGCTGCCTTCACGAGGCAGTCCTCATAACTCGTCTGCGGCAACAACCTCTTCACCTCGGCCTCGCACTGCCGCTTGATGGCGGTGGGGCTCTCTTCCTTGAGACTCACCGAGAGAATCGCCGTGTCGCCCTGCTTCATCTGAAGCTCGAAGAAGCCGGGGACAAACTGGTCCTCGACAGCGTCGTAGCCACGTTCCTGCTCACGGATGTAAAACATATTGTAGTACCAATGCGGCACATGGGTATATTGCGCCGCCTTCGAGAACTGCAGATAGAGCCTCGAATAGTCTTTGTATAGCTGCCATGACGCGCCGTTCTTCACAAGTTCCACTTTACGACTGGCTTCGTGGTTCTCATGCGTCAGCATGTGGACGTTGCGGAAAGCTAAGAAAGGCAGCACACGCAGAGTGATGGGCACCACCGACTCGCGCAGCGTGTAACGCACAAAGAGGCGTGCCTCCGTGGCTGAGAAAATCAGCTCCTTGTCTAAAACCACATTGCCGATGCGGTAGGTCATCTTTGGCATAGGGTCGGCGGTGAAATCGCGAAGGTATTTGTGTCCGCGTGGAGCAAAGATGCCATTGGGGTACATGTGCACACCGAGATGGAACTCCTCCTTGTTCTCAATGATGGTCTCATCAAGACTCGACAGCAACACATGGTTGTTGTTGTCCAGCTGCGGTTGGGGCACCACCAAAAGACCGTGGTATTTTCGCGTGTTGCAGCCAATCATCGTGGTGGCGAGAAATGCGCCTAGGGCATTGGAACGCAACACTTCACGATTGAGTGTAAACTCCAGATTAATTACTTTTTTCTTATCCCAGGAAATGTAACTCATTATTTAGATTGCATTAATTACTATCTATTAACCCTTTGACACGGAACTGCGGGACACGAGACACGGGACAAAGCCATAGTCTCGCGTCACGCGTCTCGTAGTCTCGCGTCAATTAATCGACTACAAAGATAATGTTTTTACTTTTTCGCAAGGCAAAATGCAACATTTTTTATCTTTGCAGCCGCGAATTTCAATCAAATCACGATACAATGACCAAAAAACTCATCAACATGATTGCTTTAAGCGTCATCACATTGGCTTCATACACCTCAAAAGCCCAGCAAAAATCCGAGGTCAAAAAAACGAACCCCTTTCTGACCGAATACACAACGCCCTTCCAGGTGCCGCCGTTCGACCAAATCAAAAACGAGCACTATCTGCCAGCTTTCGAGGAGGGCATGAAAGAGCAACTGGCCGAAGTGGAAGCCATCGTCAACAACCACGAGACCCCGACCTTCGAGAACACCATCCTACCTTACGACAAGTCGGGCCAGATCCTCGACCGCGTGAGCAACGTATTCTTTAACCTCAATGAATGCCTCACCAACGATGAGATGATCGCCATCGCCGAAAAAGTGCTGCCCATGCTCTCGAAGCACGGCGACGACATCGCCATGAACCCGAAACTCTTCGAGCGCATAGACTACGTCTACCAGCATCGCAACGAGATGGGTCTCGACCCACAGCAGATCCGCGTGGTGGAGAAATACCATCAGGACTTCATCCGCAGCGGTGCCGGCCTGAATGCAGAGCAGCAAGCCGAACTTAGCAAAATCAACGAGCAACTCTCCACCTTGAGCCTGCAATTTGGCAACAACCTGCTGAAGGAGAACGCCAATTACAAACTCGTCATTGAGGACGAAAAAGACCTCGCGGGTCTGCCCCAGACCAGCATCGATGCCGCCGCTGAGCAAGCCAAGGCCGAGGGCATGGAAGGCAAATGGGTGTTCACCCTCAGCAAGCCCAGCCTCATCCCCTTCCTGCAGTTTGCCGACAACCGCGACCTGCGTGAACAGATGTACAAGGCCTACTACAACCGTGGCGACAACAACAACGAATACGACAACAAGAAACTCGTCAACGAGATGTGCAAGCTGCGCGTGCAGAAAGCCAAGCTCTTCGGCTATGACAACTATGCCGACTATGTACTGGCTGTCAACATGGCCCAAGACTCTAAGACCGTCGACAAATTCCTCATCGACATCTTCAACCCAGCTCAGAAGCTGGCCAAGAAAGAACTCGCCGAGATGCAAGCCATCGCCGACAAGGAAGGTGCTGGCTTCAAGCTTGAAGGTTGGGATTGGTGGTATTACGCCGAGAAACTCCGCAAGGCCAAATACGATTTCGACGAGAACTACATCAAGCCTTACCTCACCGTCGACAACGTGCGCAATGGCATGTTCGAGGCCGCCAACAAACTATATGGCGTCACCTTCACCAAGAACGAGACGCTGCCCGTCTATTATCCTGGCGTGGAGACCTACGAAGTGAAAGAAGCCAACGGCGACTTCCTCGGCATCCTCTATCTGGACTACTATCCGCGCGACTCAAAGAGCGGCGGTGCCTGGTGCACCAGCTTCCGCGAGAGTGGTCACGACATCGAGGGAAAGAAAATCTATCCTGTCATCTCACTGGTGATGAACTTCACCCCCGCCTCGGGCGACACTCCTGCCCTGCTCACCTGGGACGAGACCGAGACCATGTGGCATGAGTTCGGCCACTCGCTGCATGGCTTCTTCTCCGATGGCCTTTACGACCGCACATGTGGAAATGTGCCCCACGACTATGTGGAGTTGCCCTCGCAGATCATGGAGAACTGGGTCGCCGAGCCTGAGGTCATCCGCATGTATGCCAAGCATTACCAGACCGGAGAAGTCATGCCCGACAGCCTGATCGCCAAGATCGAGAACAGTGCCCTGTTCAATCAAGGCTTCATGACCACCGAACTCATCGCCGCCTCCATCCTCGACATGAAGTTCC